>NZ_JBHMIO010000049.1:0-30307 GCF_048060275.1 Micromonospora sp. LOL_015
CCCGCACCCAGCCCAAAACCAGCAGTATTGCCAACAAAACGACCAAAGTTTAGGTCAGTGCCACCCGGTACCCATCGTGACTGAGTCTCGCTGGCAGCGGGCGTGTGGCCAGGAAACGGCGGTGGGTATCGGCGTGGCCTCGGTTCGCCAGCAAGCTGCAGTGATCACCGGAACCAACCCAACGACATCCCCGGCAGGGCCAACACCGCCTCGCCTGCGGAAAAGCCGGCCATACCCCTGTAAGGCGGCCAGCACCTTCGCCTGGCTGGCCATACTTCTTTCGACGACCGAGCCGCTGGCCAACTCTTCTACAAACGCAGCCTACTCCCCTGGTAACGGATTGAACGGCGGGGTCAATCGGTCGCAGAGCCGAGGGATCGACTCGCCGTCACACAACTGGTAGATTTGGATTGAATCTACACTATTCAGCGAACCAATAGCGAACCAGCTTCTTGATATTCACTTCCGGGCGCACCCCCCCGGCGTACTCGACGCCGCAACCGATCGACACGCTTGCGTGACCTTCGGCATAATCGAAAACCGTCGTATACATGGCTGTTTCCGCCCCAAAGCAAAAGACCTCATCACCAGTATCGGATGGCAGGCTATTGAGATAGGCAACAGCCTCTCGTGCGGCCGCTCCCTCGATCACATGAGTCTCCGACAACTGAGAGACCGCGTCCACGCCCGGAGCAGGATAGACACAAAGCAAAGCTCTCCTAGGCGCGAGCGGAAGTAAATCCCCACCCCTAGTCGATGACAGCGCGGGCCTCCAGGAAACGTCTCTGGTCGGAGGGCAGTGGGCTGGACCCGCAGTGACAGGCGGAGGGAGTTCTGCCGCATCGCCCCCGTCTTGCGCCCAGAAGGTGGCGACGGCCACCAGCCCTGCCGCAGATAGACCTACTGTCGCTGCGAGCCTCATTCGCCCTCCGGCTACCATATGACACCTTTCCGAGCAACTAGGATTCAGTATACATTAGGATGCGTGACCCGACGTGGAAGTTCCAAGGAATCACGGCGTTCTTGGATATGCGCCAAAGAGACGGATTACATCGTGCCAATCCTGAAAGACCATCTTGTTACCACTAGCGCTGCCTCCGCTGACAATTCCCTTCGCCCTCACTTATTCCTGTACCCATCGAATACCTATCCTCCGGCATCGCCTGCAGCTACTGCAGGTTGCAGCTGCACCCACGTCAACATCCTGGTGAACATCTCTGCCCACCGGCCTTGCGTAGTCAGTGAGTAGTCCGGCGAACTGGGCTGCACCGGCGGCAGCCCGATTTACGACGAGTAAGGCGGGTGGGGCCGTTAGGTGATCTTGAAGCTCCCAGCGCTCCCAGCACCTCCGAGAACTTCTACCGACCCAAACCGCAGCTGCCTGCAGGCGGGACGGGGGCGGCTCAGCCTCGGCGGGTGACCCGGGGCGGTTCGGCGGACGCAGTGCGCGGGCCGGGCCGACGCTGTGGGTATGCGTGCCATCCAACTCACCGCGCCCGGCACCCTCGAACTCGTCGACGTGCCGACACCGAAGCCCGGCCCGGGCGAAATCCTGCTGGCCACGGCGGCGGTCGGCGCCTGCCACTCGGACCTGCACATCCTCGACTCCCCCGCCGGGGTCTTCCCGACCCCGATGACCATCGGCCACGAGATCGCCGGCCGGGTCGCCCAGCTCGGTCCGGGGGTGACCGGATGGGCCGAAGGGGACACTGCGGCGGTGTACGGGATCATCGGCTGTGGTCGCTGCCGGGCCTGCCTGCGCGGGCTGGAGAACCAGTGCCGCACCGTACCGGTCGGCGGGGTCGGCATCAGCCGCGACGGTGGGCTCGCCGACCACGTGGTGGTGCCGGCGGACCGGCTGCTGCCGCTCGGCGGGCTGGACCCGGTGCAGGCGGCACCGCTGACCGACGCCGGGCTCACCCCGTACCACGCGATCTCCCTCAGCCGGGACGCGCTGCGGCCCGGCACCTACGCGGTGGTGATCGGCGTCGGCGGCCTCGGCCACATGGCGGTGCAGATCCTGGCGGTGACCACCGCCGTCACGATCATCGCGGTGGACACCAGCGACGCCGCGCTGCGGCTGGCCAAACGGATGGGCGCGCACCACACCGTGCAGTCCGGGCCGGCAGCCGTCGACCAGATCCGTGAGCTCACCGGCCCGGCCCCGGACGGCGCCGACGTGGTGCTCGACTTCGTCTGTGTGGACGCCACCCTGGACACCGCCCGGCAGGTGGTCTCCACCGGCGGTCACCTGACGATGGTCGGCCTGGGCGGCGGTACGCTGCGGATGACGGCGACCGTCGAAGGCCCGCCGCCGGTGCCGATGGAGACCAGCGCGGTCATCCCGTTTTGGGGCACCCGCGCCGACCTGACCGAGGTGATCGCGCTCGGCCGCCAGGGCCTGCTCCGCGCCGAGGTGCAGACCTTCCCGCTGACCGAGGCGGTGCAGGCGTACCAGCAGTTGCGGGACGGGAAGATCCACGGCCGTGCCGTGCTGGTCCCCTGACCGGCGAGGGTGACTGGGAGGTCCCGTAAGGCCGGATCTGTCAGGCGCGGCCGGCCCGGGACGCCAGCTGGTCGATCCCGCTGACCAGGCCGCCGGCCAGGTCACCGCCGCCGAATGAGGCCACCATGGACAGCGCGGCGAGCTTCGCGTCCCGGTCCGGGATCCGCTTACGGGCCTCGGCACCGGTCACGACCTCCAGCACCCGCTGGTTCGGCGACACGGCGATGAGCACAGCGTCGTCCGGGTCAGCCAGCTGCCGGTGCAGCGTCACCGCGTACTCCCGGGTCGGCTCCTCCAGCTCACCGACGTAGATGCTGAACGCGAGACCGGTGGCCGAGTCGGCCAGCCGCAATGCCTCGTCGAGCCGGAGCAACTGTCGGGTGCCGAACGGTCCCGGCAGGGTCGCGCTCGTCCGGGTGGACTCGCTGGACTGCTCGTGGGCCTGCTCACCAACGGTCACTTGCGCCTCCCGTCGCGCCCGGACGCGGCTGCCCGCCGCCGGGGTTGGCCGACTCGATCGCCGCCGGCTCGGTGCCGGCCAGCAGCGCCGCCGCCGGGGTCCCGGTCGACCGGTCGCCGGACGAGACGAACCAGACCGGGCTGAAGTCGAACTGCCGGCCGGGCCGGTAGCGGCGGTCCGCGCCGCCGCGCCCGCCGATCATCGCCAGACCGGCCACCACGAGCACGATGACCGCCGGGATCACGACGAAGAAGAGCACCGTGTTGGTAACAGACAATCTCAACGCCCCCCGGCATCGATTCAAGGGACTCAGCGGATGTCTGGAGTGGTGGACCTGGCCACACCGCCAGCCCGTTCCGGCTCAGACGCCTTCACGGTAGCGGAGGGCCCGGCCCGCCAGATCTCCGGGTGCCGACCGGGCCAGCCGGTCCGCTCCTCCAACTGAGCGGCCGTGGCCAGCACGGTGGCGTCCGCGCCACTGCGGCCGGTCAGCAGGATTCCCACCGGCTGCCCGGCCGTACTCTGCGCCACCGGGACGGACACCGACGGTTGCCCAGTGACGTTGAACACCGCACAGTACGGCGAGAAGCGCCGCTGCCGGTCGAAGTCCTCGGCCGGGTCACCCGTTTCGGTGAACCAGCTGACCGGTGCCTGCGGGGCGCTCAGCGTCGGGCACAGCAGCAGGTCCAGCCCGACCACCGCGTGCATCGCGCGGCGTACCTGGACCTGCAGCTCGGCCAGGGTGGCGACCAGCGTCGCGGCGCTGACCGTGTTGCCCCGGCGGCGCAGCAGCTGGGTCAACGGGAGCAGCCGCGCTTCCCGTTCGGGCGGCACCGGGGCCAGCGCGAGCACGTACCAGACGGTCTCGAACAGCGGCCACAGGTCCGGGCCGAGTGGCGCCGGGACGTCGACCACCTCGTGGCCGGCGTCGGCGAGCAGCGCGGCCGCCGTGTCCACCGCCGCCAGGCAGTCCGGATGCACCGGTTCGTCGGCGAGCATCGGGGTGGTGAACCGGCCGATCCGCAGTCGGCCGGGGTCCGCGCGACGGGCCGCCGACAGATGGCCGCCGGGCGGCGGTGGCGGTGCCAGGTACGGCTCACCGGGCACCGGCACCGCCATCGCGTCGAGCATCGCGGCGGCGTCGGCGACGGTCCGGGCGATCGGCCCGTGGCTGGGCAGACCGAACCCGCCGGCGCCGAGCGGGCCGCCGGAGACGACCCCCCGGGTGGGTTTGTAGCCGACCAGGCCGCAGAGGGCGGCCGGGATCCGGCACGATCCGCCGCCGTCCGAGCCCTGGGCGAACGGCACCAGGCCGGCGGCCACCGCCGCCGCCGCTCCTCCGCTGGAGCCGCCGGCGGTGCAGGCCAGGTCCCACGGATTACGCGCCGGCGGTGCCACCTCCCCCTCGGTGTAGAGCGAACAGCCCAGCTCGGCGGCGGTGGTCTTGCCGAGGCTGACGGTGCCGGCGGCACGCAGCAGGCGGACCACGTCCGCGTCGACGCTCGGCACGTAGTCGGCGAACGCCGCCGAGCCGAAGGTGGTGCGGACCCCGGCGGTGAGGGTGAGGTCCTTGATAGCCACCGGTACGCCGTACAGCGGGCCGGGGTGCTGCCGGGTCCGGGTGCCCGGCGGGACCCGGTCGAGGGCGTGGGCCTGTTCCCGGGCGTGGTCGGCGGTGACCGTGACGAACGCCCCGACGGTGTCCGAGAGGGCTTCGATCCGCGCCAGGTAGTACTCAATGATCTCGCTGCCGCTCAGCTCGCCCCGGCGGATCGCGGCGGCCTGCTCCAACGCGGTCAGATCATGGATCTGCGACATTGACCGATTTTGGCAGGTCACTAGCCGGCCGCAGCGGCCAGGTACGGGTGACCTGACCGGGCGCTGGTTCACCCGGGAGGGGGAGGCATAGCCGGCGTCGGGACGGGAAGTCGGGCGAGCGGGCTCCGGCCGTCGGCACGGCACACCGGTCGCCGCCGACACAGCCGGCATCGCCGGCCGGCCGGAGCGTAGTCGGGGGGAGATCATGCCAGGAGTGAGCCATCCGGTCCGCACGCTGGCCGGGCTCGCCGCCGCCGTGCTGATCGGCACGGTGGCGGCCGGGGTCGACGCGTCGCCGGCGTACGCGGGCAGCACCTACGTGGAGGCCGATCCGAGCACCGTGAACGCCGGTGGCCGGGTGACCATCCGGGCCAGCTGCGGGGACGACAACACCAGCCAGGCAACAGTCGAGTCGGACGCGTTCGGGCGGGTGATCGTGATGCCGGACCAGGATCTGCTGACCGCTCAAGTGACGGTGCCCGGCAGCAAGCGGCCCGGGCGCTACCCGGTGGACCTGCAGTGTCAGAACGGAAACACGGCGACAACCACCCTGACCGTGACCGGCACGGCGCACCCGACCAGAGGCCCGGACGCCGGAGGCGGCGGCACCGCGTCGGCCAGCACCGGCTCCGGCGGCTCGGCCCTGCTGGTCGGCGGTATCGTCGCGATCGGGCTGGGCGCCGGGATCGGGCTGTTCGCGATGCGCCGTCGACGCGCCGACTCCGGCGCGTGACCAGCGGGCGGCCAGATGGTCCGTCCTACCCCGGCTGGCGGCCGCCCGGGCGGCTGGGTGCTTCCGTTCCTGACCCAGGTAACGGCGGCGGGTACCACGGCGCACACGGTGGCACCCCGGGTTTCGACCTACGGTCAGCCGAGGCCGACACCGCCAGATTGGCCGACGGACGAAGTGGGGGATCCGCCGGCGGATGAGCCGACGGACGCAGCAGCGTACCCGGCGATCCCCGGCACGGCCCGCGGGGTGGCCCGTGCCCCGCTGCGCGGGGTGGCCGCGGTGCCGGGTGTCGCCGGTCACCGTGGCGTCAACGGGCCCGCCGCCAACCGTCGTGCACCGCACGGCCCACCCCGGCAACGGCGGGGCTGGCCCGGGTTCGGGTCGCTGCGCCCGGGTCGACGCCGGGCCGAGACGGCTGCCGCCCAGCGGGTGGCGGTGGGTGGCTACCGGGGGCGTCCGGACGCGCCGTCACGGTGGAGTCCGGTCGCGCTGGTGCTGATCGTGGCGGGCGTCTTCGTCGCCGGGTTCGGCTTCGAACGGGTGACCGGCACCCCGCTCGGGCAGTGGCTGCCCGGAGCGCACCGCGCGACGCCCGAGACGCACCCGCCGTTGGGTGCCAGCGACCCGGTCAGCCTCGCCATCCCGGCGTTGAACCTGCAGGCCGCGGTGCACGACGTCGGGTTGGCCGAGGACGGCACGATCGCGGTTCCGGAACTGAACCGGCACAACGAGGCCGGGTGGTACGTGGCCAGCCCGACGCCGGGCGAGAACGGCCCGGCGGTCATCGTCGGCCACGTCGACACCAGTACCGGTCCGTCGGTGTTCCACCGGGCCGCCACGCTGCACTCGGGCGCGCAGATCCAGGTCCGCCGGATGGACCGGTCGGTGGCGCTGTTCGAGGTCACCTCGGTAGAGCAGTTCGACAAGTCGTCCCTGCCGGTGGATCGGGTGTACGACGACTTCAGTCACCCCGGGCTGCGGCTGATCACCTGCGGTGGCCAGTGGGTCGGGGGTTCCACCGGGTACGCGGACAACGTCGTCGTCTTCGCGTCACTGATCGGCGCCCAGCACGGCTGACCTCCGCAGCCGGCTCGGGCGGCGGACCGGCCTGCTCAAGACAGCGCCCAGCCGGCTCAGGCGGCGGCTTCGGACTCGGACAGGTCGAGCCAGTCGGCCCAGCGCGGATCCGGCGCACGGTGCCCGAGCACCCGCCAGGCGGTGCCCCTCGGGGCGGCCGGCGGGGATGGCAGCCGCCAGCCCAGCTCGGCCGGGGTCCGGTCGCCCTTGCTGTGGTTGCAGCGGGCGCACGCGGCGACGACGTTCTCCCAGATGTGCCGGCCACCACGGCTGCGGGGAAAGACGTGGTCGATGGTCTCCGCCGGGCCCCGACAGTACGCGCACCGCCAGCCGTCGCGGGCGAAGATCGCCCGGCGGGAAAGGCCGACGTGCGTCCGGTAGGGCACCCGCACGTAGCGGGTGAGCCGCACCACCGACGGCACCGGCAGACAGTGCCGGGCACTGTGCAGCATGCCCTCGCCGTCGGCGACGCAGACCGCCTTGGCGGACAGGACCAGGATCGCGGCCCGGCGTACGGATACGACACACAGCGGCTCATACGTCGCGTTGAGCACCAACGAACCGGAGCCCACCGCGGGTCGTATGTCAGGCATCCCGCTCACCCTCTCGGTCGTGTTCCCGCCCGCTCCTAGTGCCGACTACGACTCGACGCGGACCGACGGTCGGACCGCGACCGGCGCTGGCGAATCGCCAGCGCCCGTGCGCCAATAGTCCCCGATAGATGACCCAAATGCACGTACTATTCGGGCCTGACCCCTCGGGCGTTCGGCCGAGGGCTGGTCGCTGACCTGTTTCGCCTGGTCAGGCCGACGGTGTAGGTCGGCCGCCGACCGGGCAGGGCGGTACGGTACGAATTGACGGTGACCGCACGATTGCCCGCCCGCGCTGACCCCGAGCCTCCCGACCCGGCGACCGGGGCAGCGGCGACCGACCCGCCGTACCAGTGGGCTCAACCGGAGCCGCAGCCCTCGGTGAGCCCGGTGTGCCCCGACGACGACCCGGTCTGCAGCCAGGTGCTCGATTGGACCGGGCTGCCGTGGCTGGCGGAGGGAAGCTTCTGGCTACTGGTCAAACCCCTGCGGATCGTGCTGATCGTCGTGGTGGCGGTGGTGCTGCGGTACCTGCTGCATCGGGCCATCCGCCGGTTGGTGACCAGCACCTCGACGGTCGCCGGGCCGACCATCCTGCGGCCGTTGCGGGAACGGACACCGCCGGCTGGGACGGTGGTGATGCCGGAACGGCGGCGGCAACGCGCCGAGGCGATCGGCTCGGTGCTGCGCAGCACGGTGAGCGCGACCGTATTCGGGATCGCCGTACTGCTGGTGCTTGGCGAACTGAGCTTCAACCTGGCACCGCTGCTGGCCAGCGCCGGCATCGCCGGTATCGCGCTGGGTTTCGGGGCGCAGACCCTGGTTAAGGACTTGCTCGCCGGGCTGTTCATGCTGCTGGAGGATCAGTACGGCGTCGGCGACCTCGTCGACCTGGGCGAGGCCACCGGCGTGGTCGAGGCGGTGGGTCTGCGGATCACCACGGTCCGGGACGCCCGGGGCGTGCTCTGGTACATCCGCAACGGGGAAATCATCCGGGTCGGCAACAAGAGCCAGGGCTGGGCCATGGTGGTGGTCGACATGCCGGTCGGCTTCGCCGACACCGAGCAGGCCACTGCGGTGCTGCGTACCGCTGCCCTGGGGGTGGCCGCCGACGAGGAGATGGCCGGTCACTTCGTGGAGCCGCCGGACGTGCTCGGCGTCGAGCAGGTCACGGTCGACGGCGCGGTGATCCGTACCGTCGCCAAGACCACCTCCGAGGGGCAGTTCGTGGTGGGCCGCGAGTTGCGCCGTCAACTGGCCGCGGCACTGCACACCTCCGGGATCTCGGCACAGATCGTAGCCGGGCGGATGTTCGTCACCCGCGGGTCGGGAGGTGGGCAGGAGGAGCCCGGCCAGGGCGGAACGACTTGACCGATCACCGGGACGGCGTGTCCGAGTACCGGGACGACGTGTACACCTCGGCCGACTAGCAGGGACTATGCACCGTATGGCGGTCTGGTTGTCATCCGAATGTTTAGTCGGAGTGACGACAAACCAGCCGTTCACACTAGCCAGATGTCACCCGATCGGGCATGATCCGGGACGAGTGTCATCGGAGTGTCACCACCACTTCGCTCAGCCGTACGTCCGGGACGTTCCCCGGTAGCACCCGCCACGAGCGGGTGCCGCCGAGAACGATGGAGGCGCCGTCCGTGTCCGACGAGGCACAAACCGCCGGGAGTCCGGCGACCTTCCGTGAGGTGTTCGCGGCGGGTGAGTTCCGCTTTCTTTTCGTCTCGGTGGCGCTGTCCTGGATCGGCGACTACATCGCGAAGGCAGCGGTCACCGTCCTGGTCTACCGGGAGACGGAGTCGGTGGCCCTGTCGGCCGCCGCCTTCGCGGTCAGCTTCCTGCCCTGGTTGATCGGCGGCCCGCTGCTCACCACGGTCGCCGAGCGGCACCCGTACCACCGGGTAATGATCACCACCGATCTGATCCGGATGGCCCTGATCGCCGTGGTCGCCACCCCCGGTCTGCCGGTCTGGGCGATGATCAGTCTGCTGTTCTGCACCACCCTGGCGAATCCGCCGAACCAGGCCGCCCGGTCCGCGCTGATGCCCACCGTGCTGACCGGTGACCGGCTGATCGTGGGGCTGTCGCTGATCGCCAGCACCGGCCAGCTCGCCCAGGTCGGCGGCTACATCGCCGGCGCGGCAATCGCCTCCGTCAGCCCACGGGCGGCGTTGCTGTTGAACGCGACCACCTTCGCCGTCTCGGCCCTGGTGATCCGGCTCGGGGTCCGGGCCCGGCCGGCGGCCACCACCCCGGACCGCCGCCAACACCTGCTCCGCGAGACCGCCGAGGGCTTCCAACTGGTGTGGCGTACCGACGTGCTGCGGGCCATCGCGATCCTGGTCTGGACGGTCCCGCTGTTCGCCATCGTGCCAGAGGGGTTGGCCGCCGCTTGGGCGGCCGAGCCGGGGGTGACCGACTCCGAGCGGGGTCTCGCCCAGGCGATGATCATGGCGGCGAGTCCGACCGGCTACATCGTCGGCGGGCTGCTGATCGGCCGGCTGGTCCGTCCGGGCCGCCGACGCAGACTGATCCGGCCATTCGCGGTGATCGCCCCGCTGGCGCTGGTCCCCACTCTGCTCGACCCGTCTCCGCCGGTGGTGGCGGTGCTCGCCGGGGTCTGCGGCTTCGCGGTGGCCGGTCTGCTGCCGGTGACCAACGGGCTGTTCGTCCAGGCGTTGCCGCACGGTTACCGGGCCCGCGCGTTCGGCGTGATCGCAACCGGCATCCAGGTCGGCCAGGGAGCCGCGGTGCTGGCCACCGGCCTGCTCGCCGACCGGTTCGACATCCCGACGGTGGTCGGGGTGTGGAGCATGACCGGTGCGGTGGTGATCTCCCTGGCGCTGCTGCGGTGGCCGGCCGAGGAGCGCTTCGACGCGGCGATCGCCGCCGTCGCAGCCGCTCCCGGTGTCGCGACCGGCGGTGGTTCCAGCACAGCCGGCACAGGGACCGCCGCCACAACGGAGACACCGGGCACTTCCGCCGGCTCTTCCACTGGCGCGGCGGCCAGCAACGGCAACCCCGTACCGCAGGCCCGTGACACGCAGCAGGCCGACGAGGTCGGCAGCGCCTGAGCCCGCGCTGGCGCCCACCATGCCGCACCATGCCGCACCGGGGACCGCCGGGCGCGGACCGGCTGGCAGGATGGAGTGGTGACAGCGTCAGATCCTGCCAACGACTCGGCCGGCGCGGCGCCCGCAGCCGGCGGTCCCGCCCCGACCTTCTTCGCCGCCATCGGCGGCGAACCCGCCTTCCGCCGGCTCGTTGACGAGTTCTATGCCGGCGTCGCCACCGATCCGCTGCTCCGCCCGATGTACCCGGAGCAGGATCTGGGGCCGGCTGCGGAGCGACTGACACTGTTCCTGATGCAGTACTGGGGCGGCCCCGGCACGTACTCCGAGCAGCGTGGGCACCCCCGGCTGCGGATGCGGCACGCACCGTTCCGGATCGGTCCGGCGGAGCGGGACGCCTGGTTGACCCACATGCGCCGGGCGGTCGACCGGCTGGATCTGCATCCGGAGCTCGCCGGGATGCTCTGGGACTACCTGGAGCGTGCCGCCTACTTCATGGTGAACGAGATGGACCCGTCCGATCCGCCCCGGCGCGACCTGGCCAGCGGCTGACCGGCCGTCAGAGCAGGGCGCCCTCGTCGTGCAGCCAGTCGACGAAACCGGTCGCCACGGCCGCTCCGCAGTCCAGCAGCTCGACCAGCAGCGCGTCGTTGGCTCCGGCGGCGAGCGGGACCTGCAGCTCGGCGTAGATGGGCAACTGGCCCCGGTCGGTAGGGTCGCCGACGTACGCCTTGCAGAACCGCCTGGTGTGGTTCCACTCGTTGACCACCCGGTAGGCACGGTCGGCCCAGTCGGGCGGCACGGTGGAGTGCGGTCGGGCGCGGACCACCAGGATCTCGTCCTCCGGCCCTTCGAGGGTGAACAGGACAGCGTGCCGCTCCCACATCGCCAGCAGGCTGCCGTCACCGTCCGCGAGATACCGAATGTCCAACATGTCCAGTGCGGTGCCGATGCGACGGAGGGTCACCGGCACCACCTGCGGCGAGAGCTCCTTGCCCGCAGCCGCCGACGGCATCGGGCAGGACGGCCCCACAGGCCTGGTCGGCCCGAGTTCGGTCGACGACCGGGGCGTCTGCTCCGGCGTTCGTGGCGCAGGCGGGCCAAGCCGGACACCGCTGTCCACTCCGGTCCTGCTTCGGGCATCCGGCTCGCCGCCATCTACGTGACCGGAGCGCCACGACCACCATGGCATTATCCGCACCTCACTCCCCAGCGGATCCGGGTGCCTACGTTGCGTCGGATCCGAGGCCCGACGGTACCCGGATAGCCGTTCCTAAGCACCCCCCCAACGGACCCCCTGAACCAGAGGGATGAGGGAGCATCATACTTTCGGCTGAGTGATCGTAGGCGTGAGCGCAAGATCGTTAACTTTTTTCGTCCAGGCAACCCCGAACGGCGCGTCAAGCGCTACCCAATTACCTACTGTCCTGACCCGTACCACCGATTGAGGTGGATCCGCAGGGCGGCCCGGCAGGTCAGTCCGGTCCCGACAGTCGACCGGCTCCGGCCGACCGACCGGCCCCTCGGTCGTGCCGAGGAAGCCCATCCGGGCCACCGCCTGCACCAGCCCTTGGCGGATCTCGATCCGCCCGCCGGTCGGACCGTCGTCGGTCACCACTACGGCCACGTGGTCGAGCAGGGCGTCCCGTACCGCCCGCTGGCCCACCGCCCGGCCACCGACGCCCTGCGTCTCGGCTGCCCGCAGGGTGCCGGCCGCCGCCACCGCGACCCGGCGCAGATCGGCCGCCGGCACCACCTCGACGGCCCGCGCCGGCCCGGGCGGCAACGGCCACCGCCACACGCTGTCCCGGCGCGGCGGCAACGCGGTGGAGACCGCCGTCAGCCGGGCCAGCAGCTCTGCCGCGGACACCGTGGCGTCCCCCGGGCCGGGCCCCGCCACGGTCCGCTGCACCAGGACCGCCCACGGCAGGCGGGCCCAGAGCTCGGTGCGGTCCCGGCCGGCCGACCGCAGCCGCACCGGTGCGTCGGGGTCCAGCCGGACCAGCCGGGCCAGGAACGCGCCGGCGTCGGTCAGCCCGGTCAGCCGGTGACCCCCCGACGCCGGGTCAGCCCGGGGTGTACGGCCGGCCATCATGCCTCGGCGGCGGCCGGTCGGACGTACGGCAGCAGGAAGGCCCGCTCCGCCTCGGTCAGCCGGCGCGGCCGCCCCTGATCCAGGTCGAACGGCACCAGCACCGAACGGGCCCGGCTGACCAGCAGGTCGCCGACGAACATCTCGTAGGCGACCGTGAACCGCGACGGCCGGACCTGTTCGATCCAGAGTTCGATCCGGACGGCCGGTGCCTGGTCGGCAGTCGACCGGCCCATCCGGTAGTCGACCGGGCGCAGGTAGTCGACCTCGTGCCGGTGGATCAGCACCCCGTCGGCGAACGAACCGACGCCCCAGGCCCGCCCGCCGGAGAACATCAACGCGACCCGGGCCTCCTCGTACAGCGTCAGGAATCGGGCGTTGTTGACGTGCCCGTACGCGTCGAGGTCGGACCAGCGCAGCGCGGCGTGGAACGTGTAGCGCTGACCACCGCCGGCGGCCGGGACCTCGCCGGTCGTCGACGAGCCCCCGGCCAGTGCCGCATCAGTCACGGGTCAGCTTGCGGTAGGTCACCCGGTGCGGCCGGGCCGCTTCCGCGCCGAGCCGGTCGATCTTGTTCTTCTCGTACGCCTCGAAGTTGCCCTCGAACCAGAACCACTTCGCCGGGTTGGTGTCGTCGCCCTCCCAGGCCAGGATGTGCGTGGCGACCCGGTCCAGGAACATCCGGTCGTGGGAGATGACCACGGCGCAGCCGGGGAACTCCAGCAACGCGTTCTCCAGGCTGGACAGCGTCTCCACGTCGAGGTCGTTGGTCGGCTCGTCGAGCAGGATGACGTTGCCGCCGATCTTCAGGGTTAGCGCCAGGTTGAGCCGGTTACGTTCACCACCGGACAGCACCTTGGTCGGCTTCTGCTGGTCGGGGCCCTTGAAGCCGAACGCGGCCACGTACGCCCGGGACGGCATCTCGACCTTGCCAACCATCAGGTGGTCCAGCCCGTCGGAGACCACCTCCCAGACCGTCTTGCTGCTGTCCAGGCCGGAGCGGTTCTGGTCGACGTACGACAGCTGCACCGTCTCGCCGACCCGGACCTGGCCGCTGTCCGGCTGCTCCAGCCCGACGATCGTCTTGAACAGGGTGGTCTTACCGACGCCGTTCGGACCGATGATGCCGACGATGCCGTTGCGCGGCAGCGAGAAGCTCAGGTCGTCGATCAGGACCCGGTCGCCGAAGCCCTTTTTCAGGTTCACCGCCTCGATGACGGTGTTGCCCAGCCGCGGCCCCGGCGGGATCTGGATCTCCTCGAAGTCCAGCTTGCGGGTCTTCTCCGCTTCGCTGGCCATCTCCTCGTAGCGGTCCAGCCGGGCCCGGGACTTGGTCTGGCGCGCCTTGGCGTTGGACCGGACCCATTCCAGTTCCTCGCCGAGGCGCTTCTTCAGCTTGGCGTCGCGACGACCCTCGACCGCCAGCCGGGCGGCCTTCTTTTCCAGGTACGTGGAGTAGTTACCCTCGTACGGATAGGTCCGGCCACGGTCCAGCTCGAGGATCCAGTTGGCGACGTTGTCCAGGAAGTAGCGGTCGTGGGTGATCGCCATCACGGTGCCGGCGTACTTGGCCAGGTGCTGCTCCAGCCAGTGCACGCTCTCCGCGTCCAGGTGGTTGGTGGGCTCGTCGAGCAGCAGCAGGTCCGGCGCCTCCAGCAACAGTTTGCACAGCGCAACGCGGCGGCGTTCACCGCCGGAGAGCTGGGTCACCTCGGCGTCCGGCGGCGGACAGCGCAGCGCGTCCATCGCGAGTTCGAGTTTGGAGTCGATGTCCCAGGCGTCGGCGTGGTCCAGCTCCTCCTGCAGCTGACCCATCTTGGTCATCAGCTCGTCGGAGTAGTCGGTGGCCATCTGCTCGGCGATCTTGTTGAACCGCTCCAGCTTCGCCTTGGTCTCGGCGACCGCCTCCTCGATGTTGCCGAGCACCGTCTTCGCGTCGTTGAGCGGTGGTTCCTGGGCGAGCATGCCGACGGTGTAGCCGGGCATCAGCCGGGCGTCGCCGTTGCTCGGCCGGTCCAAGCCCGCCATGATCTTGAGCAGGCTGGACTTACCGGCGCCGTTCGGGCCGACCACACCGATCTTGGCGCCCGGCAGGAAGTTGAGCGTCACGTTGTCCAGCACGACCTTGTCGCCGTGCGCCTTGCGCGCCTTCTCCAGGACGTAGATGAACTGGGCCACGGTGCGGCCTACCTCCAGAACTCTCGTGGGACCCGTCGGTACGGGCAGGTCACGACCTCCGCGCACCGGCCGCCGGCACCGACCGGAGCGGCTGCGGGTGGTACGCGGTACGCGGTCGTGCTCGGTACGACGGTCCGATCGGTGCGTACGCCGTTGTCAATCCTGACAGGTCCGACGCCCCAGCCGCACCTCACCCCACCGGACGGCCGGGATCTTCGCGCCGGTGTTACCTGCCTCATTGCGCCCGGCCGGGT
This sequence comes from Micromonospora sp. LOL_015, assembly GCF_048060275.1. Taxonomy (NCBI): domain Bacteria; kingdom Bacillati; phylum Actinomycetota; class Actinomycetes; order Micromonosporales; family Micromonosporaceae; genus Micromonospora; species Micromonospora sp. LOL_015. The sequence continues at coordinate 14,792 of NZ_JBHMIO010000049.1, forward strand.
TTCGATGTCCTGATCAGCTGGGCACCAAGAGGGGGACGGGAGTCCGCCCGCCTGGCCCGCACAGTACGCTCATGGCGGTCCCGTAATCACCGGAGGTGTACGGAACGTGACGGTTCGGAGCTCGTTCGTAGTGGTCGCCAACCGCCTGCCGGTGGACGAGGTGACCACGCCGGAAGGTCGCCAGTGGCGGCGCAGCCCCGGCGGTCTGGTGACCGCCCTGCACCCGGTGCTCGCCGCGCACCAGGGCACCTGGGTCGGCTGGGCCGGTGGCGCCGGTGCGGCACCGGAGCCCTTCGACCTCGAAGGCATCCGGTTGCACCCCGTCCCGCTGAGCGCCGAAGAGCTGGAACGCTACTACGAAGGTCAGTCCAACGCCACCATCTGGCCGCTGTACCACGACGCGGTCGAGACGCCGGCGTTCAAGCGCCGCTGGCGGGAGGCCTACCGGGTGGTCAACGCCCGGTTCGCCGAGGCGGCAGCGGAGGTCGCCGACGAGGGCGCGACGGTGTGGGTGCAGGACTACCAGCTGCAGCTGGTGCCGGCCATGCTCCGGGAGATCCGCCCGGACCTGCGGATCGGCTTCTTCCTGCACATCCCGTTCCCGCCGATCGAGCTGTTCATGCAGATGCCGCAGCGCGCCGAGATCCTGCGCGGGTTGCTCGGTGCCGACCTGGTCGGCTTCCAGCAGCGGCTGGCCGCGCAGAACTTCGTCCGGCTGGCCCGCCACCTGCTCGGGCTGCGGTACGAGGGCCAGATGATCCAGGTCGACGGCCGTAAGGTCAAGGCGGGTGCCTTCCCGATCTCGATCGACGTTCCGGAGATGGAGCGGATGGCCCACGACGCGTCGGTGGAGGCGCGGGCCAAGCAAATCCGCGCCGAGCTGGGGGATCCGAAGACGGTGATCCTCGGGGTGGACCGGCTCGACTACACCAAGGGGATCGAACTCAGGCTGAAAGCGTTCCGGGAACTTCTTGCTGACGGAAAGCTGACAGTTCCGGATGCGGTTATGGTGCAGGTTGCCACCCCCAGTCGCGAGCGGGTCGAGCACTACCAGGCACTTCGGGTCAAGGTTGAGCGCGAAGTTGGCCGGATTAATGGTGAATTCGGCCGGGTTGGTGTGCCCGCCGTGCACTACCTGCACCAGTCGTACAGTCGCAGTGAACTCGCCGCGCTCTACCGCGCGGCCGATGTGATGATGGTGACACCACTGCGAGACGGAATGAACCTGGTGGCCAAGGAGTACGTCGCGGCCCGCGCCGACACCGGCGGTGCCCTCGTGCTCAGTGAGTTCGCCGGCGCGGCAACGGAGCTGCGTCAAGCGTTCCTGTGCAACCCGCACGACCCGGACGGCGTCAAGGATGCCCTGTTGCGGGCGGTGCACGTCGACAGTTCCGAGGCCCGGCGGCGGATGCGGATCATGCAGCGCCATCTGCGGACCCATGACGTCGGCCACTGGGCCCGCTCCTTCCTCACAGAACTCGGTGTGCCCGAGACGGAGGAATGAATGAGAACGTCCGTCCTTGACGGGGACGTACGCGCGGCCGCGGATCAGATCGATCCCGAGCTGCGCGCGGCGATCGGGCGGATCGCCCGGATGCCGATACTGCTGGTGGCCTGCGACTACGACGGCACCCTCGCACCGATCGTCGAGGACCCGACCAGGGCCGTACCGCTACCGGAGTCGGTCGCGGCGGTGCGGGCGCTGGCCGCGCTTCCACAGACCACCGTCGCGGTGGTCTCCAGCCGGGCGCTGCGCGATCTCGCCGCGCTCTCCCGGCTGCCCAGCGAGGTCCATCTGGTCGGCAGCCACGGGTCCGAGTTCGACATCGGCTTCGTCGAACGGCTGGCCCCTGAGCAACTGCAGGTGCACTCCCAGCTCAAGCGGGAGCTACGGCAGCTGATCAAGGACCAGCCCGGGGTACGGCTGGAGGTCAAACCGGCCAGCGTCGCGGTGCACACCCGGGGCGCCGATCCGGCAGTCGCCGAAGCGGTCGTCGCGGCGGTCAACACTGGACCGGCCGCCTGGCCCGACGTCACCGTCACCCAGGGCAAGGAAGTCGTCGAACTGTCAGTGGTCGCCACCGACAAGGGCACCGCCCTGGACCAGATCCGCACCCAGACGTCGGCCAGCGGCGTGCTGTTCATCGGCGACTCGATCACCGACGAGAGCGCCTTCGCCAACCTGCACGGCCCGGACGTCGGCATCAAGATCGGCGACGGCGACACCCGGGCAGCGTTCCGGGTCGCCGAACCGATCGACGCCGCGCGGGTGCTCGGCGTGCTGTTGGAGACCCGGCGCAACTGGCTCTACGGCGAGCACGCGGTGCCGATCGAGCGCCACTCGATGCTGGCCAACGGTCGGACCATCGCACTGCTCACCCCGGACGCCAAGGTGACCTGGCTGTGCCATCCCAAGCCGGACTCGTCGGCGATCTTCGCCGATCTGCTCGGCGGCGCACCGGCCGGGCACTTCGCCGTCGCACCGGCCCGCGGCGGGTTCCCGCTGGGGCAGCGCTACCGGCCCGGCACGATGACCGTGGAGACCCGCTGGTCGGGGCTGACCGTCACCGACTGGCTGGACCGCCCGCCGGCCGAGTCCTCCGCCGGCGACACGGTGCTACCGGGCGCCGACTCCACCCTGGTCCGGGTGCTCACCGGCACCGGGCAGGCACAGCTGGAGTTCGCACCGCGCCCAGAGTTCGGCCAGGTGGCCGTGCAGTTGCAGCCGCTCGGTGACGGGCTGCTGGTGCTCGGCTCCAACGAGCCGGTGGCGCTCTACTCCCCCGGGGTGGTGTGGAAGGTCATCGACGACGGCGGTCGGGAAACCGGCCGCGCCCTGGTCGACCTGGCCGCGCTCGACGGCATGCTCACCATGGAGCTGCGGTTCGGCTCGCACAGCCTGGAACACCACACCGTCACCGTGCAGCAGCGCCAGTCCACCGCGGAACAGCCGTGGCGGGAGTGGGTCCGGCAGCTGCAGCTGCCGAACACCGGCCGGGAGCTGGTCGCCCGCAGCGCGCTCACCCTGCGGGGACTGTGCCACGAGGCGACCGGCTCGATCCTCGCCGCCGCGACCACCTCGCTGCCCGAAGAGCTCGGCGGGGTACGCAACTGGGACTACCGGTACTGCTGGCTGCGGGACGCGGCGATGAGCGCCCGGGCGTTGGTCGACCTCGGCTCGCTGGCCGAGGCCGAGGCGTTCCTGCGCTGGGTGGACGGCTGCGTCGAGCGCACCGGCGGCCACCCGGAGCGGTTGCACCCGCTCTACACGGTGGAGGGTCTGGAACTGGGCGCTGAGGCGGTCATCGACACCCTCCCCGGCTACGCCGGCTCCCGCCCGGTGCGGGTCGGCAACCTGGCCAACCACCAGCTGCAGCTCGACGTGTTCGGGCCGATCGCCGACCTGCTCGCGGTGGTCGCCGACGCCCGCGGTGCCGTGCACGACGACGAGTGGCGGGTGCTGGAGGCGATGGTGCAGGCGGTCGAACGCCGCTGGCACGAGCCGGACCACGGCCTGTGGGAGGCCCGGCTCGCTCCCCGGCACCATGTCTTCTCCAAGGTCATGTGCTGGATGACGGTGGACCGGGCGCTGCGGATGGCGGGCCGGCACGGCGGCGGCGAACGGCCGGACTGGGTCGAGCTGCGCGACCGGATCGGCCGCAACGTGCTGGAACACGGCTGGCACGCCAAGGCTGGCGCATACACGGTCGCCTACGGCGACGAGGAGATGGACGCCTCCTCGTTGTGGATCGGGCTGTCCGGGCTGCTGCCCGACGACGACCCGCGGTTCCTCGCCACCGTGCTCAAGGTGGAGGCGGACCTGCGCAGCGGCCCGGTGGTCTACCGCTACCGGTGGGACGACGGGTTGCCCGGCCGGGAGGGCGGATTCCACATCTGCACCGCCTGGCTGATCGAGGCGTACCTGCGCACCGGGCGGCGCGGTGACGCCGAGGAGCTGTTCGAGCAGATGATCGACACCGCCGGCCCGACCGGCCTGCTGCCCGAGCAGTACGATCCGCTCGCCGAACGCGGGCTGGGCAACCATCCCCAGGCGTACAGCCATCTGGGGCTGATCCGGTGCGCCCTGCTGCTGGACGACATGCTCAAGCTCTGAACCGGGTCGGTCCGGCGCGCCGCTCCCCCGGCGCGCCAGACCGCTCAGTCCTCGGTCCGGTCGGCTCGATCGGTCGGCACGTCCAGCGTGCCGACCACGTCGCCGAAGACAACCACGGCCGGCGGCCGCAGCCCGGCGGCGGCGGCCTCGCCGGCCACGGCACCCAGGGTCGACGTCAGCGCCCGCTGGGCGCCGGTGGTCGCCTCCTGCACCACCGCCGCCGGGGTGTCCGCGCCACGGCCGTTGGCGAGCAGCGTCTCGGCGATCGCCGGCAGGTTCTTCAGCCCCATCAGCACCACCAGGGTGCCGCGCAGCCGGGCGAGCGCCGGCCAGTCGACGAGCGACAGCCGGTGCCCCGGCGGCAGGTGGCCGGAGACCACGGAGAACTCGTGGGCCACCCCCCGGTGGGTGACCGGGATACCGGCGGCGGCGGGTGCCGCGACCGAACTGCTCACGCCGGGCACCACCGACACCGGCACGCCCGCCTCGACGCAGGCCAGCAGCTCCTCACCGCCCCGGCCGAAGACGTACGGGTCACCGCCCTTGAGGCGGACCACGACGGATCCGGACCGGGCCCGGTCCACCAGGATCCGGTTGATCTCCTCCTGGGCGGCAGCCGGGCCGTACGGGATCTTCGCGGCGTCGACCAGCTCGACCCGGGCGGGCAGCTCGTCCAGCAGCAGCCCGGGCACCAGCCGGTCGGCGACCACCACGTCGGCTTCGGCGAGCGCGCGGCGGCCCTTCACGGTGATCAGTTCCGGGTCGCCGGGGCCGGCACCGACCAGAACCACCCGGCCGGTCGGTGCGGGGCCGGCGGTGGCCGACGCCGTCCCGGCGGTGTCGGCGACCGGGATGGTGCCGTCGGACAGCCGCTGGTTGATCGCGTCCCGGACCCGGACCGCCCGCTGCGGGTCCCCGCCGCCGAGCACCGCCACGGTCACCGGGCCGTGCCGGGTCACCGCCGGGGTCCAGGCGGTCGCCTCGGTCCGGTCGTCGGCCCGTACGCAGAACACCCGCCGGGGCTCGGCGGCGGCGCTGACTTCGGCCGCCGCCGCCGGGTCGTCGACGGCGACCTGGACCAGCCAGACCCCGTCGAGGTCACCGGGCTGGAACCGCCGCTGCCGCCAGCCCAGCCGCCCGGCGGTGACCAGGCCGTGCAAAGCCGGGGTCAGCTCGGGTGACACGACGAGCACGTCGGCTCCGGCGTCCAGCAACGCCGGCACCCGCCGGGTGGCGACCGCGCCGCCGCCGACCACCAGCACCCGCCGGCCGTGAAGCCGCAGCCCCAGTGGGTAGAGATTCACTTCTCGGAAACTCCCGCCGCGTCGAAGGTGGCCACCTCGTGCAGGACCCGGACCGCACTGGCCATCATCGGCCAGGCGAGCAGGGCGCCGGTGCCCTCTCCCAGGCGCAGCTCCAAGTCGACCAGGGGTTGCAGGCCGAGCTGGCGCAGCCCAACGGTAGCCCCCGGCTCCACCGAACGGTGCCCGGCCACCATCGCGGCGGTGGCGTGCGGGGCCAGGGCCGCCGCGGCCAGCGCGGCGGCCACCGCGCTGACCCCGTCCAGGATCACCGGGATCCGCCGGGCGGCGGCACCGAGCAGGAAGCCGCAGAGCGCTGCGTGTTCCAGCCCGCCGAGCGCGGCCAGCACGCCGACCGGGTCGGCCGGGTCCGGCCGGTGCCGGCGCAGCGCGGCGTCCACCACGGACATTTTCCGCTGGTACGTCGGCTCGTCGACCCCGGTGCCCCGGCCGGTGACGTCAGCCGCCGCCGCACCGGTGAAGCCGGCGATCAGGGCCGCCGCCGCGGTGGTGTTGGCGATCCCCATGTCCCCGGTGAGCAGGCTGGCGGCGCCACCGTCGTGCAGGTCGCCGGCGACCCGGATACCCACCTCGACGGCGGTACGGGCCTCGTCGACGGTCATCGCCGGCCCGCTGGACAGGTCGGCGGTGCCGGGGCGTACCCGGGCCGACACCAGCCCGTCGGCGGGCTCCAGCGGCGCGGCCACGCCCACGTCGACCACGGTGACGCTGGCCCCCATCTGCCGGGCGAAGGCGTTCACCACCGCGCCGCCGGCCAGAAAGTTGGCCACCATCTGCGCGGTGACCTCCTGCGGCCAGGGGGTGACCCGCTGCCGGTGCACCCCGTGGTCGGCGGCGAAGACGGCCACCGCGCCGGGCTCGGGCAGCGGTGGCGGGCAGGCCGCGGCGAGGCCGGCGAGCCGCACCGACAGCTCCTCCAGCGCGCCGAGCGAGCCGGCCGGCTTGGTCAGCCGGGCGTGCAGTGCCCGGGCCTGAGTCATCGCGTCGCCGTCGGGGGGCTGGATCCGCGCCAGGGTCGCCTCGATCAGCGAGCCGGTCGGGCGATCGGGCACAAGTCCGCCAGGACCGTCGGGCATCAGTCCTCCAAGGTGGTCGACAACACGGAGACGAAGGCGTCGGTGGTGGCAGTGTCCCGTACCGCGATCCGCAGCCAGTCGACACCCAGCCCGGGGAACGTGTCGCCGCGGCGTACCGCGTAGCCCTGCGCACGCAGCCGGTGCCGCACCCGCTGCGCGCCAACGACGTGGATCAGGACGAACGCACTGGCCGGGGTGCCGGCCACGGTGACCCCGGGCAGTTCGGCGAGCCGCCGGACCAGGTGGGCGCGCTCGGCGGCGAGCGCGGCGGCGAACCGGCGTTCGGCGCCCACCGCACGGCGGCTGGCGCACACCTCGGCGGCGACCAGCGCCGGAGTGGCGACCGGCCACAGCGGCGCTGCGGTGGCGAGCCGGCGCAGCAGCGGCTCCGGGCCGAGCAGGTAGCCGATTCGCAACCCGGCCAGTCCCCAGGTCTTGGTCAGGCTGCGCACCACGACGAGTCCGGGCAGGTCCCGCCGGTCGGCCAGCGACTGCGGTTCGCCCGGTACGCCGGCGGCGCAGGTGGTGTCGGCGAACGCCTCGTCGACGACGACGACCCGGCCCGGTCGGGTGAGCGCGGCGACCGTCTCGGCGGGGTGCAGCACCGACGTCGGGTTGGTCGGGTTGCCGATGAGCACCAGGTCCGCGTCGGCCGGAACGAGGCCGGGGTCAAGGGTGAACCCGGTGTCGGCGGACAACAACACCCGGTCGACCCGGTGCCCGGCGTTACGCAGGGCGGCTTCCGGCTCGGTGAACTGCGGGTGCACCACCACTGGGCGGCGGGCGTCACGCAGCGCCTGGGCGATCAGGACGAAGCCCTGGGCGGCACCGGCGGTGAGCAGCACCTCGCTGGCGGGCCGGCAATGCCGGTCGGCGACGGCCGTGACAGCGGCCCGCTGGTCGGGGTAGCGGGCGAGATCGCGCAGGCTGGCAGAGACCGGTTCGGTCAGCCAGCGCGGCGGTTCGCCGACCCGGACGTTGACCGCCAGGTCGATCAGGCCGGGGGTGGCCTCGACGTCGCCGTGGTGCCCGAGATCGTACTCCTGCATGGTGGCGATCATGCCGGGCGGGCGAGACGAAATCGACGAAGGGTGACGCTTGTGACACGATTCGTCTTATGATTTTAATCCTTTTGGTCACTTTATGTGGATGTCCGGCTTAGCTTTGGGCCGTGAGGAAACGCACCCGCCACCCAGCTCGCAGTGGCCGCCGCGTCCAACTGCTCCGGGCCGGTCTGATCGCCGGTGTCGTGGTCGCCGCCGCCGCGTACCCGATGGCCGCCGCCGCCGGTCTCGGCGTCATCGCCAGCACCAGGGCGATCGACCAGATTCCCAGCGAGCTGCGCGACGCCCAGCCCGCCCAGACGTCGTACGTCTACGCCGCCGACGGCAAGACCCTGGTGACGATGTTCTACGAGGAGCACCGCAGGTACGTACCGCTGACCGAGATGTCGCCGTTCATCCAGCAGGCCATCGTCGCTTCCGAGGACAACCGGTTCTACCAGCACTCCGGCGTCGACCCGAAGGGCGTCGCCCGGGCGTTCGTCGCCAACCAGCAGGCCGGCGGGGTGTCCCAGGGCGGCTCCACACTGACCATGCAGTACGTCCGGCTCGCCCTGCAGCAGACCGCCCAGAACCCGCTGGAGCTGCAGGCGGCCACGGCGCAGACCCCCGGCCGCAAGATCCGGGAGATCCGGATCGCCATGGAGCTCGAGAAGCAGATGTCCAAACCGGAGATCCTGGAGCGGTACCTCAACGCCGCCTACTTTGGTCACCGGGCGTACGGCATCTACGCCGCCGCAGAGATCTTCTTCTCCAAGCACCCGAAGGCGCTGACCGCCAGCGAGGCCGCGCTGATCGCCGGACTGGTCAAAGCACCGTCGGAGTACGACCCGGCGACATCGGACCAGGCCGCGGCCACCGAGCGGCGCAACTACGTCATCGACCGAATGGCCGACCTGGGCTACCTCTCCCCGGTCGCGGCCGAGCAGGCCAAGGCCGAACCGATCCGGCTCAACCTGAGCACCCCGCCGAACGAGTGCGTGTCGGTGCCGCAGGAGCACAACGACTGGGGCTTCTTCTGCGACTACCTCAAGTCCTGGTGGATGAGTCAGAAGGCGTTCGGCGACAGCCCGTCCGAGCGGCTGGCAAACCTGCGTACCGGCGGGTACCGGATCGTCACCAGCCTCGACCCCGGCATTCAGAAGGTCGCCCAGGAACAGGTCACTTCCCGGGAGTCGATCGGCAGTCCGTTCGCGCACGGCCTGGTGGCGGTCGAACCCGGCACCGGACAGGTCAAGGCGATGGCGGTCAACCGGGTCTACTCGCTCGACCAGACCGACAACGGCCAGCACTCCAACCCCAACCTGCGGGAGAAGGTCAAAGGCAACTACCCGAACACGGTGACACCGCTGCTCGGCGGCGGCGACCTGCCCGGGTACCAGGCCGGCTCGACCTTCAAGATGTTCACCATGCTGGCCGCGCTGGACGCCGGCATGCCGTTGCGCTCCGGATTCAACGCGCCGCACCGGATCAACTCCATCTACGACGGCGGCCAGGGCAGCAGCAGCTGCGGCGGACGGTGGTGCCCGAGCAACGCCGACGGGTCAATGGCCGGCTTCCACTACATGTGGTCCGGGTTCGGTAAGTCGGTCAACACCTACTTCGTCTGGCTGCTGCAGCAGGTCGGCGCGGAGAAGGCGGTGCAGATGGCCGAGCGGCTCGGGCTGCGTTGGCGCACCGACGTCGACCGGCGCAACGCCTCACCCGAGTACGCCAGCAAGTGGGGTGCCTTCACCCTCGGCGTATCCGACGTGACCCCGCTGGAAATGGCGAACGCGTACGCCACCATCGCCGCCGACGGCAGCCACTGCGAGGACTCCCCGGTGTTGGCGGTGGAGAACCCGGACGGCACCCCGGTCACCTACCGGGCGTTGACCGGGGTCGACGTCGAGGTGGCAGCCCCGCGCTGCCGGGCGGCCTTCTCGCCGGACGTGGCCCGAGCCGCCACCGACGCCGCCCGCTGCCCGGTCGGTGACCGCCCGGCCGCTGGCGGCTGTGGCGGCTGGGCCACCGCCGAAGGGGTCGCCAAGGCGGTCGGGCGACCGGTTGCCGGCAAGACCGGTACCACCGACAGCACCCGGTCCGCCTGGTTCACCGGATACACCCCGGAACTCGCGGTGGCCAGCTTCATCGCCGACCCGGACAACCCGTTCAACGCGGTCGGCGACTGGCAGTCGCAGAAGCCGGTGGACTCGGCCGCCGGTACGTTGAAGAACGCCCTCAAGGGCAAGCCGCCACGCCAGTTCACCCCGCCGTCAGCCGAGATCGTCGGCTGAGGCCACCAGCACCGGCTCGGTGTCCTCGTCGTCGCCGACCGACGGCGGCCGCGGCCCGGGCGGGTGCGGTGCGGCCGGGTGCGGTGCGGCCGGGTGCGGCGGCACCGGCGGGCCGGGCTCACCGGGCGGCGGGCCGACCCGGCCGTCGCCCGCCCCCGGCCGGCCGTCGGCGGCGGCGACCACCAGTCGCCGGGCGATCTCCGGTGCCCCCGCCCAGTGCAGCGTCAACTGGGAGGCGTGCACCCGACGCCAGACGAAGCCCTCCGGCACTCCGTTGCCCCACGTCCACGCGGGGGTGTGGCCGGCACGCGGGGAAACCACCGTCTGGTGCTGCTTGTAGCCGATCAGTCGACCACCGAGCGGCGCGACCGGGGTGGCCGCCCGCGACGTCGCCTCCCGGTAGCCGACGATCATCCGGTCGGTGGTCGACGCCGCCGCGTCGAACACCTCACCCATCGGCCGCCCGTCACACTCCCGGACCAGCCAGAGCAGCCCGGTCCCCTCGGCCAGCACCGGCCGACCGGACCGGGCCAGGTCGGCCACCGCGAGGGTCAACGCACGGTTCGCCGACAACTCCGGCAGGTAGGTCTCCGGCAGCCCGCCGGGCAGCACCAGCGCCGCCGTCGCCTCCGGCAACGACTCGTCCCGCAGCGGATCCACCGGCACCACCGCGGCACCGGCGGCGGTGAGCAGTTCGACCGTCTCCGCGTAGCCGTAGATCAGCTCAGCCGTGCCGGCGACCGCGATCACCGGACGCCGGGCCGGCGGCGGCGCCGGCACCCCGGCCGCCTCGGCCTCGGCGGCCAACGCGTCGCCGGCGGTCCACTCCGGCACCGGCAGCGGCGGCGCTGACCGGGCCATCGCCAGCACCAGGTCCAGGTCGACGGCCGCGTCCACCGCCTCACCCAGCCGGCGGATCAGCCGTACCGTGTCGATGTTGTGATGCGCGACCGGCACCACCCCGGCCGGGCGCGGGACCCCCGCCGGCAGTTCGCCCCGGTGCAGCGCGCCGAGCACCGGCACGCCGATCTCGTCCAAGGCGGTACGGAGCACCTGTTCGTGCCGCGCCGAGCTGACCCGGTTGAGGATCACCCCGCCGAGCCAGAGCAGTTCGTCGTACGCCCGGAAGCCGTGCACCAGCGCACCCACCGACTGGCCCATCGTCGCCGCGTCCACCACCAGCAGCACCGGGGCGCGCACGGCGGTGGCGACGGTCGCCGTGGACGGGCTGTCCGGCCGGCTGCCGAGACCGTCGAACAGCCCCATCGTCCCGGTGACCACGGCGATGTCGGCTCCGGCCGCACCGTGCACCAGCAGCGGACCGATCCGCCCGGAGCCCACCAGCATCGGGTCCAGGTTGCGGCCCGGCCGCCCGGCGGCGGCACCCAGATACGCGGCGTCGGTGTGTTCCGGCCCGACCTTCAGCCCGGCAGTGCTCAGCCCTCGGTGCCGCAGCGCGGCCAGCAGGCCGATCGCCACCGACGACTTGCCGTGGCCGGACGCGGGGGCGCTCACCACCAGGCGGGGCAGGGACGGCATCTGCGACTCCTCTGTACGTACGGGTGGCGGGCGGTTCCGGGCGACGGACGCCAGGTGGGGTCGGCCGGACCGCCACCGGCGGCATCGGTGGAACAGCCGCAAGACGATACCCGGTAGTCTCCGCCATGTGTACCGGTTCCTGCTGACGCCCCGGTGGCTGGGCTACCTCGTGGTGGCCCTGGCCGCCGCGGCGGTGATGGTTCAGCTGGGAAACTGGCAGCTCGACCGCTACCACCAACGCAGTGCGGTCAACGACCGGATCGACACCGCCGGGCAGCAGACCCCGGTCGAGCTGACCCGGGCCGCCGGCCGCCCCGGCCCGGCACCCGGCCAGGCCGGCGACGCGCCACCGGAGTCGGCGACCTGGACCAGGGTGACCGCCGTCGGACGCTACGACAGCGGCAACGACGTGCTGGTCCGCAGCCGTACGGTGAACAGCCGGGTCGGCTACGAGGTGCTCACCCCGCTGGTGCTGGCGGACGGTTCCGCGGTGCTGGTCGACCGGGGGTGGATCCCGCCGGACGACAGCGGGCTCGCCGTCGCGCCGCCGGTGCCGCCGGCACCGACCGGCGAGGTGACCGTGACCGGGCTGCTGCGCCAGCCGGAGCCGATGTCCGGCTCGGTGACCCGCCAGGACGGCACGCTGCAGACCCGGCGGATCGCCACCCCGGTGCTCGCCACAGAGTTGCCCTATCCGATCTACGGCGGCTACGTGCTGCTGCAGGAGCAGGACCCGCCGGCCGACCCGGTCTTCGTCGCCGTACCGATCCGGCACGAGAACAGCTGGCAGAACGGCGGCTACGTGGCCCAGTGGTGGATCTTCGCGGCGATGACCCTGGTCGGCTTCGGCTGGCTGGCCCGGCGCGAGGCACACAACCGGCGGCGGCCGGCCGGTGACGGTGACCGGGCCGATGCCACCGGAGGCGATGCCGACCCGGTCGACCGGCGTTCGCCTGCCGTACGGTGAGCCCGACCGACCCGTCGCCCGGCGGTCTGGCCCGCCGGCTGGGCACCGGCGACGCGGTGGTCGTCGGTCTCGGTGCGATGATCGGCGCCGGGGTGTTCGCCGCGTTCGCCCCGGCGGCGGCCGCCGCCGGCGGCTGGCTGCTCGCCGCGCTCGGCGTCGCCGCCGTGGTGGCCTACTGCAACGCGATGTCGTCGGCGCGGCTGGCCGCCCGCTACCCGGAGTCCGGCGGCACCTACGTGTACGGCCGACGCCGGCTCGGCGACTTCTGGGGCCACCTCGCCGGCTGGGGGTTCGTGGTCGGCAAGACCGCCTCGTGTGCGGCGATGGCGCTCACCGTCGGCAGCTACCTGGCCCCGGGATACGCCCGACCGGTCGCGGTCGCGGCGGTGGTCGCGCTCACCGCGCTGAACCTGTTCGGCGTGCACCGGTCGGCGCTGGCCACCCGGATCATCGTCGGTGTCGTGCTGGTGGTGCTGGCGGCGGTGGTCGTGGCCGGGCTGATCGGCGGCACCGGGCCGGTCGTCGGCGGGGCAGGCGGCGTACCCGTCGACGGCTGGGGGGTGCTGCAGGGCGCCGGGCTGCTCTTCTTCGCCTTCGCCGGCTACGCCCGGATCGCCACCCTCGGCGAGGAGGTCCGCGACCCGCGGCGCACCATCCCGCGGGCGATCCCGATCGCACTGGGCATCACCCTGGCGGTCTACGCGCTGGCTGCGGTCGCGGCGCTGCGGGCCCTGGGCCCGGCCGGGCTGGCCGACGCGCCGGCACCGCTGGCCGCCGCCGTGTCGCAGGCCGGTGCCGGCTGGTTGACCCCGGTGGTACGCGTCGGCGCGGCCACGGCGGCGCTCGGGGCGCTGCTGGCATTGATCCTCGGGGTGTCCCGGACCGTGTTCGCGATGTCCCGGGGCCGGCATCTGCCGGCCGGGCTGGACGCCGTACATCCGCGCCGTCAGGTGCCGCACCGGGCGGAGATCGCGGTCGGGGTCGCGGTGGTCGCCCTGGTCTGCGTCGCCGACCTGCGCGAGGCGATCGGCTTCTCGTCGTTCGGGGTACTGGTCTACTACGCGGTGGTCAACGCCGCCGCGTTGACCCTGCGCCGCGACGAGGGCGCGCTGCCGAAGGCCGTACCGGTCGTCGGGATCGCCGGCTGCCTGCTGCTGGCCGCCACCCTGCCCGGCACGGCAGTGCTCACCGGGCTGATGGTGTTCGCTGTCGGCGTCGGCGTCTGGTGGGCCGGCTGCGGCGTCCGCGCCCGAGGCTGACCGACAACCTGCGCGTGGACGTCGCGGGTTAGGCTACCTGGCTTACCCGGATCAGGCTCTATCCAGTCGAGAGATTGAGGCCATGGTCATGGTTTCGGGACGACCGTGACGCTTGGTTCCGGACGGTCCACCGAGAGCAAGAAAGCGCTCATCAGTAGCGAAAATGCCACGGTGAGCAGAGAGATGCCGAGCAGAACCTGATACGCGGTTCGGTGTCGCCGATCGGTACGCAGTCCCCAGATTGAAGCAACCGCACCGGCAGCCCCTACTGCACCGGCCAGCAGGAAGTTCACGATCAACGTCGCCAGGCCAAGGACGGACAGGACCGCCACAAGACCAATTTTGGAGTTCGTTTGCTCCGGACTGAGTGACTCTTGCTGGGTTGACATGGCATTCCTCCTGCGCTGTTGACAGATCGTACAAGATCCCCCTCACGTCCACACGTCGGCGAGGGGCCGGCGCGAAAACCCATCGCAATTGCGGTGGCCCTCGCACCGGCATAGCTCGATCAGAAGATTGAGCAGGTGAAATTGCCCGAGCTACCACCATTCGCCATACCGTTCAGACGAAGGCACTCGTCGACCGTCTGCACGTCCCAGCCGCCGACTCCCAAAATAAACCGTTGCTTAGCCCAAATTCGAGCAGTGTTGCTAACGATGCCGCTACCGTGAGATTGAACGCCAGCATGACGCCAGCCTATCGACTTAGTCTCCCCATCGGCATAGTCGTAGGTCGCGCTGGTAACAGTACTGCCCGAGTTACACCAGGTACCAACCACCCAGAAGGTGTAGAGGGTATTTCCTGCCAACGACGTAGAACTTCCGGTAGCTTGGCCAAGCCAACATGCGGAGATCGCGGGATTCTCATGCCTCATTTGTTGAAGAATTTCCCGGTCGACCGGAGCCAAAGCAGTGGTCCTAAACTGGACCGTTTTCACAAGCATGCGGCTATCGAATGCTGCCCGCTCCCCTGACAGACAACTCTTCATATTCGACCTCTGGATCGACTGACGCGTAGACCTTGTCTACTACGGCGACTGGATCCACTCGCTCCACTGCGGTTGCCGCACCGGAACTCAACAACACGACAAGTGCGGCGACAACTGCACACAGTAACGAAGCTAACCCTCTTCTGATCATCAATTCCCAATTCAAGATCGATTAGCGTTAGCCCTGGGCATAGGCGAATATTAGTCACATAATAGGTTGAAAATCGCGATCTGTCAAGTATCCGACAGTCTCCTGTGGTTCGCGACTAGGCGGTCCTAGTTGGCCGATCCACGAAGTAGCCATGAGCCGCAGCGGCAGACCCCAGTCGGTGCGGCCGCCAGCGACAGCCACGAGGCTGACCCGCCACGAAAGTCCGCCCTCCCGACACTCCTTGTCACTTGCCCGACTACCAGCCGCTGGGGTGGGCTGGTTAGTGACGATTGGATGCCAGGAAGCCAGGTGACCTGCCACTACGCCGCAACCCTCAGATCTCGAAATCTGGCTCGTCATCATCGTCACCGTCGGGCAGTAGCCATCGGTCGCTGGGCTCGACGAAGGTGCCTTTGCCCTGGTGGCGGCGGACCAGCCGGCGCGCTTCCAGCCGCACGAGGACCATCTTGATGGTCGTGGCACCGACCGTGTAGCGCTTGCTCATCTCGGCGATCGAGGGCAGCTTCTCCCCTGGCTTGAGCCGGCCGCTGACGATCGCTGCGGCGTAGGCGTCCGAAATGCGGACATAGTCGGGCTGCGTAGGCATTTGGAGTCTCCTTGCACGGCAACCCGATTCGATCACGAGACACGTGACCGCGACAAGGATTCATTGACATAGGCGGCTTAGAGCGACCGGCAATAGGGTCCAAGATCCGGACATGCGGGTACCTGGAAGTAGTAGGCAGGCACGGGTCCATCGATC
>NZ_JBHMIO010000050.1:0-30275 GCF_048060275.1 Micromonospora sp. LOL_015
GCACCCGGTCCCGCTCCCGGTCGGGCACCCGGTCCCGCTCCCGGTCGGGCACCCGGTCCCGGTCGGGCGGCCGCGCCGGTGCCGGGCCGGGCACCTGCTCCCGGCCCGGCCCCTGGTCGGGCTCCGGCACCTGCCCCGGGCCACGCGCCCGCTCCCGGCGGTGCGGCCGCTGCGGCCGGGGAGGCCGCCGGTCCGTCGGGCGCGGCGGACCGGCCGGACCGCACCGGGGAGCAGGAAACCGTCAGCAGCCGGTCCATGTCGGCGCCGGTGCCGGTCAGCCGGACCATCTCGCTCACCGTGGCCGGGTTCTCCGTGCTGCTGGCCCTGGGGCTGATCTTCGGTGGGCAGACCGCCGGGCCAGGGCTGGCCCGCACCCCGTTCACCATCGTCGTCTTCGGCGTACAACTGCTCTTCGTGATTTCCTGGACGTTGGCGATCCGGCCGCCGGCGATGCCGGTCATCGGCGGGGTGAGCCTGTTGGCCGCGGCCGCCGCCGACATCGGAGCGTTGCTGCCGACCGTCGCGTCGCTGGCCCCGGTCGGGTACGCCGCGGCAGGCGGCTTCGTCGTCGCGGTGCTCGCCCAGCTGATCCGGCCGGCAGACCGCACGAGGGTCACCGAGTCGCTCGGTGCCACGTTGCAGATCGTCGTCGGAGTGGTCGCCTTCGCCACCCTGATCGTGCTCAGCCGGCTGCAGCTCGGTGGTACCCAGACCATCGTGGTGGCGCTGGCGGGCACCGGCATCGCCCTGATGACCGCCCGGCTCACCGACGCGGTGGTGGCCCGGCCGCGGCTTGCCCCGCAGGTGCCCCGGGGCGCCACCGGCGTGGTGCTCGGTGCCATGGTCGGCACGCTGGCCAGCGCGGTGCTCGGCATCTACGTGGTCGGCTTCACCCCGGTCACCGCAGCCCTGGTCGGCCTGGTCGCGGCCAGCGCGGCGGTCCTGGTCGATCTGGCCACCGGCTACGCCGAGGCCAGCCGGCAGATGGCCGGGGAACCGCCGACCATGTGGGTGGCCCGGCACATGCAGGGACCGCTCGGCGGGTTCGCCCTCGCCGCGCCGCTGTCCTACGCCCTCGGTGTGCTGATCTTCAACTGAGGCGCCGGGTCGGTCAGGGTGAGGCAGCTGACCGTTCGGGCCGGTGCCGGGTGAGCCGTATTCAGGTCGGGTAGATACGGTACGGCGCATTCGTCCGCAGCCGAGGAGGCACAGTGTCGACCTATCCGGCGTACCAGGAGGAACCGGTCCGCCGGTCGCGTCCTCGGCGGCAACCGGGCCGACGAACGCGCCGGCTGCTGGCCGTCGTCGCGGTGCTGCTGCTCGTTCTGGCGCTGGTACTGGTCGTCGCCGACCGGGTCGCCGTCGCCTACGCCGAGCGGGCGGTCGCTGACCAGGTTCGCCAGCAGGTGGCCGGGCAGGACATCGAATCCTCCGAGCCGGAGGTCTCGATCGGCGGGTTCCCGTTCCTCAGCCAGGTCGCCACCGGCCGCTACCAGTCGGTCTCGATCGTGTTGCGCGACGTGTCGGCGGCGGTCAACGGCAACAGCGTGCGGCTGCCCACCCTCGACGTCGACGCGCGGGGCGTACAGGCGCCGTTGGAGACGCTGCGCACCGGGCAGGGTGAGGTCACCGCAGAGACCGTGCAGGGCACCGCCACGGTCTCCTACGACAGTATCGTCCAGTTGATCGAGCAGCCCGGCGTGGAGTTGTCCGAACAGGACGGACGGCTCGGCGTTACCGCCCCGGTAGACATCCTCGGTCAGCAGGTCACCCTGACCGGTACCGCGGACCTGGAGGTCGCCCAGGGCGAGGTGCTGCTGCGCTTCGACGAACTCGTCGCCGAAGGGCTGCCCGGCGACGAGGCGGCCCGCGGGTTCGTCGAGGCCTACGCCCAGCAGTTGTCCATCGCGGTGCCGCTGCCCGCCCTGCCGTTCCAGCTCGACCTGCAGGAGGTGGCGGTGACGCCGGCCGGCCTCGCCGTCACCGTCACCGCCACCGATGTGCCGCTGAGCGCATTCGGCTGACCAACCTGCTCGGCTGACCGTCTCCGGCGGGGGTGGCGTAGGTCTCAACCCGCGGATGTCCCATTGCGTGGTCGGATCGGTGACCGTCCGGAAACAGGCTGGTAAGCTTCGGCCCCATGGGGAAGTTCCTCACCAAGCGGCGCGCGGTCGACCTGTGCCGTGTGGCCACCTGCCTGTGTCGCCCGGTCCTCTGACGGCGGGCTGACCCGGCGGACTGTCGTCGACCCCTTCTGTGGTCGGTGACCAGCGCCGAAGAATTCTCACCATCGCCCGGCAGCGGCGCCGTCGCACGTCCGTGATCCGTCCTCCAGGGTCCCGCACAGGTGCGACAACCTGCGGCGTGGACTCGCCACCGATCCGCATCCTCCGCACCGGCGGCCCGCCGGGCAAGGGGGAGACCAACCAGGGAGTGATCTGATGAGTCGCGACACCGCACTCGTTTCGGCCGACTGGGCCGAGAAGAACCTCGACGCCCCGGGCGTCGTCTTCGTCGAGGTCGACGAGGACACCTCCGCGTACGACGGTGGGCACATCGCCGGCGCGGTCAAGATCGACTGGAAGACCGACCTGCAGGACCCGGTACGCCGCGACTTCATCAACAAGTCGCAGTTCGAGGCGCTGCTGTCCGAGCGGGGCATCGGCAACGACGACGTCGTGGTGCTCTATGGCGGCAACAACAACTGGTTCGCCGCGTACGCGTACTGGTACTTCAAGCTGTACGGCCACCGCGACGTCAAGCTGCTCGACGGCGGCCGCAAGAAGTGGGAGCTCGATGCCCGCCCGCTGACCACCGAGGTGGTCGCCCGCCCGGCCACCCAGTACGTCGCCCAGGAGCCGGACAGCTCCATCCGGGCGTTCCGCGACGAAGTGGTGGCCGCGATCGGCACCCAGAACCTGGTCGACGTCCGCTCGCCCGACGAGTTCGCCGGCCGGTTGCTCGCCCCCGCCCACCTGCCGCAGGAGCAGGCGCAGCGGGCCGGGCACATCCCGACCGCGGTCAACGTGCCGTGGTCCAAGGCCGCCAACGAGGACGGCACCTTCAAGTCCGACGACGAGCTGCGCGCCCTGTACGCCGAGGCCGGCCTCGAAGACGGCAAGGACACCATCGCGTACTGCCGGATCGGCGAGCGTTCCTCGCATACCTGGTTCGTGCTCAAGGAACTGCTCGGGCACTCCAACGTGAAGAACTACGACGGGTCCTGGACCGAGTACGGCTCGCTGATCGGCGTGCCGGTGGTGCTCGGCGACGAGCCCGGGAAGGCGTGACGATGACCGCTGCGACCACACCGAACGCCGCGACCGCGGCGGGCTGCGCCGCCCCGGACCAGGCGGCACCGCTGCCGGCCAGCGTCGACCTGGCCAAGGAGACCGTGATCACCGGCACCGTGCGGTCCGCCGACGGCGAGGCCGTGGCCGGCGCGTACGTCCGGCTGCTGGACGCCACCGGCGAGTTCACCGCCGAGGTGGTGACCTCGCCGGCCGGCCAGTTCCGGTTCTTCGCCGCACCGGGTAGCTGGACCCTGCGGGCACTGTCCCGGCACGGCAACGGCGACACCTCGGTGACCGCCACCCAGGGAGTCAACGAGGTGTCGGTGACCGTCGGCAGCTGACACCCGGCCCGACCCGACGACAGGCCGCCGCCCCGGAACTCGTTCCGGGGCGGCGGCCTGTCGGCTTTATGACCGACATTGGCGGCACATTTCCCGCCGTCGGTACTTCCTGTCGCCTCGCGGACAGCGGAAACGGCCGACCGACGGCGTCACCCTGATCACTCCGGCGGGTGGCCACGCCGACAAGTCAACAGCGCCCGACATGACGGTGCGGCAGAACGAACTGACTTGATGACGTCACTCTCTGGTGAATGGGCGGCCCGTCGCCCACAATTTTCCCTG
This sequence comes from Micromonospora sp. LOL_015, assembly GCF_048060275.1. Lineage (NCBI taxonomy): Bacteria > Bacillati > Actinomycetota > Actinomycetes > Micromonosporales > Micromonosporaceae > Micromonospora > Micromonospora sp. LOL_015. The sequence continues at coordinate 3,917 of NZ_JBHMIO010000050.1, forward strand.
GCGGTTGCGGGCGTACGGCGAATCGGATTTTGGTTCTTCCGATGCCTGCGAGAATTGCTCATCCCATGGGGGAATCATGCGAAAGACTGTCGGTGTCCTGACTGCGGCGATGCTGGGGCTGGTCACCTCGATGACCATCGCCGCACCTGCTAGCGCTGCAACCAGCCTGCGGGTGCACAGCGTCCAATACCACCCGAACGGCGTCAACGACGGCAGCGGGACGTTCGCGAACCGGGAATGGCTGCAACTGGTAAACCGGGGTAAGGAAGCGATCAACCTGCGGGGCTACACGGTGCACAACAGGAACGGCCGGACTTACCGATTCGGCGACGTCGTCATTCCTGGGAAAGGTGGCCGGGTGTGGCTGCGTTCTGGTGCCGGTGACGACACCGCGCGGACCGTCTACTGGAACACGGCTGGTTTCGTGTGGGATTTCGACGGTGACAAGGCATCCCTGCGGAACCGTAAAGGCCACTCCGTACACACCTGCTCCTGGTCGTATGTGAAGGGCCGGGACTGGGTGCGATGCCCGGTCAACCCGTAATGATTCCGGGTTGACCGCCGGCGGGTGCCGGGCCAGAGCTGGGCTGGCCCGGCACCCGTTCTCACCATCGGTCAGACACGCCGTCGACCGGTCCGGTCACCCGGTCAGATTCCACCGAGGCGGGCCGGGCAGGGATCGACCAGTTCGAGCACGCTGTCGACCGTGGTGACGATCCCGGCCGGCAGCCGTTCCTGTCGGGCCTGCGGCACCCAGCCGTCCTTCGCGGTGATGATCTCGTACTGTCCGCGTGGCAGCCAGTACGCGTACCCGCCATCGGCGCCGGTGCGCAGCGTGTAGCCGGTGCCCGGATCGGTCAGCGAGTTCAGCCGGATCGTCGCCCCGGCCACCCCGACCTCGACCCCGGCGCAGCTGATCCCGGTGACCGTGCCCTGCACCTTCGCCCAGGACGCCGGCGGCGAGACGTTCATCTGCACGTCCACCTGACCCACCGGGTACGGGGCGTCGGACCGCAGCCCGAGGGTCGCGGCGTACCGGCCGGGCTGGTCCACGCCGGCCTCGGCGGTCGCCGCCAGCGTGACGGTGACCGTCCGGGAGGCGCCGGGGGCCAGGGTGAAACTGCCTGGATCGGTGACCAGCCATGGCAGATCGGCCGCGGCGCCGCACAGTTCCAGCCCGGCGAGCACCTCCACCTGTGCCGAACCGACGAACGAGCTCGGTGATCCACCGACCTTGTACGCTCCACAGGCACCGGCACCCCGGTACCGGGCGAACTCGGTGTTCGGCAGGTCCCGCCACTCACCGGCGGCCGGGTCGAAGCCGACCGTACGGTTCGTCACCGTGGTCGACGCCCCGGTGACGCCGCCGGCGATCACCAGCAGGCCACCGGCCGCTGCGTACTGCCCGCCCCACAGATCGAGCGGCAGGTCCGGCAACGGGCTCCAGGCGTCAGCGGCCGGATCATAGGCGTACGTCGACCGGTACTCGACGGTGCCGGCACCACCGGCGCAGTAGGCCTGCTCACCGATCCCGCCGCAGGCCAGCCAGGACGCGGCGACCGGATAATCGGCCCGGGACCGGAACGTGCCGGTGCCGGTGTCGAACGCCAGCACCGTACGCGAGTCGGTGCAGGTGCTGTCGATGCAGCCGCCGATCAGATAGATCGTGCCGCCGATGACGGCGGACCCGGCCGCGGCCCGTGGCGCGGGGTTGGTCACCCCGGACAGCGTGGCCCACGTCCCGGCAGCCGGGTCGAACACGTCGACGCTCGCCACCGGAGTCCCACCGGCACCCCATCCGCCAAACAGGTACAGCTTGCCGCCGCCCGCGGCGAGCACCGGCTTGCTGCGGGCCGTCGGCAGGTCGGGCAGGGCGCTCCAGGCGTCGGTGACCGGATCGTAGACCCAGGCGTCCTGCTCGGTGCCGGTGGTGCTGCCACCGCCGACCGAGTAGACCTTGCCGTCGAGCGTGGCGGCCGCGTTGTCGAAGATCGCGGTCGGGTGGTCCGGGGCCCGCGTCCAGGCATCGGCGGCCGTCGCGGCCCCGGCAGCAGCCGACGCGGCGGTGATCCGGGTCGGCGCGGCGCCGGCCGGGGCACCGTACGCCGGACCCCGCCAGGCCTTGCTGACCCCCTTCACCTTGTGCTCGGTCAGGGGGGCGCCGTCGCCGGCCAGCAGACTGAACCCACCGTCGCCGGCCAGCATCTCGACCTCGGCCGGCGCGCTGCCGGTGTTGGTCACCGTCACCTTGGCCTTGCGGGTGCTGCCGTAGGGCTGGTGGGACACCACCGGGCTGGTCGGGCTGATCGTCAGCCGGCCGGCCTTGACCGAGAAGTCGGCCCGGCGGGCCCGGTCGGCGACCACCGTCACCGTCCGGCTCCGCACCTGGTACGGCGCCCGCGTCGCGGTGAACTCCTGCTCGCCGACCAGCGGCGAGAAGAGCTGGTAGAAGCCGTCGGGCAGGGCCGGGTCGTCCGGCGTGGCGGCGGAGACCGCCCGTACCGTCGGGTCGGTGGCGCTGGCCACCGTGACCCCGTTCAGCGCGGCCCCGGTGTTGTGGTCGGTGGTGTTGCCGACCAGCAGGCCACCGGGCAGCGGGGTGCAGCTCCGGTCGACCACCTCGACGTCGTCGACCTGCCACCACCAGGCGTAGCTGCCCTGGAAGCGGAACCGGATCAGCACCTCGTCGGCACCGGCCACCGAGGTCAGCGGGATCTCCTCGGTGCGCGGCCCGCGCCGGCTGGTGGTGTACTGCCACACGGTGGTCCAGCTGGCGCCGCCGTCGACCGAGACACCGATCTCGGCGCTGTCGCTGAGTCCCACCGCCCGCCAGTCGCTGGCGAACCGCAGGTACGGCGCGTCCGCTCCGGACAGGTCCAGCGTCGGGGTGACCAGGTCGGTGTCCTGGACCGCACCGGCGCCGAGCGCGTCACTGTCGATGTTGGCGAAGCCGCCGTCACCACCGGTCAGGTTGCCCCGCGAACCGATGTCGGTGAACTCCCAACCGCCGCCGTCGGTTCGGTTCACCACCGACCAGCCGTCCGGGGTGTCGGCGGTCGGGAAGCTCTCGGCGAGCACCGGGTCGCCGAAGCTGGCCCCGTACCCGGGGGTGACACACTCGGCGGTGACCGGCACCGCCAGGTGCACGGTGCGGTCGGTCTCCCCGGCCGGCACCTCCACCCGGGCCGGCTGGTATCCGGCGAGCGTCGCCGTGGCGACCAGCGTCACGGCGGTGCCGCCGGGCACGGTCAGCGTGTAGCGGCCGGATGCCGGATCGGTGTAGGTGGCCGTCTCGGATCGCCCGTCGACCTCGACCCGGGCGTAGAGCGGCCAGCCGTGGCCGGCCGCGTCGGTGACCCGGCCGCTGAGCGTGACCAGGGTGGTGGCGGCCAGGTCGAAGTCCTGCTCGACGGTGCCGTCCTCGGCGACCGTGACCGTAGTGCTCGTCGACTGGTAACCGAACGCGCTGGCGGTGATGGTGTGCTCGCCGGTCGGCAGGGTCAGCCAGTAGCCGCCGTCGGCGCCGGTGGTGACGCTGCGGTCGCCGGTGGAGACGGTGGCGCCGGGCAGCGGGTCGCCGTCGCCGGTGACCACGCCGGTCACCCGGCCGGCGGGTCCGCGCGGGGCGGCCTCGACGGCGGCGTACGCGTCGAGTCGTCCCTCTCCGAAGTTGTTGTTGTTGGCGGCGGCGCCGCCGCAACTGGTGTCGTTGGTGTCGATCGCGGTGCCGTCCAGCAGTGCCCGGGTGGCGGCGATGTCGCCGTGCAGGGTCGGCGCCGCCGACCAGGCCAGCGCGACGGTGGCGGCGACGTGCGGGGAGGCCATCGAGGTGCCGCTGTACGCCGCGTACCCGCCACCGGGGACGCTGGAGCGGACCGCGGTGCCGGGCGCGGCGATGTTCGGCTTGACCGATCCGTCGACCAGCGAGGCGCCCCGGCTGGACCGGGCGGCGATCCGGTGGTCGACGTCGTAGTTGCCGGCCGCGTACGCCTGCGGGTAGTCGCCGGGGGAGCTGGCGGTGCCGCAGCCCGGTCCCTCATTGCCGATGGCGAAGGCCGGGAAGATGCCGGCGGCGATCCAGGCGTCGACGGTCTGCCGGTACCACGGGTCGGCCTGTCCGCCGCCCCACGAGTTGTTGACCACGTCGGGGCGAAGCTCCGGCCGGGGATTCGCGCCCGAGGTGTCGGTCGGGGCGAGCACCCACTGGCCGGCGGCCAGCAGCGACGCGTCGGAGCAGTTGGTGACCTCGCAGCCCTTGGCAGCGATCCAGCGGGCACCGGGTGCCACCCCGGTCTGGTTGTCGCCGCCGTCGTCGCCGGTCATGGTGCCGGTGACGTGGGTGCCGTGACCGTTGTTGTCACAGGGGGTCCCGGCCGGGCAGATGCCGGTCGGGTCGAACCAGTTGTAGTCGTGGTCGTAGCCGCCGGTGCCGGCTCCCCGGTAACTGGCGGCCAGTGCCGGGTGGTCGAACTCGACGCCGCTGTCGATGGTGGCCACGACGATCCCGTCGCCGCTGGTGCCGAATTCGGACCAGACCTGCGGCGCTCGGACGTCGTCGATGTTCCACTCGACGGCGGTGGTGCCGGCGTCGTCGCCGACCGGCGGCACCGGTTCGGCTGGTTCCGGGGTGAGCAGCGGGTAGCTGCGAGCTGGTTCGAGCTGCTGCACCTGGGGCAGGGCGGCGATCCGGTCGGCCAGGTCCCGGTCGCCGGTGACCCGGACCGCGTTGGCGATCCAGTACGCGGTGTAGCCGGCCTTCCGCCCGTCGAGCAGTTTGCGCAGGCTCTGCTGGCTGCGCTGGGCCGTGGTGGTCAACTCGTGGTACACAGCCTCGGCCCGGGCGTCGGCGCGACGGTCACCGGCCGGTATTCCGGCGCTGGCGGCGTCGGCCGCGCCGGACAGGTCGGCGCGGTCGCGTAGGTAGACCATGAACTCGACGGTGCCGTCCCGGTCCAGTTCGGCGGCGAGTTCGGCGCTGATCGGCGCGGTGGCCGACCCGTCGACCGGGCCGGTACCGGGTGCGGCGGTCGCGGCGGCGGGTTGGGCGGTCACCGCGAGCAGGGTGACCAGCCCGGCGGTGAACATCCGGTGCACTAGCCGGCCCGGGCCGCCGTGGACCCGGCGGCGGGCGGTGCTGCGGTCACTATCGTGTCGTCCGGTTCGGCGGCGGGGCAGGTCGACCACGCGGTCCCCCCATGCTCGTAGGCGGTCCGTACTCGCCGGACCTCGGGATCAGCGGACCGGAAAGCCCGAAATCCGCCCAAGTCGCGTGCGGGCAGTGCTCTACGGATAGTTTTCGCACGGCGGCTACGAGTCATGTTTTAGTGGGCGGCGTTAGTGATCAATGGGGTCTGTTGGGCAGTTTTCAGGCAGTACCCGGGCAACACACGGTCGAGCGTCGGGCTGCAGTGGTATCGGTGACTGGCGCTGTTGACTCCGGCGACTAAACGGCGTTGTCTGATGACACGCAGCAACCTGGGGAGGAGTGCGGTGGTCAACGGTGAGGTGCCACTGGTCGTGTGTGTCACCGCTGACGTAGCCGTCCGTGAGCGCGTCGTGAGACGCCTTGACGACTGCGGCACGGTAGTCATCTGTACTGATCTGGCCGAGTTACGGGCGATGCTGTTCCCGCCCGTGCCGGCAGAGGACCCGGAGCCGGCGGCGCCGGTCGTGCTCGGCGACCTCGTCGTCGACGTGCCCGGCCATCTCGTCACCTGGCGGGGTGAGCTGTTAACGCTGACCCGGCTGGAACGGGAGTTGCTGGCCCGGCTGGCCACCCCACCGGTGGTGGTCTGGACCTACGAACGGCTCTTCGGCTCGGTCTGGGGCGGGGCCTATCTCGGCGACACGGCCATCCTGCATTCGGCCGTGAAACGGTTGCGCCGCAAGTTGCGCGGCGCCGGCGGCGGCCTGGAGATCCAGACCGTACGGGGCGTCGGCTACCGGCTCGCGTCGAGCGCACCGGACAACTTCGGCGCATCGGCGGCGGGACCGGACCCGGCCGGTCACCGGCGGGACGACCTGGCCGGCGACGGCGCGGTCCGTGACGATGCAGCCGCTCGCGACGAGCCGGTCCACCAGGATGTGCCGGACGAGCCCGGCTGGGACGGGTCGGATCGGGAGCTGCCGGAGCAGCGGATCGGCTGGCCGGTCGAGGTCGGCTGCTGACCGCTACCGGGGCGGCCGGCGTTAGGGCGGCGGCCGGGTGTGCCGGCTGCCCTGGCCGGTGCCTGGCACGATGGCCGGGTGACTGACGACCCGCCCGCGACCCCGGCCGCCCCGCCGGCACACCCGGCCGCGCGGGTCCCGCCGCCGTCGGGACCGCCGGTTGTCGCCGTACCGTCAGCCGTCGCCGTGCCGGCCAGCGCCGCTGGTCAGAGCCCGGTGCGTCGGTGGTGGCGGTGGTGGCTGGCGGCCGCCGCGGTCGCCTGGAGCGTGCTGCTGTTCGGCCTGGCCGTGCAGTCCCAGCGGGACGACAGCCCGACCGTCCGCGAGCAGCGCGACATCGGGCAGGCCCGGCCGGTCGCCGACCGGGCGGCGATCGACCTGACCGCTGCGGTCGGCGACGCCGGCGTGGTGGTGCTGGCCGAGGAGCAGATCACCGAGGGCTGCCGGATCACCCTGATGCGACCCGGCGCCGAACTGACCCGGGTGCTCACCGCCTACACGGCGCCCGACGCCGGCCCGGCGTTGCTCGACCGGATCGCCCGCCGGCTCCCGGCCAGCTACGCCGCGATAGCCCGGCACGACGCCACCACCGGTCGGTCGCGGCTAGGCGCCGACGCCGGTGATTTCGTCGCGGTCCGCGGCGAACTGATCCGCGACGGCGTGGTGCAGCTGCGGATCAGCACCGGCTGCCGACCGGCATCCGACGGGTCCCGGCCCGCGCCCGCTGACCCCCGGCCGGGCGCCACCGTCGGCCCGACCCCGCGCAGCCACGCCGAAGTGCTGACGGGCGCCTTCGGGGTGGCCGACGTACGGGCCGCGTCGTCGGTGGAACTGGCCTGTCCCGACGGCGACGGACAGCTCAGCAGCTACGCGCTGACTGCGGCCAGCACCGCGGAGTCCGACGAGTGGGCGTCGCTCGGCTTCACCATGTCGCGCGCCACCGTCGTCTCCGATCAGGCACCGCTGTTCGTCCACCGATACGGCACCAAGGGCACCGTGGTGCGGCTCGACGGCGACGACGTCTGGATCGCCGTCACCGACTTCACCTGCTGATCCCGTCGGCCAGCCGCTGATCCGTCGTCGGCTGCCGACCCGATCAGTAGAAGCCCGGTCAGTAGACGAGCGCCTGGACGCCGTCGGCCATGATCTCTTCGACGAAGACCGCCGCCCCGGCGATCCGTACCCCCGGCAGCACATCGTCCGGGCCGAACCTGCGGCGGGCCGCGCACTGCGTACAGACCGTCACCCGACCGCCGCTGGCCAGCACCACGTCCAGCAGGTCGGGCAGCGGCGCCGAATGCGGCAGGTCGAACTCGGCGGCTCGGCCGGGCAGCCCGAACCACGCCGACTCACCGGTCAGCCAGAGGGAGACCTCGACGCCGGCCGCGGCGGCGGTGCCCGCTACGGTGAACGCCTGGGCGCACCGCTCCGGCTCGTCCGAGCCGGCGGTCGCCTTTACGACGAGAATGCGAGCCATGCGGCCAGCATAGGATGGCCTTGTCATGGTTACCGAGATCGGGTTCGTCAGCCTGCTGGTGGCAGGCTTCGGCGCGCTCGCCGGTGGCCTGGTCTACCTCGCGGTCCGCATCTGCCGTGGACGCTGGTGAGAAAGCGGAGGACCGATGAGCGCGAGTAGCGCGTCCGGAGCGGGACAGCCGAGCACCGAGGAGAACCCGGTCCGGCCGCCGTGGCTGGACGCCCCGCCGGTCGACCCGTACCCGTTTGAGGAGAGCCACGACCTGCGGGTCGGCCCGAAGCTGCATCCGGCGTTGAACGCGCTGCTGCCGTACATCGGGGTGTGGCGTGGGCGGGGACGCGGCGGCTACCCGACGATCGAGGACTTCGACTACGCGCAGGAAATCCGGATCAGCCACGACGGCCGGCCGTTCCTGCAGTACGAGTCGCGGGCCTGGCTGCTCGACGAGCAGTCCCGCCCGGTGCGCCCGGTCGGTCGCGAACTCGGCTGGTGGCGGGTGGTCACCGACGCCGACGGCCGGGCCACCGGTGAGCTGGAGGCGACGATGATGACCCCGACCGGGGTGATGGAGCTCTACCTGGGTCGGGTCACCGGGGTGCAGGTCGAGTTGGCCACCGACGCCGTGGTGCGTACCGGTACCGCCAAGGAGGTCACCGGCGGCCACCGGCTGTTCGGCATTGTCGAGGGGGCGCTGCTGTACGCCCAGGAAATGGCCGCCGTCGGTCAGCCGCTGTCCCCGCACCTGTCCGCCCGGCTGATCCGGGTCGGCGGCTGATCCGGGCCGGCCACGGAGTCGGGCCGGCCACGGAGACGGCGGCGATAGGATGGCGACGGTGGCTGAATCTTCCCTGGCAGAGATGCTGCGCTCGCGTGGGCTACGGCTGACCGCGCAGCGTCAGCTGATTCTGGAAGCGGTGCACGAGTTGGGACACGCCACCCCGGAGCAGGTGCTCAACGCGGTGCGCGAGGTCGCCGCCGGGGTCAACATCACCACCATCTACCGCACTTTGGAGCTGTTCGAAGAGCTGGGCCTGGTCACTCACACCCACCTGTCGCACGGTTCGCCGACGTTCCACTCGGTCGGCGAGGACCAGCACGTCCACCTGGTCTGCCGATCCTGTAAGTCGGTCTCGGAGATGGACCCGGCGCTGGCCGAGCCGCTGATCACCGCGCTCGCCGAACAGCGCGGCTTCCAAGTCGACATCGGCCACATGGCGTTGTTCGGCACCTGTGAGCGGTGCGGAGGAAAACAGTGATCGACATACCCGGCGCGGTGGACATCGCCGACGTGGCCACCGGATCCCCCGACGCCGGGGTCGCCGCCCACTACGGCGACCCGATGCGTGAGCAGCGTCGGCTCGCCACCGAGGTCGGCCTGGTCGACCGGAGCAACCGGGGCGTGCTGGCGGTGCCCGGTGCCGAACGGATCGGCTGGCTGCATACCCTGACCACCCAGCACCTGGCGACGCTGCGCGCCGGTCAGGGCACCGAGCTGCTGGTGCTCTCCCCGCACGGCCACGTGGAGCAGCACGCGGTGGTCGCCGAGGACGGCACCACCACCTGGCTGGACACCGAGCCGCAGATGGCCGGCGAGCTGCTGGCGTACCTGTTGAAGATGCGGTTCTTCACCCAGGTCGACCCGGCGGAGGTGACCGCCGACTGGGCGGTGCTGTCGCTGGTCGGCCCGGCTGCGGTCGACGCGGCGGCGGCGCTGGGCGTGACCGGGCTGGCCGACCCGGACCTGTTGCCGGTGCCCGCGTCGAAGTTCGCCGCCGGGTCGATCCCCGACCGGCCCACCGTGCTCTACCCGGTGGCCGCGCTGCCGACGGACGGGCCGTACCGGGGCGGCTGGGCCCGCCGGGTACCACTCGGCGTCGACCTGCTGGTACCCCGGGCCGCGACGGCACAGCTGGTGGCCGAGGCGGGTGCGGCCGGTGCCGCGCCGGCCGGGCTCTGGGCGTACGAGGCGATGCGGGTCGCCTCGCGTACCCCCCGGGTCGGTCTGGAGACCGACCACCGGGCGATTCCCGCGGAGGTCAATCTGCTCGGACCGGCGGTCCACCTCGACAAGGGCTGCTACCGGGGGCAGGAGACGGTGGCCCGGGTGCACAACCTGGGCCGGCCACCGCGCCGGCTGGTGCTGCTGCACCTCGATGGGGTGGCCAGTGACACCCCGCCGGACGCCGGCACCCCGCTGACCCTGGAGGGCCGGACGGTCGGCTTCGTCGGCACCGCGCTGCGCCACCACGAGCTCGGCATGGTCGCTCTGGCGGTGGTGAAACGCAACGTGCCGGACGACGCCGATCTGCGTGCCGGTGAGTTCACCGCCGCGATCGAGCCCTGAGCCGGGATGTCGCAGAGTTGACCAGGTACGCCGGCGGGGTGCCGCTGGTCGAGATGGCCCGCTCCGGTTTCGTGGAGAGCCGGCATCACGGCTCACTGGTGGTGCTGGCCGCCGACGGCGGCCTGCGAGAGCGGTTCGGCGACGTGGAGTCGCCGGTGTTTCCCCGGTCGGCGAACAAGCCGTTGCAGGCGATCGGCATGCTGCGGGCCGGGCTGCGGCTGGCCGATCCAGCCGATCTGGCGGTGGTCTGTGCCAGCCACAGCGGCGAGGACTTTCACCTGGCCCGGGTGGCCGCGCTGCTGCGTACCGCCGGGCTCACCGAGGCGGCGCTGCGCTGCCCGCCGGAGCTGCCGGTCGGCGCGGCCGCCGCAGCCGACGTGCTGCGCGCCGGTGGCGGGCCGAGCCGGCTGCAGATGAACTGCTCCGGCAAGCATGCCGGGATGCTGCTGACCTGCCGGGCGGCCGGCTGGCCGGTGGAGGAGTACTGGCATCCGGAGCATCCGTTGCAGGAGCGGATCCGGGCCGCCGTCGAGGAGTACGCCGGTGAGCCGGCCGCCGCCGTCGGGGTGGACGGCTGCGGCGCGCCGGTGCTGGCGCTGTCGCTGACCGCGGTCGCACGGGCGTTCCTGCGGCTGGTGCACGGCCTTGCCGGGTCGGTGGAGCGGACCGTGGCGGACGCGATGCGGGCGTACCCGGAGCTGGTGGCCGGCACCGGGCGGGCCGACACCCGGCTGATGCGGGCGGTGCCCGGGCTGCTGGCCAAGGTCGGCGCGGAGGGTGTGCTGGCGGTGGCGGTGCCCGGCGTCGGGGCGATCGCGGTGAAGATTGACGACGGTGCGCAGCGGGCGACGGTGCCGCCGGTGGTTGCCGCGCTGCGCCGGCTCGGCGTCGGCACTGGCACCGACGCCGAAGGCCTGGATCCGATGGCTCTGGCCGAACTCGGTGAGCCGCCGGTGCTCGGTGGCGGCCAGCCGGTCGGCACGCTGCGCGCCCTGTGCTGGCCGTCCTGACGAGACTGGCCGGCGGACGGGCTGGCTATCGCACGGTAATCGTCTATCGCACGGTAATCGTCTATCGCACGGTAATCGTCTATCGCATGGTGTGATCGTCTATCGCACGGTGTCGGCGAGGAACTCGCGCAGCGCGGCGTCGACCGGCCCGGGGCACTCCAACGGCAGCAGGTGGGCTGCGCCGGGCACGTCCGGCAGCCGCCGGGCGGTCGGGATGCCGGTGCTGATCAGATCGGCCAGGGCGAGGATGTCCGGCACGTCGAGCGCCCCGGCGCCGACCAGCACCGGCACGCCGATCTCACCGAGCCGGCGGGCTGCCGGTGGGTCGAGTTCGCGGTGGGTGACGTCGCCGAGCGCGGCTTCGGCGGCGAGTGCCCGGCGGTCCATCTCGCGGGCGAAGGCGATCAGCTCCGGGTCGACGTCGGCGGGCTGCCGGCGCGGGCCGACGACCCAGAACCGCACCTCGGCGTCGGCCGTCGCGTCCAGGTCCTCCGGGTCCACCGCGCCGACCAGGTCGTCCCAGAGCTGTTCGGCGGCGTCGGACCAGTCGTGGCCGCCCAGCGCCGACCCGAACAGGGCGAGGGCGGTGACCCGGTCGGGGTGGGCGAGAGTGGCGTCGATGGCGACCGCACCGCCGAACGAACAGCCGACCAGTGCGGCGCGGGCGACGCCGAGCGCGTCCAGTAGACCGATCACGTCGTCGTGGTGGGCGAACCCGGTGGCCGGCAGGTCGGACTCGCCGTAGCCGCGCAGGTCCATGGCGATCACCCGATGCCGGTCGCGCAGCGCGGCGACCTGCGCCCGCCACATCCTGCGGTCGGCGATGCCGGCGTGGATCAGCAGTACGGGCGGCCCGGTGCCGACGTCGTCGTAGCTGATCGTCGCATCGCCAACCCGGATCGTCGCCATCGGCGGGGAGCCTAGCGTCACGGGGCGGCTGGCCGCCAACGACTTTCTCGGCGGCTCCTGCGACGGTTCATCCGGATGACTCCGCTAACTTTCGTTAGCGTTTCGCTAGCAGTTGCAAGCAGATCGGGCTACCGTCGAGCTATGGCCACACCGAAGGACCTGCCTCGCGACATCGGGGGCTTCATCCGTGACCTGCGGCACAACGCCCGCATCTCGCTGCGGCAGCTCGCCGAGCAGGCCGGCGTCAGCAATCCCTACCTCAGCCAGGTGGAGCGCGGCCTGCGCAAGCCGAGCGCGGAGGTGCTCCAGCAGTTGGCCAGCGCACTGCGGGTCTCCACGCCGGTGATGTACCTGAGGGCCGGGCTGCTCGACGACAAGGACGGCCAGGGCGTGCTCGCCGCGATCGCTTCGGACCCCGACCTCACCATGGCGCAGAAGCAGTCGCTGAGCCAGATCTACGAGACGTTCCGCCGGGAGAACGCCCGGCACGCCGGACCGGACACCGACGCGGACGCAGCTACCGCCGCCGAAGCCGCCGAAAAAGTTGAGGAGCAGACCCTGCAGTCGGTCGCCGTCACCGAGGCCGGGGCCGCACCTGGCCCGGCGACCGATGACCCGCCGCCCACCGTGCCGACCAGGACCACTTCCCGGCAGAAGACCACCCCCCGGCGTCGTACGCCCCGGGCCGGGGAAACCGAGCAGGCCGCCGGCGCGGCCGAGGAGGAGCAACGATGAGCCAGCCGAAGACCAAGCGGATCCCAGCACCCCTGTACGCCGTCGCCGGCGCCGGCGACCTGGCCTACCAGCAACTGCGCAAGCTGCCCGTGGCCGTCACCCAGCTGACCGGCAAGGCCAGCCTCGGCACTGTCGGCCTGCGGGAGAAGGCCGCACAGAGCACCGCCGAGCTGCGTGAGCGGGCCAACACCGGTGCCGACCTGGAGCGCCTGCGGACGATCGCGCTGCGCAACCGCGACGCGGTGCTCGCCGGTGCCCAGTCGGCCGGGCAGCGGGCCGTGGCGATCTACGGCACGCTGGTGGCGCACGGTGAGCGGGTCGTCGGCACCGGGGTGGTCCGGGCCGCTGACACCGTCAACGCCGACATGGAGACCACCGAGGCTCCGGCCCAGGTCACCGCAGCACCGGAAGCCGACTCGACCGAGTCGGTCAAGCCCGCCCAGGCCAAGGCCGAGTAGTTCCGGCGGGGTCCGGGTGACCCGCGGGCCCCGGATGCAGGTGGCACGCATCCGGGGCCCGCGGCATAAGCTTTGGGCATGGACTCTGCCGCGCCGCTGTTCTATGCCGACGTCCGGTACATCCTCGACCTGGCGCTGTTCGTGTTCGCCCTCGTCGTGCAGGCTGTCGCGCTGGTGCACTGCGTCACCCAGAAAGGCGAGGCGTTCCCGGCGATCGGCACCCTGCCGAAAGGCGCGTGGCTGGCCATCCTCGGCGTCTGCCTGCTGCTCACCCTGCTGTTCCAGGTCAGCCTGTTCGGCCTGATCGGGATCGCCGCCGGGCTGATCTACCTGCTCGACGTGCGGGTCGGGCTGCGGGACATCGCCGACGGCCGAGGCTCCTGGTGAGAGATTTCCGTTGGCCACCGCCGCCGGACGGCGGGCCGCGGACCTACGGGCCCGGCCCGTCCGGTCCCCGTACCGGCCGGCCCGCGCTGCCCGAGCCGGAGACCGAGGTGATCACCACGCCGCACGGTGTGGAGCTGGAACGGCTGGTCACCGGGTCCGGTGAGCCGACCACCGTCTTCGCGCACGGCATAGCACACGGCATCGCCACCACCCGGCCGCTGGGCAGCGGAGTCGCCGGGCGCAAGGTGTTCTTCCAGTTCCGGGGGCATGGCCGCTCCGCCGCGCCGGCCGGCCCGTGGGGCTACCCCGACCTGGCCCGGGACCTGCGGGCCGTGGCCGACCTGGCCGGTGCCGGCCGGGCGGTCGGGATGAGCCTCGGTGCCGGGGCGTTGGCCCGGTTGCTGACCGACAGCCCGCGGCGGTTCGACCGGGCGGTGTTCCTCCTACCGTCGGCCTTCGACGCGGCTCGGCCGGCCTCGGCCCGCCAGCGGATCGCCGAGCTGGTCACCGCGGTCAACGACAGCGACGTCTCCGGGGTGGCCGAGCTGATCGCGGCGGAGACCCCGGTGCCGGTACGCAACACCCCGGCCGCGTGGGCGTACCTGCGTACCAGGATCGACCAGCTGCTGCGCGACGGACTCGCCGCCGAACTGGTCGACCTGGCCGACACGGTGCCGGTGCCCGACCCGGCCGCGCTCGCTGCGGTCACCGCCCGGGTCCTGGTGATCGGCTGCGTCGGCGACGACCTGCACCCGGCCGAGACCGCCGAGCGGCTGGCCGCCGCCATCCCGGGCGCCGCCCTGCACGTCTACGACCGCCCCGGCGTGCTCTGGAACCAGCGCACCGATTTACGGCAGCGGGTTTCCGGCTTCCTCAACGAGCCGATCTGATCAGCGGCACGTGCCGTGGCTCCGGTCGTTTCCGTTAACGTCGACGACGGTCAACCGCAGCAGCCGCCGGAGGCGGCGGACGGCGTGGTGGACTGGTCGCCGGGTGCCACCGAGCAGACGCCGGTCTCCGGCAGATCCAGCTGTACGTCCCGGGCTGCGGTCCAGTCACCGGCCAGCGCCGCCGTGACCGAGCGGACCTGCTCGTAGCCGGTGGCCAGCAGGAACGTCGGCGCCCGGCCGTAACTCTTCATGCCGACCACGTAATACCCCGGCTCTGGCTGGGTGAGCTCCTCCACCCCATGCGGCGGGACGGTGCCGCAGGAATGCTCGTTCGGGTCGATCAGTGGGGCCAGCCTCCGGGTGCAGCCCAGCGCCGGGTCCAGGTCCAGCCGTAGCTCGTCGGCGATCCGGTGGTCGGGGCGAAAACCGGTGGCCGAGACGATTCGGTCGGCGGCCAGCGTCCGGCCGTCGGTCGCGACCAGCTCGGCCTGGCCGCTGGCGGTGACCCGTACGGTGTGGACGCCGAATCCGCTGACCAGCTCGACTCGGCCGGAGTCGACCAGCAACCGCAGTCCGGTGCCCAACTTGCCGCGGCCAGGCAGGGCGTCGGCGTCGCCGCCGCCGAGCGCCCGGTCGATGGTCGCACCACGGGTGACCCAGCTGACCCGGGTGTCCGGCTCCTGAGCGGCCAGCTCGGCGAGGGCCAGCAGGGTGTTGGCGGCGGAGTGGCCGGCACCTACGACGATGGTGTGCCGGCCGGTGTGGTCGGTTCGGTGGGCACCGAGCACGTCCGGCAGAGCGGTGCTGATCAGGTGGGCTGCCTGCGGTTCGCCGCGGGCGGGCAGCCCGTTGACGCCCAGTACGTTCGGCGTACCCCAGGTGCCGGAGGCGTCGATGACGGCACCGGCGCTGATCTCCGTACCGTCGGCGAGCCGGACCACGAACGGCGCCTGCTCCCGGCCGTCGGTGCGGACCCGGTCGATTCCGGCGCGGCCCAGCGCGACGACCCGCGCGCGGTACCGGATCCGACCGGCCAGGTCGGGCAGCTTGGCCAGTGGTTCGAGGTAGTCGCCGACCAGCTCGGCGCCGGTCGGTAGGTGACCGGGATCGGGGGCGGCCCAGCCGGCGGCGTCGAGTAGCCGGCGGGCGGCTGCGTCGATGTTGTAACGCCAGGGGGAGAAGAGCTGGACGTGCCCCCACTTGCTGACCGCCGCGCCGGCGCTGCCGCCGGCCTCCAGCAGGACCCAGGGCAGACCGCGCTCGTGCAGGTGGGCGGCGGCGGCCAGGCCGACCGGGCCGGCCCCGATGACGACGGCCGGTAGCTCCTTGTTGATCATGAATCCCTCCGTGCTGACAAGCGTTCGTAGTCTCGATGATCGTCGAATCAACAATACGATGCCCGCTGTTTCGACGATGGTCAAGTTTGACACTCATCAAATCAGCCAACTGGGTGACTCCACCTGATCGGCGGTAACCTGCCACCCGTGGGTGTCACCAGTAACGGCCGTACCGACCGACTCGACCTGCGCGACCCGACTCTGCGTGAGTGGCAGAGCAAAGGTCGGGCCAACCGTCGGGTACGGCTGCGCCGGGCCGGCTGAGATGATCCGCGCCTTCCTCGACGGTGTCCGGCTGTTCCTGCGCGGCTTCGGCACCTACGCCCGCAACCCGAAGATGGTGCTGCTCGGGCTGATCCCGGCGGTGATCGCCGGGGTGCTGTTCGTGGCCGCGTTCGTCGGCTGGACAGCCGTCGTGGTCGACGTCGCCGGCTGGCTCACCCCGTTCGCCGACGACTGGTCGGCGGGCACTCGGGATGCGGCACGCGGTGCGGTCGCCGTCGCGTTGCTGGCCCTCGGCGGGCTGATCGGCGTGCTCACCTTCACCGCCGTGACCCTGTTCATTGGGGATCCGTTCTACGAGAAGATCTCCGAATGGGTGGAGGGGCAGCACGGCGGGGTGCCGAACGGGGTCGACGTGCCGTGGTGGCGGTCGCTGTGGCACAGCCTGCTCGACTCGGCCCGGCTGATCGCGTTCGGCATCGTCATCGGGATTCCGCTGTTCCTCTGCGGGTTCATCCCGATCGTCGGGCAGACCGTGGTGCCGGTGGTCGCTGCCCTGTTCGGCGGCTGGCGGCTCGCCCTTGAGCTCGTTGGGTCCGCGTTCTACCGCCGTGGCCTGCGGCTACCGGACCGCCGGGTGGCGCTGCGGACCAATCGGCCGAAGGCGCTCGGCTTCGGAGTGGCGGTCTTCTGCTGCTGCCTGATCCCGTTCGGCGCGGTGCTGGTCATGCCGGCGGCGGTGGCCGGCGCGACGCTGCTCGCCCGCCAGTCGCTCAACCAGCCCACCGACGGGCCGCCCCAGCTTGCTCCGCCCGCCTAGCGGCTGACGGCCGGTGCGGCGTTTAGCGGCTGGCGGCCTGTGCGGCGTCGCGGACCTCACCGACCAGCTCCTCGATCACGTCCTCCAACGCGGCCAGGCCGGTCAACCGGCCGTCGGCGTCGACCACCCGGGCCAGGTGGGCGCCCCGTTGCTGCATGACCGTCAGGGTGTCCCGCATCGGTTGGGTGGCCCGGACCGTGACCAGTGGCCGGATCAGCCGGGAGTCGACCGCCCGGTCCCGGTCCTGCGCCGAGGCCCCGAGCACGTCCTTGACGTGCAAATAGCCGGTCACCTGCGCGGCGCCGTCGACGACCGGGAAGCGGGAGTAGCCGGTATCGGCGCAGCGCTTCTCCAGCTCGACTGGCGTGCTGGTGGCGGACACCGTGACCAGCGAATCCAGCGGGATCGCCACCCGGGCGGTCGGCTGGTCGCTGAACGCCAGCGCCCCGGTCAGCAGCCGGTGCTCGTGCTCGTCGATCAGGCCCTCACGGCGGGACTGGGCGATGAACCCGGAGACCTCCTCCCGGGTGAAGGTGGAGGTCACCTCGTCCTTCGGCTGCACCCGCAGCAGGCGCAGGACGATGTTGGCGAGCTGGTTGAGCAGCCAGATCAGTGGCCGCAGCACGGTGACCACCCCGTACAGCACCGGGCCCAGGACCATCGCGGACCGCTCCGGACCGGCGAGGGCGATGTTCTTCGGCACCATCTCGCCGATCACCATGTGCAGGAAGACCACGATCGCCAGGGCGATGGCGAACGCGATCGGGTGCACCAGCGCGTCCGGCACCCCGGCGGCGGCGAAGGCCGGCTCCATCAGGTGCGCCACGGCCGGCTCGCCGATGGCACCCAGGCCGAGCGAACAGACGGTGATGCCGAGCTGCGCGCCGGCCATCATCAGTGACACGGACTCCATGGCCCGCAGCGTGACGCGGGCCAGCCGGGACCCGGCGGCGGCCCGTGGCTCGATCTGTGTCCGACGGGCCGAGATCAGCGCGAACTCGGCACCGACGAAGAACGCGTTGCCGGCGAGCAGCAGCACCCCGACGAGGATCGCCAACCAGTCACTCATGATGCGGTCTCCTCCGGGTGCCCGGCCGAGTGGCCGTTCCGGCGTCCGTCAGGAGACCCGGCGGCCGCGGTGGCGTCGGCGCGGCGCAGCAGCAGCCGGTCGGCGCGGCGGCCGTCGACCCGGGTCACGGTCAGTTCCACCGGTACGGACGTGGGTAGTCCGTCCGGGTCCGGGTGTTCGCGGTCGTCGGCGACGACCGTGACGGTGTCACCGACCCGGGGCAGCCGGCCGAGCTCCTCGATGATCACCCCACCGAGGGTGTCGGAGATCCGGCCCTCCGGCAGGTCGAGCCCGGTCAGCCGGGCCGCCTCGTCGGGCCGCAGCAGGCCGGAGAGCTGCCACGAACCGTCGGCGGCGCGCTGGTGTCGGCCGGTCGGCCGGTCCTGCTCGTCGGCGATCTCCCCGACGATCTCCTCGACCAGGTCTTCCAAAGTGACGATGCCGGCGGTGCCGCCGTACTCGTCGACCACCACCGCCATCTGCAGTCCCCGGCTGCGTAGCGTGCCGAGCAGCGGGTCCAGCTCGGCGGTCTCCGGGACCTCGGGCAGCTCGACCATCACCGACCGCACAGGCCGGGTGTCGCGTTCCCCGGTCGGCACGGCGAGGGCATGCTTGAAATGCACGGCGCCGAGTACCTCGTCGACTCCGGTGCCGGTGACCGGGAAGCGGGCGTGTCCGGTGGCGGCGGCCAGCCGCAGCACCTCGGCCACCGGTGCGTCGGCGGTGACGAACCGTACCCGGGGTCGGGGGGTCATCACGTCGGCGGCGGTCCGTTCGCCGAAGTCGATCGACCGGGAGACCAGCTCGGCGGTCTCCGCGTCCAGGGTGCCTTCCTCGCCGGACCGGCTGACCAGCGAGGCCAGCTCCTGAGGCGTACGGGCGGACGCCAGCTCCTCGGTGGGCTCGATGCCGAACGCCCGCAGGATCCGGTTGGCCGTACCGTTGAGAAACCGGATCAACGGGCCGGTGGCGGCGGTGAAGCCGCGCTGCGCGCCGGCGACCGCCCGGCCGACCCGCAGCGGTTCGGCGATCGCCCAGTTCTTCGGCACCAGCTCGCCGAAGATCATCTGAATACTGGTGGCCAGGATCAGCGCCAGCGTCAGCGAGAGCGCGGTGGTCGCGCCGTCCGGCAAACCGGTGAGCCCGAGCGGGCCGCGTAGCAGGGTGGCCAGTGAGGGCTCGGCGAGGAAACCGACGACCAGGCTGGTCACGGTGATGCCGAGCTGGGCGCCGGACAGCTGGGTGGACAGCGTCCGCAGGCCGCGCAGCAGGCCCGCCGAGCGGCGGTCACCGGCGGCGGCCTGCCGTTCCACGGTCGCCCGGTCGACCGTCACGAAGGCGAACTCGGCGGCGACGAACACGGCGTTGGCGGCGACCAGCAGCACCGCGACGCCCAGCAGCGCCCACTCCATCACCGCCCGGTCACTCCTTCGACGGTGACGGGGCGGCCGGGACTGGGAGGGTCGCTGGTCGTGGACATGGTCATCAGCATAGACAGGCGGATGCTGCGCCAACCTGCGAGTTCACTGAGAACAGTAGCGAAAAGTGTTCATGTAATTACTTTGCGTACCTGATATCTGCTGTTCAGCAACCTCTCAGGCTGCCCCGCTAGCATCGTCGACAGCCCCGGTTCCAAAATAGACATGCCTGATCATGTTGTGCGGCAACGATCGGCGCGCCCGGGGGCCGCGCCGGCATACCGCCAGGGAGAGATGGCCACGTGGTCTTCAAACGGATGCTCCGAGCCTTCGGAGTCGGTGGACCGACTGTCGACACCGTCCTGTCCAACGCCAGCACCCGCCCCGGCCTGACCCTGGCCGGCCAGGTCGACATCACCGGCGGCGACCACGAGGTGGAGATCGACCAAATCACCGTCGCGCTGGTCACCCGGGTCGAAATGGAGACCGACGACGAGGAGTACGACGGTACGGTCGAGTTCCATCGGGTTCCGGTCTGCGGCGAGCTGCGCCTTGCCGCCGGGCAGCAGTTGTCGCTGCCGTTCGAGATCGACGTGCCGTGGGAGACGCCGGTCACCGACATGTACGGTCAGCGGCTGCCTGGCATGACCATGGGCTTGCGTACCAAGATCTGGGTCCGCGGTGCCATCGACCCGGGTGACCTCGACGACGTGCACGTCTATCCGCTGCCGGTGCAGGAGCGGATCCTGGAGGCGTTCGCCGCGCTCGGGCTGCCGTTCACCGGTGCCGACCTGGAGCACGGCCAGCTTGCCGGCCTGCCCCAGACCATGCCGTTCTATCAGGAGATCGAGTACGCGTCGGCACCGCAGTACCCGGGGGTAAGCCAGGTCGAGCTGACGTTCGTCGCCGACCCGCACGGGGTGACCGTGGTCCTGGAGTTCGACAAGAAGTCCGGGCTGTTCACCCCCGGTCATGACGCGTACGGCCACTACCGGGTCGAGCACGCGGCCGCCGAGAGCATCGACTGGATCAGCCTGGTCGACTCCTGGCTGCGGCAGTCGATGGAGCAGCGACACGCGCTGCTCGGCGGCTACGGGGGTGGTCACGGTCATGGCGGGTACCACGGTGGACACGAGGACGGTGGCTCTGGGATGGGTGGCGTGCTCGCCGGTGCGGCCGGCGGCGCCCTCGCCGGTTTCGCCGCCGGCATGGTCGCCGAGGAGATCTTCGACGTCATCGGCGACGGCGACGAGGAAGAGTTCGAGGAAGAAGAGGCCGAGGAGTAGCCGCTGCCCGCGCTTCGGGCACAGCACTCCAGGACGCAGCACCGCAGATAGCCGGAGTCGACAGGCCCTGCCCGCCGTGGGCCGGGTCACACCACCATCGAGCACAAGGAGAACAAACAGGATGCCGGTCACCGCTGACCTGACCACGCTGGTCGACAAGGCCTACCAGGACAAGTCCCTGGCCGAGATCGTCGCCGCGCCGGTCGCCGCGCTGAAGGGCGTCAGTGAGAGCGACGCCAAGCTGCTCAAGGACGCTTTCGGCATCGTCACCGTCGGCGACCTCGGGCGGAACCCGTACTTCCGGACCGCGCAGGCGCTGGTGAATCTCGGCGGCGAGTAGCCGGAGCGGGCAGCCTCGGCCGAGCCTCCAGCGGCAGGCCTTGCTGGAGCCAGTCTGGACAGTGTCCCGGCGGGGCGGCGGGAATCTTCCCGCCGCCCCGCCGGATTGTTTCGTGAAGATGACGCATCCTCTTGACCTGGGTTGTGTGAGCGCCAACGCGATCTGCATCGAAGATGATGACTGCGAAGGGTGTCGGTCATGAGGCGATCGCGATCCACGGTCAACTGGCTGGCGGCGACAACCGCCGCCCTGGTGACTGCGGCCACCACCACCGCCGTGGTCGCCGCCGCCCGGCTGCTGTCGCGGCGGCGGTCCCCGCCCGCCGTCCAGTTCACCAACCCGATCGTCGAACAGCGGGCCGACCCGCACGTGCACCGGCACACCGACGGCTACTACTACTTCGTCGCCACCGTCCCCGAGTACGACCGGATCGTCATGCGCCGGGCCACCACCCTGCAGGGCCTGCCGCCCACGACCAGCCGGACCGCTACCTGCGGCAATGGGAGTACCGGGTCCGCCTTGAGGCGAATGTCGCCAATTTGGCCGACTCGCAGTTCCGGGTCGTCCCCGGGCTGGCCAACTCGGCCGGCATCTCGCTGGAGTCGACCAACTTCCCCGGCTACTACCTGCGGCACCGCAACCACCAGATCTGGGTGGAGGCCAACGACGGGTCCAACCTGTTCCGGCAGGACGCCACCTTCATGGCGCGCGCCGGGCTGGCCGACGCCGGCAAACTGTCGCTGGAGTCGGTCAACTTCCCCGGTCAGTACGTGCGGCACCGCGACGGCCTGCTCTACCTGGAAGCCGTACCGGACGCCGCCGGCCGCGCCTCGGCCACCTTCACCGTCAGCTGACCCGACCGCCAACACCCGGCACCGTAGGACAGCGCGCCACCAGCTGGGCGTACGGTGCGGGGGTGGCACAAGCGGAGATCTACGTCAGCACGGACGTCGAGGCGGACGGGCCAATCCCCGGCCCGCACTCGATGTTGAGCTTCGCCTCGGCGGCGTACACGGCCGGCAAGGAGCTGGTCGGCACGTTCAGCGCCAACCTGGTCACGCTGCCCGGTGCCAGCGGCGCGCCGCAGACCATGGCGTGGTGGGAGACACAGCCGGAGGCGTGGGCGGCGTGCCGGGCAGACCAGGAGGAGCCGGCGGCGGCGATGGCCCGGTACACGGAGTGGCTGGCTCAGCTGCCGGGGCGGCCGGTGTTCATCGGCTATCCGGCCGCGTACGACTTCATGTTCGTCTACTGGTACCTGATCCGCTTCACCGGATCGAGCCCGTTCTCCCATTCGGCGCTGGACATCAAGACGTACGCCATGGCGCTGCTGGGCACCGGCTACCGGACGACGTCGAAGCGGACCATGCCCCGCGAGTGGTTCGGCGAGCACGACCATGAGCATGTCGCTTTGGACGACGCGATCGAGCAGGGTGCCCTGTTCTGCGCCATGCTCGCCGCCAACCCGGCGACCCGCTGACGCGGCAACCCGCTTCTGCACTGATGTGAGGCTGAGATACCTATCGCCGCCAAGATAGGGTGTCTCAGCCTCACATCGTGTGCCGGCGATACCGTTACACCCGCGCGACGCGCCAAGAAGGTGACGCGATGCGACAAGCTGTCTGGGTGCTCGACGTCGACGGAGTCGTCAACGTGACCCGCCCCGGCTGGGGCGCGGCACCGTGCAACGGCACCGCACATGTCGGCGCGGTGGAGTATCGGCTGCGGTGGGCACCGGCGCTCATCGACCGGATCCGGGCGATGCACCGGGCCGGCGCGGTCGAGATCCGCTGGTGCAGCACCTGGTGCGTCGAGGCGGACCAGGTGGAACGTCTCTTCGGCCTGCCTCGACTCGGACGCAGCTGGACCCACGAGATGTCCACGTCGACCGCTGCGGGGGCGAAGCTTGGCGCCGCACGTGAGGTCGTCGCGCAGGGACGGCCGCTGATCTGGACCGACGACGCCGAGAC
Source organism: Micromonospora sp. LOL_015 (assembly GCF_048060275.1). Taxonomy (NCBI): domain Bacteria; kingdom Bacillati; phylum Actinomycetota; class Actinomycetes; order Micromonosporales; family Micromonosporaceae; genus Micromonospora; species Micromonospora sp. LOL_015. The sequence goes on from NZ_JBHMIO010000050.1 coordinate 26,757, forward strand.
GCCGACCAGTGGCCCCGTGTACGAAGAACTCACCGCCAGCGGGCGGGCGCTCCTGATCGCTCCGCTGCCGAATCGTGGACTTCAGCCAGCGCACCTGGATCAGATCGAAGCCTTCGTTGCGAGCGCTGCCGCCAGTGCTGAGGTGGACGAAACTGCTGCCCTGCATACAGCGCGGCGGCTACTCGGTGAGCCCGCAGAGTCATCCGCCGACCTGATCGGCTGACCTGTCCCTACCGCCCATCGACGTCGACGATTCCGCTCCAGTCGCGGCTGATCGACATCAGCTCGTCGACGTCGGCAGCTGAGTGCCGCCGGCCGTGGCGCGGAAGCCGACGCTCGAACGGTACGGGGATGGGGGTGTCCGGCTCCGCGGGGATCAGATCGCCGAGAGCGTCGGGCAGCGAGCTCAGCAAGTCGGCGACCGCCTGTTCGACGGTGTCCTGGGTGAGCACGCCGGTGGGGCGACCGCCGACGGTGACCGTCAGGCCGAGGCGGAGCGCCACAGCGATTGCTGTCGCCGGCGACGGTGGGTGGGTGCTGTCCGGTGGACCCGTTGTCCGGCCGAGCCACAACCGCCACGGGTCGATCGACTCGGCAGCGATCGCCTCGGCTTCCAGGGCGTACCGCTGGTCGGCCGGCAGGTCGGGCCGCCACTGCCTGGGGAGTTGCAGCCAGGGGGCGAGAACCGGCTCGTCCGGGGCCTCCGGGTCGTAGAGGTGGGCGACGCCGGCCGCTGCCGCCAGATCGCCGAGCAGTCCGGCCAGGTCGAGGCACCAGTATCGACCGCAGCCGGTCGGCATCGGGGTGACCGTGCCGGGCACCACGCTGGCCGAGACGACCGCACCGGTGTCGACGTTGGCGACCGTGAGCACCAACTGGGCGCGCCGTGCTCCGTCGCCGGCCGAGCCCGGCCCGGTGTGTCGCTCGGTCAGCGGTAGCCGGACGGGGTGGCGGTCGCGGTGTAGCTGCTCTGCCAGCGGCGCAGCGCGTCCTTGATCCGGTCGTTCTGTTCGTACGTGCGGTCGAGCTCGGCGTAGAGGACACCGAGGTCGTAGGCGACCCGTTCGAGGAACGCGGCGACGTCGGCCGGGTCGAGGCCACGTCCGTGGGCGCGTCGGCTGGCGGTGCGGAAGTGCTGGCTGCGGACCTGCCAGGGCCGGATCGGCCGGTACGCGGTCGGCCGCTGGTTGCGGCCATTCGCGGGTACGCGGTACACGCCGCTGCCGTTCGGCCAGTCACGCGGTGGCAGGGTTACCGACCGCCGCCGTTGCCAGCGGACCCGCCACCGTCGCCACAGTTCTCGCATCGCGCTTTCCTCCCCTTGGGTGTCGGGTGTGTGGAAGGGGTGGCCCGGCAGCTTTGCCGAACCGGCCGGGCCACCCCGCCCCAATCGCCGCAGCCCTCCTTGGCAGTACGGCAACCAGGGCAGTCTTCGATTCACGGCGGATCGATCGGATAGGGGCCCGGGGCGCGTGCGTACTCCATTTCGGTGTTACTTGCGGGAACGCGGTGTCGGCCGCGTCGTGGCCACGGACCAGCACCGGAGCGGCCATGGCACGGGGGTTCCTGGCTGTTCCGGTGTTGACGGACGTGGCCGTGAAATGGTTTTCTCGCACGCGCCCCGGGGGCTCGGTCCTCCGTGTATCTTGCTTTCTCAACTTCCTACCCCTCTACCCTGGACTATCCACCCCATGCAATGGAAGATGTGGGAGTCGGAGGGTTCTCGGAGAGATCCTACGAATCTGATAAGGGGGCCGATAATGATCGACTTGCAGGAGGCCATCCGCAAGGAGCGGACCGCGCGAGGGCTGTCGCAGGAGCAGCTCGGCGCGCTGGTCGGGGTGAGTGGGTCGTCGATCGGCAGCTACGAGGCGGGGCGGCTCATCCCGGTGCCGGCGATCGCCAAGGCACTCGACGGCGTCTTCGAGACCGGCGACCGGATCCAGCGGCTGGCGGCCCAGGCGCGCGGGCAGTCGATCGCCCCGTTCCTGCGCTCGTGGGCTGAGAACGAGGCGCAGGCGAGCATCCTGCGCTACTTCGAACTCTCCGTCGTCCCGGGGCTGCTGCAGACCGAGGCGTACGCCCGACAGCTGCTTACCGACGTCGGCCCGGTCGACGATGTCGAGACGTCACTGGCCAACCGACTGGCCCGGCAGGAGATCATCACCCGGGCAGACAATCCGGCGCACTTCGTCGCGGTGCTGGACCGGTCGGTGCTGCACCGACAGGTCGGCTCGCCGGACGTGATGGTGGAGCAGTTGACCGCGCTCGCAGCCGCCTGCGACCGGCCCAACGTGCGGGTGCACGTCGTGCCGGCCACCGCCGGGGCCTACGCCGGGCTCAACGGTCCGTTCGTGCTCGGCACGGTGCACGACCGGAGGGTGGGCTACCTGGACACCCACTTCGGCGGCGAGCCCATCGACGACCCGCAACGGGTGCGTCGGCTCGAACAGGTGTGGGAAGATGTCCGCAGCTACGCCCTGCCCATCGCGGAGTCCCGCGAGATGATCGAGAAAGCGGCGCTGACATGGAGCTGACCGGCACCCCTCGTTTCCGCAAGTCGACCCGGTCCAACGGTGCCGGTGGTGCGTGTGTCGAGGTTGCCGACAACCTGCCCGGCGCGGTGCTGGTGCGGGACAGCAAGGACCAGGCCGGCCCGGTGCTCACCTTCGCCCCCGCCGCCTGGTCCACCTTCGTCACCCACCTCCCCACCCACCCCTGACCTCAGTTCCGCGGCTCGGCAACTGGCTGACGATGGCGTGACCGGATCTGAGGAGGCGATGTGGCTCCGGCGGTTCGGTTTCTGCTGATCACGACGGTGCAGATCGTTGTCGTCGTGGTCGCGTTCGCCTTCGTGATGACACTGCTGTTCGACCGGGCGGGCTGGTGGGAGTTTGGTTGGCTCGTTGACCTGCTGCCGCTGCTCACCACGATCGTCGTCATCAACTGTGTCGTACAACTGGCGCGGCTGCGCCGACAGGCCGCACGGACCCGGCTATAGGCGTGACGTCGAGTCCTGAGTTCAACCAGGACACGGGACGGGCGACGACCGCTACCCGCAGCGGGCCGGTCTTCGACACCGATCCTGGCCGTCCGGCGCACGTGCTGCCGGCGTTCGAGGACCATCAGCGGTCGACCGGAGACCAAGGGAACATCGTCGACCTGATCGGGCTGTTCCCGGGCGAGGCCGACATTGAGCTTGTGGCCACGCGGTCACGTGATCTCGTCCGGCCGGCGGACCTGTGATGATGTGGTCGCCTGGGGCGGCCAGCTCAGCCTCGACACCGACTCGACCGTTTCCGTGGTTTCCGTGGCAGCGCCTGTTGACTCGCTGCCAGGCTTGGCCGGGGCGCGGTAAAGAGCCTCCGCGTCACGCATCAGCAGGTCTTTGACATCCTCGCCGCCCTAATCGGCGGCGATTCCAGCCACGCCGCGCGTGACACGCGCAGTGTTCTGGCGGGTTACCGTTTCACCGCGCGGTGCCGGGACGGGTCCCGGTCCTACCCGCGCTCCACGGTC
>NZ_JBHMIO010000051.1:0-27983 GCF_048060275.1 Micromonospora sp. LOL_015
CGTGTACGTGCCGGCCCAGTCCGCCCACCACGACGGGTGGGTACTCCCAGGACAGCATCAGAATCCGCTGCGACCGTGGTGCGCGGATGTCGATCACGTCGGCGGCAGGTGACATCGACAGCCCCCTCAATTCAAATCGGCACCGGACATGCGCGATCAGACACCTATTGCGGGTGCTGACGCGTCTTTGGGTTGCCGACGATACTGCCGGCAACGGGATAACCAGGGAAGACAATCGCATTGCGCTGATGTAACAGCAACCGATCAGACTCGTCGGACCCGCAGTAGTTCGGCCACCGACCACGCCTGGAACGGGCAGCCGGTGGCGCCGTGCGGCGGATCCCCGTCGGCCGTTTCGCTGACCGAGCCGAGCCCGTACTCGCTCAGGTGGGCGGTCAGCCCGAGGAACACGTCGGAGACGTCCAGACCGGACCGCCGGGCCGCCGACACGTACGGGCCGATCAGCCACGGCCATACCGTGCCCTGGTGGTAGGCGCCGTCGCGGCGGACCGGCCCGCCCCGGTGCTGCCCGAGGTAGCCGGCTGAGTCCGGCGCCAGGCTACGCAGACCCAGCGGGGTCAGTAGCGCCGCGCCGATCGCCCGCAGCGGTGCCGGGTCCGGCTCCAACGGGGCGTACGGCAGCGACCAGGCGAGCAGCTGGTTCGGGCGTAGCGCGTCGTCGTCGGCGTGCGGATCCCCGCCCAGCGGGTACTGCGCCGGGGTGTCCAGCACGTCGTAGAGCCACCCCGACGGGGCCGGGTAGCGGGCCCGGAACGACTCCTGCGCCTTCGGGTACACGCTCGCCGCCGCCCCCGGGTCGCCGTCCACCAGCTGCGCCAGTTCGCTCACCGCCGCCAGCCCGTTGAGCCACAGGGCGTTCACCTCGACCGGCTTGCCTTCCCGGGAGGTGATCGGCACCCCGGACACCCGGGCGTCCATCCAGGTCAGTGCCTCACCGCCGGCACCGCCGGTGAGCAGCCCGTCGGCCTCGTCCACCCGGATGCCGTACCGGGTGCCGCGCAGGTGCGCCGCGACCACCTCGCGCAGCGCCGGCAGCAGCTCGGCCGCCAGGTCGATGTCGCTGGTCGCGGCGACGTGCCGGTCCACCGCGTGCAGGAACCACAGGGTGCCGTCGACGGTGTTGTACTCCACGTGCCCAGTGTCGGCGGTGTTCGCCAGCATCCCCTCGGACAGCGTCGCCGCGTAGCCGCGCAGCAGCTCCCGGCCCTCGTCGGCCCGCCCGGTCGCCAGGAACAGCCCCTCGTACGACGTCATCGTGTCCCGCGACCACGCCCCGAACCACGGGTAGCCGGCCACCACGTCCGGCCCGGTGCCGGTGCGCACCACGAACGCGTCGGCGGCCAGGGCCAGCGTGGCGTCGACGGCGTCGGCCGGTTTCGCGGCCGCCACCACCGCCCGGTTGCGGGTCCGGGCGGCGGCGACGATCGTGGCCGCTGGGGCCGGCACCTGTTCCAGCTGCTCCGCCCATGCGGTCACCTCGGCCACCGCGCCGGGGCCGTCGAGGGTGGCGGTGAAGCTGCCCGCGTACCACAGGTCCTCCTCGGGCCGCAGCCCGCGCGCCGCCTCCTCGCGGTGGTACACGCCGTCCCACCAGTTGCCCGCCGGCACCCAGTCCGGGCCGTGCACCCGGAACGCGCCCTCGATCACCGTCCCGCCGTCGACGTTGTCCATCCGCGGCGGGGGAGCCTGCCCGTCCCGTTCGCCGTGCGCTTCCCGCCAGGTGGTCACCGCGGCCAGGGTGAGGGTGACCGGTCCGCCGCTGACCAGCCGGTGGGTGACCGCCACGCACGGCGAGCCGTGCGTCATCGCGATCTCCCGTTCGATCACCACGTCGCCGATCCGCCACCGCCAGCGCGGGACCCCGTCGGTCAGGTCGAACCGCTCCAGCAGGGTGTGGCCGGGCGGGTCGACCACGCCGGACGACCATTCGTGCACGCCGAGGCGGACCTGCGCGCCGGACGGCAGGGTGACCGCCGGGTCCAGACTGACCAGCCCGACCCGTCGCGTCGCCGGGGTGGCCCCGGCGATCACCAGCAGGCCGTGGTAGCGCCGGGTACGCAGGCCGCTGACCGTGCCCATCGCGTAGCCGCCCCGGCCGTCGGTGACCAGCCACTCCCGGCTGGCTCCGGCGGCCAGGTCGCCGCAGACCTGCGGTCCGAAGCTGATATCGAGCAATGTTCCTCCATGGCTGGTCGACCGGCGTGAGCGGGCTGCGGGCCGGTGGCTGGGCGGTGGCGGGCAGTGGTACGGCGGGCGGTGCTGGGCGGCGGCGGAGCGGTTCCGGGCCGGCGATACGGCGCTGATGTGCCGGCAAGGTGACGGTCCGACAAGTGCCGGAAACACGTCCCAGGAAGAATGACCGTCATGGTCAACTCCAGGCGGACGTATCGTGATCCGGAGCGCACCCGGTTGGCGGAAGCCGACGCGGGTGAGCAGCCGTGGCGGGCATGGGGGCCCTACGTTTCAGAGCGGGCATGGGGAACGGTACGGGAGGACTACAGCGAGCACGGTACGGCGTGGGACTACTTTCCGCATGATCATGCCCGATCCCGGGCGTACCGCTGGAACGAGGATGGCATGGCCGGCGTCTGTGACGACCGGCAGACGTTTTGCTTCGGTCTGGCGCTGTGGAACGGCGAGGACCCGATCCTCAAAGAGCGCATGTTCGGTCTGGGCGGCGACGGCGGCAACCACGGCGAGGACGCGAAGGACTACTGGTGGTACGAGGATTCCACGCCCACCCACTCCTGGATGCGTTGGCGCTACCATTATCCGCAGGCCGCCTTTCCGTACGACGATCTCGTCGCGGTCAACGGTATGCGCGGCCGCGACGAGACCGAGTATGAACTGGTCGACACCGGCATCTTCGACGACGACCGGTACTGGGCGGTAACCGTCGACTACGCCAAGGCGGGGCCGGCCGACATGTGCATCGAGATCACCGTGGCCAACCGGGGCGACACCGATGCCCGACTGCACGTCCTACCCAGCCTGTGGTTCCGCAACACCTGGGGATGGGGGCTGCCCGGCCGCGACCAGATCCCGGTGCTCACCGGCGACGGCGACCGCCTGGTCGGCCACCACTGGGTGCTCGGGCAGCTGGTGCTGCAGGGCGACGGCGACCCCACTCCGCTGCTGTGCGACAACGACAGCAACGCCGAGCGGCTCTGGGGCCAGCCGTCGCGCACGCCGTACCCGAAGGACGGCATCAACGACCACGTCGTCGACGGCGCCGACACGGTCAACCCGGAGCTGACCGGCACCAAGGGCGCGCTGCACTATGTCCTCGACGTGCCGGCCGGCGGCGAGGACCGGATCCGGCTGCGGCTGACGTTGACCGCGCCGCCGCCGGGTAACACCCCGCCGCCCCGGTTCAGCCTCGGTGCCGGGCACGCCGCGACGCTGGCCGCCCGGCACGCCGAGGCCGACCGCTACTACGACACCGTCATCCCGGCCGCCGCCACTGACGACGAACGCCTCGTCGCCCGCCGGGCGTTCGCCGGTGTGCTCTGGGGCAAGCAGTTCTACCACTTCGACGTCGCCCAGTGGCTGGCCGGTGACCCGGCCAGCCCGCCGCCGCCGGGCGGGCGCGCCCACGGCCGCAACGCAGCCTGGTGGCACATGAACAGCTTCGACGTCATCTCCATGCCGGACCCCTGGGAATATCCCTGGTACGCCGCCTGGGACCTGGCGTTCCACTGCTCCACGCTGGCCCGGGTCGACCCGCAGTTCGCCAAGGACCAGCTGCTGTTGCTGCTGCGCGAGTGGTACATGCACCCCAACGGGCAGATCCCGGCGTACGAATGGGCGTTCGCCGACGTCAACCCGCCGGTGCACGCCTGGGCGGCGCTGCGCGTGTTCGACATCGACGGCCGGCGCGACTTCGAGTTCCTCGCCCGGATCATGCACAAGCTGCTGCTCAACTTCACCTGGTGGGTCAACCGCAAGGACATAAATGGCAACAACGTCTTCGAGGGCGGCTTCCTCGGGCTGGACAACGTCGGGCCGTTCGACCGGTCCGCCGCGCTGCCGGTGGCCGGGGTGCTGGAGCAGTCCGACGGCACCGGCTGGATGGCGACGTACGCGCTGAACATGCTGGACATGGCGTTGACCCTGGCGGTGCACGACCACACCTACACCGACATCGCCACCAAGTTCCTGGAACACTTCGCCTACATCGCCGCCGCAGCCTACGACCAGGGGTTGTGGGACGAGGAGGACTCGTTCTTCTACGACCAGCTGCGGCTGCCCGACGGTGACACCCTGCCGCTGAAGGTGCGGTCGGTGGTCGGCCTGCTGCCGTTGGCCGCCACCACCACGCTGCACTCGGGCACGCTGGCCCGGCTGCCCGAGCTGGCGGCCCGGCTGCGTTGGTTCCTGACGAACAAGCCGGAGTACGCCGACGTGATCGGCGCCCGCCGGCTGGCCGGCGACGGCCGGCAGCATCGGCTGCTGTCGATGGTCGGCCCGGAGCAGATCGTGCGGATCCTCGCCCCGATGCTCGACGAGGACGAGTTCCTCTCCCCGTACGGGCTGCGCACTCTGTCTCGGCGGCACCTCGACGAGCCGTTCACCGTCTCCCTCGGCGGGCAGGACTTCACCGTCGGCTACGAGCCGGCCGAGTCGGCCAGCGGGCTGTTCGGCGGCAACTCCAACTGGCGGGGCCCGATCTGGATGCCCACCAACTACCTGCTGGTCTGCGCGTTGCGGGACTTCGCCACCTTTTTCGGCGACGACCTGCTGATCGAGTACCCGACCCGATCCGGCTCCAAGCGCACCCTCAACGCGATCGCCGACGACCTGTCGTACCGGCTGATCTCGCTGTTCCTGCGCGACGGGTACGGTCGGCGGCCGATCTACGGCGCCGCCGAGACGTTCCAGCAGCACCCCGACTGGCGGGACCTGATTGCCTTCCCGGAGTACTTCCACGGCGACAACGGCGCCGGCCTGGGCGCCTGGCACCAGACCGGCTGGACGGCGCTGGTCGCCGACCTGATCCTGACCGTGCGGGCCGATCGGGGGGTTCAGCCGGGCTGAACCCCCCGGCGGGCGTACCTGGGTGCGTGCTCGGGACGCGGTCCGATGCCGATCAGGTAGGCGGGCAGCAGCGACGCCGGTGGGAACCGGCGCATCAGGGCCAGCAGCGGGGCCGGCGGGCCGACCCGCCGACCGTCCAGGATCGGCTGGACGATGGTGCGGTGCAGATTCTGCTGCAGAGTCTGCACCACGACGGTCGGCAGGGCCCGGCGGGCCCGTACCGTGGCCAGCTCCGCCGGGGTGATCCGGCCCCGGCGCAGCGGCCCGGCCAGGCGGGTCCCCGCCGCGACGGCGTCGGCGACTGCGAGGTTGATGCCGACCCCGCCCACCGGGCTCATCGCGTGCGCGGCGTCGCCGATGCAGAGCAGACCGTCACGGTGCCAGCGGCGCAGCCGGTTCACCCGGACGTCCAGATGTTTGACGTCGTCCATGCTGGTCAGCGCGTCGAGCCGGTCGGCGAGCCGGGGCGCGACGGTGGCCACCTGGCGCTGGAACGCCGCCAGCCCGCGGCGGCGCAGCTCGGCGTCGGTGCCCTTGCGGGCGATGTAGGCGACCTGGAGGTGGCTCTCCCGGGGGAACACCACGACCATCGCGCCGTGGCCGGCGGCCGGTACCAGGCCCGACAGGTCGTCGGTGTCTCGCCGGGGCAGCCGGAACCACCAGGCGTCGATCGGCACCGGGAACTCGCGGGGCCGCAGCCCGGCCGCCCGCCGTACCGCCGACCAGCGTCCGTCGCAGGCCACGGTCAACGCCGAGCGGATCTCGCCGGTCGCGCCGTCCGTGGTCCGGTAGGACACCCCGGCGACCCGGTCACCGTCGTGCAGCAGGCCGGTCACCTCGGCCCCCATCCGCAGGGTGAAGGTCGGCTCGGCCGACGCCGCCCTGGCCAGCAAGTTGAGCAGGTCCCACTGCGGCACCATCGCGATGTACGGGTGCGGGGTGTGCAACCGGTGTAGGTCCCCGACGACGATCTGCCGGCCCTCGCCGGTCGGAAAGGCGACCTGGTGGATCCGGGTCTGCGGCAGGGCGGCGAACTGGTCGCCGAGGCCGAGCTCGTCGAGCAGCCGCAAGGTCGACGGATGGACGGTGTCGCCGCGGAAGTCCCGCAGGAAGTCCTCGTGCTTCTCACAGACGACGACCCGCACCCCGGCTCGGGCCAGCAGCAGGCCGAGCATCATGCCGGCCGGTCCACCACCGGCGACCACGCAGTCGGCAGTGTCAGTGTCCATCGCGCCCACCTCCATCGATTTCATCATGCGTTGAATAAATTGACGATAGCGTGACCACGGCGATCCGTCCGACCCACCGGACGGGGTGTGGGCAACGACACCGCTCGACTGGCCGCCGAGGTGGCACCGCTCAGCCTTTCGCTGCCCCAACCGACCGCGCGGGTAGGGTGGCGGGCATGGCTGTCACCTCAGAGATGGTGCCGTTGGGCACCCCCGCGCCCGACTTCGCGCTGGCGGACGTCTCCGGTCACGTGGTCCGCCGCGACGACTTCGCCGCCGCCCCGGCGCTGCTCGTCGCCTTTGTCTGCAACCACTGCCCGTACGTGAAACACGTCGAGGTCGAACTGGCCAAGGTGCTCGCCGAGTTTCCGACCCTGGCCGTCGTCGGCATCTGCACCAACGACGCCGAGGCGTACCCCGACGACGCCCCCGCGCAGCTCGCCGCGCAGGCCCAGCGGGCCGGCTGGACGTTCCCGTACCTCGTCGACGCCACTCAGCAGGTCGGGCGCGCCTACCAGGCAGTGTGCACTCCGGACTTCTTCCTGTACGGCGCCGACCGCACCCTGGCCTACCGGGGCGCGTTCGACGACTCCACCCCGGGTAACGGCAAGCCGGTCACCGGGACGGTGCTGCGGGCCGCGATCGAACTGGTGCTGGCCGGGCAGCCGGTGCCCGAGCCGCACCAGCCGAGCATGGGCTGCTCGATCAAGTGGCGATCCTGACCGGACCGCCGACGCGGGCGGGGTCCGGCCACTGGTAAACCCCGATCGGGAGCCGCGCGTCAGTCCGGTATGGCCCATCTGCGCGTACCGATGATCGTCAGCCTCGCCGTACTGCTGGCCGCCGCCGGCTGCACCGCGACCGAACCGACGGGGGCCGGTGCCGGCCAGCCACCGGACGGAACCGGTGCCGGGACCCTGGCACCGCCCGGACCGGCAGCGGGCCAGCGGGAGTCGCCCGTGGTGGGCCTCAGCCGCAGCGGCCCGGACGGACCGCCCGGCCCCGGCCCGGGCGAGTACCAGGTGCGGTACGGCTGGGCGGTGCCGTCGCAGACCGTCGTCATTCGTAACGACGTCCGTCCGCCGGTCGCACCTCGGCCGGCTCCGCCGCTGCCGTACCTGGTGGAGATTGAGGCCACCGACCACGCTGACACCGACCCGGCGTACAGCCGGATCTCGTTCGTGTTCCGGTCCGGATTCCCGTCCTACGAGGTCGGTTACCAACCGCGGATCGTCTTCGACGGCACGGGGGAGCCGGTCGACCTGGCGGGCGACTGCTTCCTGCAGATCCGGTTCGTCTCCGCCCAGGCACACGACGCGTACGGCCGGATGTCGGTCCAGCGATCGCCCGGCCCGCAGCTGCGGCTGGGCAGCCTGCGCGGCTACGGGTTCGCCGGCGACTACGAGGGCCGGGTCACCTACGGTCTCGGTCTCGACCCGGCCGGCGGGCCGGACCAGCCGCCGCCGGTACGGGTAGCCGAGGTCGGCGTCGGCAACCGGTTCATCGTCGCCGTCGATGTCGGGTACTGACCGCGACCGCTGCGGCTGGGGGTCGGCGCGGGCACCGCTGCGGTTGGGGTCGTCGCACGGGAGGGTGACCCGGTCCGGCAGGATGTGGCCCGGCGGGTACGGGTACCGCCCGGACCGGACCGGCCGGGCGGACGGGACGGACAGGAGAGACGGTGTCTGACGCGGTGGTGGTCGGAGCCGGCATCATCGGGCTCAGCTGTGCCGTCCGGCTGCAGCAACGGGGACTACGGGTGACCGTGGTCACCGCCCACCCCGTCGAGCAGACCGTGTCGGCGGTGGCCGCCGCGGTCTGGTACCCGACCCGGACCGACGGCACGTCCCGGGTGCTCGACTGGGCCCGTCACACCTTCGACGAACTGGCCGACCAGGCCCGGCAGCCGGTCCCGGGGGTGGTGATGCGACCGACCCGGATGCTGCTGCGAACCCCGGTCGACGATCCACCATGGTGGGCAGCGGCCGTTCCCGACCTGCGATACTGCCCGGTGGTGCCGGCCACCGGCACCGGTCCGGCCGGTGGGGTGGTGGCCGAGTGGCGGTGCACGGTGCCCACCGTGGAGATGCGGCCGTACCTGGACTGGCTCACCCGACGGTTCGTCGCCGCCGGCGGCGTGCTGCGCCAGCGTGACCTGTCCAATTTGGCCGAGGCGGGCCAGCTGGCGCCGGTGGTGGTGAACGCCACCGGCCTGGCCGCCGGCCGGTTGGCCGCCGACCCCTCGGTGCATCCGATCCGTGGCCAGGTGGTGCTGGTGGCCAATCCCGGCATCGCCACCTCGGTACGCGACGAGCACCACCCCGACGGCTCCACGTACGTGCACCCCCGGCGGCGCGACATCGTGCTCGGCGGCACGTTCGAGCCGGACGTCGACGGCGAACTGCCCGATCCGGCGACGAGCCGGGCGATCCGGGCCCGCTGCGCCGCCCTCGTTCCCGAGCTGGCCGGTGCGGCGGTCCTCGCCCAGCGGGTCGGGCTGCGGCCCGGGCGGCACGGCGGTGCCCGGGTGGAGGCCGATCCCGCGCCGCCGTCCGGGGTCACCCAACTGATCCACTGCTATGGCCACGGCGGCGCCGGCGTGACGCTGAGCTGGGGCTGCGCCGACGAGGTGGCATCGCTGGTCAGCGCGGAACCGTGACCCGACCCAGCCGTACCGACAGCTGAAAGCACGGCCGGAGTCGGCAGGTCTACGATCCGCGCGTACACCATGCGACCCGTCGTTACGGTCCTCCGGCCTTCCACGCCGTTACGAGGGTCACGTCGTGGCCCAGGGACGTCTGCTCAACGGTGGCGAAGCCCGCGTCGGTCAACCAGCGCCGGCAGTCCTCGATGTGGTAGCCGCCGCCGGTGGGTGTCATCAGTTGCAAGTTGATGCTGCGGATGAGATTGCGCAGGTAGCTGTCAACGCCCGGCACGATGATGGGATCCCAGATCAGCAGCGCGCCGCCGGGGCGTACCGCCGGGAAGATCCGCCGGACGAGGGTCTGCCGTTGCTTGTCGTCCCAGTCCACCAGCGCGTGTCCGATCATCACCACGTCTGCCGGAGGCAGCGGATCGGTGAAGAAGTCGGCGGCGTGGAATCGCACGGCACCGGTCATGCTCAGATCGGCCATGTGGGCGTCGAAGGCGGGCTGTAGCTGCGGCAGATCGAGGACTGCGGCGTCCAGGTGCCGGTGCGCCCGCACGATGCCGGCCAGTACGTTGCCCCGGCAGCCGCCCAGTTCGAGTACCGACTTCTGCGTAGACCAGTCGAACCTCTCGGTGAGCGCGGGTATCAGTGGTCGGCTCGCGTCCTCAGCCATCCGGACCAGCTGATCCTGCTTGCTCTGATCGCTGTACAGCTCGTCGAACATGTCTCGGCCACGGTAGGTCTCCGCCTGCGGTGCGCCGGTGCGCAGCGCCTCAGCAAGCCGGGACCAGGCCGGATACATGACCCGGTCAGCCATCCGCAGGAAACCGTCCAGCGCGGCCGGGCCACCCCGGACCAGCGCGGTGACGGTGGGCGAGTTCTGGAAGCGTCCTCGCGACTCGGTGAGCACGCCGAGCGCCACCAGTGCGCGCAGGAAGTCGCGCGTACCGCGTGGATGCAGGTCGAGTCTCTCGCGCAGTTCCTGCTCGCTGGCCGGGGCCTGTGCGAGAGACTCGATCACGCCCAGGTCGACTGCGGTCAGCAACAGCTTCGCCGGCTGAAACGCCATCGCGGTGGCCATCGGATCGCTGCCGATCGCTTCGGAAATCGTCGTGGTCATGTCATCTCTCCCGGTGTTGTCTGGTCAGCCGGCAACCGGTGTCGGCTGCGCGGCGAGCCCTGCCGACCGGCTGAGTGCGTCGCGCAGTTGGCCGGCGATGTCTGCGGCCGGTGCGTTGGCCCGCCAGGCGACGAAGGCATCCGGGCGCACCAGCACGGCACCTGCGTCGCTCACTCCGTACGTCTGTGTCCAGGTACCGTCCACCGCGCGCAAGGTTCCGTCGGGGGTGATGCGGTGCACCCGCAGCGGCACCCCGAGCTCTGCGGACACTGCGGCTGCTGGTTCCGTCCAGGCGCTACCAGCTGCACCGGTCAGCAGCACGTACGAGTCCCAGAAAAGGTCGATGGTGGAGATTCTGGTGCCTCCCTGGTCCAGCCACAGGTGCGGCGCGCGAGTGCCCGGCTGGCCGGTGAGACGCAGCCGCGGCGTCAGCACGCTGCGGTCGCCGGCATTCTCGCCAAGCACCGCCGTGGAGTGGTAGCGGTATCCGAGAGTGATTATGATGTCGTCCACCATCGACTCGTGATCCTGCTGAGTAGCGTAGCCGTGCCGGATCCGATTGCGGACCAGTGCCTGCTCCGCCATCGCCTTGCCGAGCGGGCGCCGTTCCTCGTCATAGGTTCCGAGCAGATGCGGACCCGCCCATCGCTTCAGCGTGGCGGCCAACTTCCAGGCCAGGTTGTGCGCGTCGTGAATGCCGGTATTGGCCCCGAAGCCGCCCGCTGGCGGGTGTACGTGCGCCGCGTCGCCGGCCAGGACACCCGGCCGACGCGGAAGCGTTCCGCGACCAGCTGCGCGCCTTCCCACGGCACCTTGGCCATGATCTCCACCGGCATGTCGTCCTTGCCGGCCGCAGAACGGACGATCTCGATACAGCGTTCGTCGGTGAAATCGGCTGGAGACTCGCCCCGGTCGGGGTGGTAGATCGGGGCGGCCAGCCACGGGTCGCACCCGTGCAGGCGCGACAAGCCCATCATGGTTCCCCGAGCGGTCGCGTAGCAGAGGATGAACTTGCGGTCCTTGAGCAGTTCCTCGAGCTGTGGCGCGCGGAAGTAGATGCTCAGCGCGTTGAACACCGTTCCCCGCCCGGTCCGGTGCACGCCCAGAGCCTCGCGCGTGCGGCTCCGCGCACCGTCGGCGCCGACCAGGTAGGCTGCGCGGATGCGACGCTGTTCGCCGGTGCTGTTCACCTCGACGGTGGCGGTGACGCCCTCGTCGTCCTGCTCGAACGACAGCAGACGGGTCCCGAACCGGATCTCCGCGCCGCCGTCACGGGCCCGGTCGAGCAGGACCCGCTCGTACCGGTCCTGGCCACAGCCCATCACCCTTTCCGGGCTGATCGTCGGGCCGTCGAGTGAGGGCGACTCCAGCACCACCGCGTCGTCGATCTCCGCGTACGTGTTGACCCGCAGGATGCCACCTTCGAAGTAGGCGTGCGAGTCGCCCATCTCCAGGGCCCGGATGTCGGCGCCGATGCCGGCGGCCCGCATCAGCTCCAATGTGCGTGCCTGCAGGCCCGGCGCCCGCGGCAGGAGGGAGGTACCGTCGCGCCGTTCGATCAGGATGGTGCGAACTCCGTGGCGTCCCAGAAAGAGGGCGGTGGACAGGCCGACGGGCCCGCCTCCCACGATCAGGACGGGGGTCGTCTCGTCATACATTCCAGTTCCTCTGCTCGGCAGACTTTCCGGTCTGCACCCAGACGAAGCCATCGGGGCGAACCGGTCGTGCGGCGGGGTTCCGCCGTGAGGCAAGAGGTACTGGTCCTTCCTCGAGGAACCCTGGCGGCTTGGTGAGGCTGCGACAGAGCCGGTGGTGGACCCTGCTTCGAGCTGTCCTCAATCCAGTACTGGGATCGTCCGGCTCGATCGTCGTGATGGTCACGGCGATCGCTGAGAAGGGAGCGGATGATGACCGAACACGCGCCGGATACGACCACGGCTGCGGGGATCATCCGGCTGGGTAACGCCTTTTGCGACGCGAAGGCGTTGCTCACCGCGGTGGAATTGGGATTGTTCACCAAGCTGCACGCCGGTCCGGCCACGGTGCAGGAACTGGCAAGGGATCTCGAACTGCACGGCCGGGGCCTCAGCGACCTGCTGGACCTGCTGGTCGCGCTCGGCCTGCTGAAACGCGACGGGAAGCAGTACGGTAACGCCACCGGCGCCGCGCAGTACCTCGTCCGGGGACAGGAGTCGTACGTCGGCGGCTTCCTCGAGCGGGCGAACCGCAATCTCTACCCGGCCTGGGGCCGGCTGTCCGAGGCGTTGCGTACCGGGAAGCCGCAGTCGGGCAGCGACTTCACCGAAATGATCTCCGATCAGGGACGGCTGCGGCAGTTCGTCGGCATGATGGACGCGCTCACCCAGATGATCGGTTCGCAGCTCGTGGCCGCTGTTGACTGGTCGAGCACCCGCGACGTCCTCGACGTCGGGGGTGCCCGGGGCAAACTGGCCGCGCAGATCGTGTCGGCCAACTCGCACCTGTCCGGGCACGTGTTCGATCTGCCGCCGATGCAGCCGCTGTTCGAGCAGCACCGTGCCGACCTGGGTCTCGAAGGGCGGCTGACCTTCCACCCGGGGGACTTCTTCGCCGACGAGCTGCCCGCAGCCGACGCCGTCGTGCTCGGACACGTGTTGCACGACTGGGATCCGGAGCAGCGCCGAGCCCTGACGATCAAGGCGTACGACGCCGTCCGTCCGGGCGGCATGCTACTCGTGTACGACCGAATGCTCACCGATCAGCCGGACGTGGAGAACCTGGTGATCAGCTTGGACATGTTGCTGGTCACCGACGGCGGTTCGGAGTACCCGATCACCGCGGTGTACGAGAACGCCCGCACCGCCGGGTTCGAGACAATCACCCACCAACCTCTCGGCGAGTACGACACCCTGGTCGTCTGCCGCCGGGCCGCATGAAGGAGGGATCAGTGCCCACGTACGACGAGGAGGTACCAGTTCTGATCGTCGGTGGTGCCGTCACCGGCTTGTCCGCCGCAGTGTTCCTGGGCTCGCAGGAAACGCCCGCCATGGTGGTGGAACGCCACCCGGACACGCTGAGCCACCCACGCTCGCGCGGGATCAACCCCCGGACGGTGGAGCTGTACCGGCAGGTGGGACTGGAGGCGGCGTTGTGGCGGGAGAGCAGCCTCGCGACCGACTTCAGTAAGCTGCTGATGGTGCGGGCCGAGACGCTGGCCGGTCCGGAAGTGTTCAGCGGCCCGACCGACACCCCTGATCCGTCGGGCACGGTGAGTCCGTGCGAGTGGGTGCCGATCGACCAGGACCGGTTGGAGCTGCTGTTGCGCCAGCGCGCCACCGAGCTCGGTGCTCAGCTGCGGTTCCACACCGAACTTACGTCGTTCTCCCAGGACGACGACGGAGTGTCCGCGCAGCTGACCGACGTAGCCACCGGCACGACCCGGACCGTGCGTGCCGAGTACCTGATCGCTGCGGACGGCAGTCGCAGCCCGATTCGCCAGCAGCTCGGCATCGGCGTGCAGGGGCCGGGCGAGTTCGCCACCACCCTGTCGCTGCTGTTCGAAGCGGATCTGAGTAAGGCGGCGCGCGGCCGGCCTATCGGCGTGTGCTATCTCGATCAGCCGAGTCCGTCGACCATTCTGTTCGCCCACGACGGCGAGAGAAGTTGGATCTTCGCCACGGCTATGCCGCCTGGATCGTCGCTGACGGAGTTGACTGACGATCGCTGTGTCGAGCTCGTTCGGGCGGCGATCGGTCAGCCGGATCTCGACGTGACGATCCGTCCGCAGCTGCCTGCTGGCGGGGCCAAGGTGCTGAACTTCTGGATCGGCGCACAGGTCGCCGAGGCGTACCGGCGAGGGCGGGTGTTCCTCGCCGGAGACGCGGCGCATCTGGTCCCGCCGACCGGCGGGTTCGGTGCCAGCACTGGTATTCAGGACGTGCACAACCTGGCCTGGAAACTGGCCGCGGTCCGCTCCGGGGCGGCCGGCCCCGGGCTGCTCGACACCTACCAGGCCGAGCGGCAGCCGGTCGCCTGGATGACCCTGCAGGGCACTATGCGGATGATGCAGCAGCGCACCGGGCAACCTGAACAGGACGACACCGTTCCGGACTACGGCACCCTCGTGTTCGGCTACCGCTACACCCCGGGTGCTCCGGTGTCGCCCGCTGCCCTCAGCGGCGAGCCCGGCACCCGGGCACCGCATCTGAAGTTGGAGCGCGGTGCGACGACGATGTCGACTCTCGACCTGTTCGGCCGGCATCCGGTGCTGCTGGTGGGTCCGGACGGCGGGGGGTGGATCGCCGCCGCGCGGGCGGCAACCAACGCACTGCAGGTACCGCTGGACGCGTTGCGGGTCGGTGACGACCTCGTCGACTCCGGAGAGCGCTTCCTGGCCGGGTACGGAGTCAGCCCAGCCGGCGCGGTCCTGGTCCGGCCGGATGGGTTCGTCGCGTGGCGCGCCACAGCGATGGAGCCGGACCCGGCCGGTCAGCTGCGCGCCGCGCTGGACGAGATGCTGGTTCGGACGGGCTGACCGCTGCGGCGGCGTCCTGCGTGCGGGCAGGACGCCGCCAAAGCCACTCACTGAACGCGACCGGTTCACCGCGACGATGAGCCACGACGGTGCCGGGCCCCTGACCAGGGCCCGGCACCGTCGTGGCGGTACCGGTTCAGCTGTCGCGTACCGACATCTGACTCAGGCAACGCAGCATGCTGGACTCGAAGGTGCGGACGAAGCCATCGACGTCCCGGTGTCGCGCGGGCTGGCCAGGTACGGCTTGAGCTTGCGCTCCACCTCCTGCACCCCCGGCTGGCTCGCCATATGGCGGGCGATGGCGTTCAGGTCGCCCTCGTACTCGATGAACCGGACCATCGTGGCTTCACGGATGAACACGGCGGTCGACAAGATCCGGCCCGCGGACTGACCCGATCCGTCGGTCACGCTCGCGGAACCGACCCGGCGGAAACCGGCAAGGACTTCGGCGATGTCGTTCTCATGGCCTGGCTTGATGTCATAGGTGATGGCGGCGAAGGGCATCCTGGTCCTCCTCGGTGGTGGCTGCCGCGTCGTCGATGACCCTGATCGACCTCGTCGGACAGCCGCGGACCGCGCGGCGCACGTCGTCGTGCTGCTCGGCGTCGGGACGGTCGACCAGCACGACGACGTGCCCTTCCTCGTCCTGATCGAACACGCCCGGCGCCCGGTAGACGCAGAGGCTGCTCACCGCACAGGTGTCTGGTGTAGCGCTGACGAGCATGGCGACGGGGCCGTCTACCAGTCGACTGGGATGTCGGTGAAGCCCTCCATGAATCCGCCTAGCGCGCGCGGCAGCTGCTCACCTGGGGTGGCCAGGTGTACGTTCGGAAACCGCCGCAGCAAGGCCTCGGTCGCGACCTGTAGCTCCATGCGGGCCAACGCGGCACCGACGCAGTAGTGCAGGCCCGCCCCGAAGGTCATGTGATGGTTTTCCTTGCGCCGGATGTCGAGGTTGAACGGGTCCTCGAACACTGACTCGTCCATGTTCGCCGACTCTTCGGACAACAGCACGCTGGAGCCCTTGCGGATGGTGTAGCCGTCCAGCGGGATGTCCTCGACCGCGTACCGCAGGGTGCCGACCGACGAGCCCATGATCTGGCAGCGCAGCAGCTCCTCGACGGCCGACGGCACCAGGGACCAGTCCTGCTGGATCTGGGCCACCAGGTCCCGCCGGTGCAGCAGTACGGCGGTCCCGGTGCCGATCTGGCTCGCGGTGGTCACGTATCCGGCGATCAGCAGGCCCTGGGTCCAGTAGTGCAGTTCATGTTCAGTCAGCCGGTTGTCGTCCTCGTCTCGTACCCGGATCAACCCGCTGATCAGATCCTCGCTGTGATCGCGCCGCTTCGAGTCGATCAGGTCGCCCAGGTAGGTCCACAGGTCGCGCCGGCACCGGGCCACCTCCTCCTTCGGTAG
The DNA here is from genome assembly GCF_048060275.1 of Micromonospora sp. LOL_015. Classification (NCBI taxonomy): domain Bacteria; kingdom Bacillati; phylum Actinomycetota; class Actinomycetes; order Micromonosporales; family Micromonosporaceae; genus Micromonospora; species Micromonospora sp. LOL_015. Next base: position 15,987 of record NZ_JBHMIO010000051.1, read on the forward strand.
CTTGGTGACTGACAGAAACCCGTCGACCATGCTGCGGAACGAGTCGCGATCCTCGGCCGGTACCCCGAGCAGCAGGCAGATGACCTTGATCGGCAGCGGGAACGCGTACGCCTCGTTGAGGTCGACCGGACGCGGACCCGCCTCCATGTCATCGAGAAGGTCCGAGGCGATCCGCCAGGCGATCGGTCGCAGCGCCTCGACTCGCCGGGCGGTGAACGCGCGGGTGACCAGGCCGCGTACCTTGGTGTGCTTGGGCGGGTCGGGGTCAATGTTCGGGTCGACGAACAGCTCGTTGTCCGCCGAGATGCGGGCGGCGTCGGGACGAGCGATGTTGCGGCTGAGCCGGTGGTCGGCGAACAGGGACCGCACGTCGTGGTAGCGGGTGACCAGCAACGCCCGGTCGCCACTGGGTAGTGTCACCTCCACCACCGGGTCCTCGCGCAGTCCGCGCAAGGCCTCGGGAATTTCCATGGGTGGGGTCCAGGGAAAGGGGTAGCGCAGGGCCCCCTGGGTTGTGGTGGTCATCGCAGCGGCCTCTCTGATCGTCGTGCTCGGACCGATGAACCCACCCTCGGTACGAGGCGGGCCCTCGCATGATGGAAAGCAGCGGTGGAGGGACGGTCGACTCGGTCTAGAGGCCGGGGCAGGGACATGGATGTCAGGTCGTCACAGCCCGGCCATCACGGCGGCCGACGGCGGCTCAGAATGGCCAGGCGCTGCGCTGCCGGGCAGCTTCCGCGAACGCCCACTCGTACCGGACCGCAGTCTGGAAGTGACCGACGAGCTGCTGCCGGCCGGCCGCCCCGGTGCCGGCGGCGACCTCGTCAACCATCCGGAGGAAACCGGCGACCGCGTAGCCGTAGTGCGGACCGGGGTGATAGAACTCGATCCAGCGGGCGTAGCGGGAGCCGGGGACGTGGTTGTCCAACAAGTTCTGCGAGACCCGCTGGTTGAACACCACCATCGGCAGCAGCGCGCCGACGCCGGCTTCGACCGAGGCGGACGCCGAGGCGAGGAAGAACGACGCGTACGCACGGGTCGCAGGGGCCGGCTCGGATGTGTTCGGCTCCGGCGGTGCCGGGGCGGACAGGTCCGTGGCCAGTCCCTGGTACGCGTCGCGCAACCGGTCGCGTGCCTCCAGACTGCCGATCACCGAGCGGGCGAGCAGCCTGGTGTGGCCGTCCTCGACGGCGGCGGCCGCCGTCGAGGCCAGTGCGCGGGCGTAGGCAGGTAGGAGATGCTCGGTGTCCTGCACGACGAAGTGGGTCAGGCACTCGGCGGGGACCGAGCCGTCTCGCAGGCCGGTCCAGAACGGATGGCCGATCACCTTGTCCAGGACGGGTGCGGCTCGTTGCAGCAGATCTTCGTGAAAGCTCATGTCGCTGCTCCTCGGGGATACGGTCGGTCGGGGTGGATCTTGTGGCGAGTGCTCAAATCGCCAGACGGACTCGGTACTGCCGCAACCAGGCGTCGAGCTGCAGCACCATCTCGACGTCCCGGCGTTCGCCCCACCCGGTGACCTCGATCGGCCGTCGAGCGCGGCGTAGCCGGACGCAGGCCTGGGCATCAAGCAGCGGCTGTACCGGCGAGTGGGGGTCGTCGAGCACGGCGTCGAACTGGGCACGGAGGATTTCGCCGTAGCGCGGATCCTGGGTCACCGGGAATGGACTCTTGCGCCGCTGCAGCACCTCGTCGGGTAGCAGATCGGCCACGGCGGCGCGCAGCACGCTCTTCTCGTGCCCGTCGGCGGTCTTCATCGCCCACGGGATGTTGTAGACGTACTCCACCAACCGGTGATCGCAGTACGGCACCCGTAGTTCGAGACCGACCGCCATGCTGAGGCGGTCGTCGCGGGCGAGCAGCATCGGCAGCCAGCGGGTGAGATGGGCGTAACCGGTCACCCGCATCCGCCGGTCCAGGCCGGACTCATCGGGCAGGGCGGGCACCTCGGTGACGGTCTCGGCGTACCGGTCGGCGGCGTACCCGGGAACATCGATCTTGGTGAGCAGTGCCGGGTCGAGCAACCCGGTGCTCATCCCATGCCGTGCCACCCGCAGGCCCATCGTGACCCACGGGAAGTTCGGCGACTCCAGCAGCGACGGGTCCCGGAACGACTGGTATCCGCCGAACAGCTCGTCGGCGATCTCCCCCATGAGGGCCACCGTGGACCGCTGCCGTACCGCGCGCAGCAACAGATAGAGCGAACGGTCCATGTCCGGGATCGGTCTCGGTAGATCCTGCGCGCGCAGGGCGGCTGCGGCGACGACCGGGTCGACCATGTCGGCGGTGCGCAGGACTACCGGCTCGTGCGCGGTCCCGATGTGCCGGGCCACCCGGTCGGCATACGGCGCGTCCGGGTCCATGTGCCAGAAGTCGGAGCGGAACCGCTCGGCGTGCCCGTCGAAGTCCACGGCGAATGTGCGCGGTCGTTCTCCGGCGATCGCCGCGATCGCCGCGATCGCGCTGGAGTCGAGGCCGCCGGAGAGCAGGGTGCACAGCGGGACATCCGAAACGAGGTGGGCGTGCACGGAGTCGGTCAGCAAGCCGCGGACCGTCGCGACCGTGGTGGCCCAGTCGTCGGTGTGCTCCCGCACCGGCAGCGCCCAGTAGCGGCGCAGGTGTTGACCCGTCCGGTCGAGGATCACGAGGTGCCCGGGTGGGACCTCGCGCACTCCCTGGTAGACACCGTGTCCCGGGGTGGCGATGTACGCCAGCAGTTCAGCGAGCCCTTCAGCGTCGACGACGGCATCCACCAGGGGGTGCTCGAGCAGTGCCTTGACCTCGGATCCGAAGACCAGGCCCGGGCCGGCCGCAGCGTAGTACAGCGGCTTCACCCCGAGCCGGTCGCGGGCGAGCAGCAGGCGCTGGCGCGCCGGGTCCCACACCGCGAAGGCGAACATCCCGTCGAGATGCTCCACGCACCGCTCGCCCCACTGCAGGTAGGCCCGGAGCACGACCTCGGTGTCTCCGCTGGAACGGAACCGGTGCCCGAGGCTACGGAGTTGCTCGCGCAACTCGCGGAAGTTGTAGACCTCGCCGTTGTAGACGAGGACCGCCTGTACTCGACCGTCTCCTTCGGCGACCATTGGCTGGTCGCCGCCGGCCGCGTCGATGACGGCAAGCCGGCGGAAGCCCAGCGCGGCGTCTCGGTCCGTCCACCCCCCCTCAGCATCAGGTCCACGGTTGGCGAGGGTCGCCACCATGGCACGTACCGTGTTGATCTCTGATGTCAGATCACGCCCGAAGTCGACCCATCCCGCTAGTCCACACATGACGTCACTGTCTGCGTCGCGTCTCGAGGCCCGCTCGGAGCGATCTGGACCGGCCGGTGGCTGGTCAGACTCGGTCGAGCGCCAGCTGTTCCAGACGCGGGACGAGTTGCGCCGGTCCCGGTTGTGCGTGCATGTCCCGACGTACCTCGTGAACCGCGTCGGCGACCGCCTTGTCGGTGAGCAACGAACCGGCTTCCCGGCGTAGCTGCTCCGGGGTCGCCTCCGCGCGGTTGAGCACTGCTCCGCAACCGGCGCCGAGCACCGCAGCGGCGTGGGCCGCGTGATCCGGCAGTTGCGGTACCAGCAGCATCGGCACGCCGGCGTCCAGCGCGGTGAGGATGGAGCCGGCCCCGCCGTGCGACACCAGCAGGTCGCAGCCGGGCAGGATGGTGCGCAGCGGTACGTCGTGCAGCACCCGTACGCCGTCGGGGAGCGGACCCAGCAGCTCATGCTGGTCGGCTGAGACCGCGAGGATCACCTCGGCATGCGCCGCCAATGCCTTTGCGACGGCACCGGCGATGAATCGGGACGGGGAGACCCGCGCGATGGTGTGCCCCCAGCTGACGCAGATCCTCCGGCGACTGGCGCGGCTCGCCGAGCGGTCGGCGCTGCCGGTGTTCGGCGGCAGGCTCTGCCAGGGGCCGTTGAACGGTACGTGCCGCATTGGCAGGTCGGCCCGGCTGCCCGGTAGGCGCAGCCGGGCCGGCCACGGGTCGATCGTCGGCGCGGCAGTGGGATCGACCGGTGCGCTGCCGTGTCGGCGGGCCAGCGGCGCGAGTAGCTCCGGCAGGAGTTGACGGGCCCGGACCAGCAGGTCAGCCCCGTACAGGTGGCGTACCGCAGGCACCTTGACCACCTGCGCGGCGAGCGGTCCGGCCCACGCGGTCGGCTCGTAGACGATCAGATTAGGACTCCACTGCCGGGCCACCTCGACGAGTTCGTCGAGCATGGCGTCGGCGTGGGCGAGGAACATCTGCAGGGCTCGCGGTCCCCGACCGGTACGTGGCGAGACCGGCTCGGACCGACCGCGCTCGGCAGCAGCCGGCAGCAGGTACCCCCGGACCATCGTTTCGGCGTCGCGGTCGGCGCCGACCGACACTCCGGTCAGCCCGGTCGCCGCAATGGTCCGCTGCAGCGTGGGCTGACTGGCGACGACGACGTCGTGTCCGGCGGCCTGGCAGGCCCAGGCCAGCGGCACCATACCGTACAGGTGGGACGGCCAGGCCCAGGTTGTGAACAGAACACGCATAGCGGCCTCCTTAGTGCGGCAGCAGGTTGCGTCAGCTGAGGCGACCGCGGAACGCGGGGCCACCCGTCACCGTGCCGCATGCAGGTGACCCGTGACTCGAGGATCGCTCGTCGTCGAGGTTCCATCAGCGCCCCATCGGCTGTCGAGCCAGGACACCGACGCTTGCCGGCGGTACAGAGCGATCGGATAGAGGAGGGGCGATGGAGGCGAAGGTCGCGCTGGTGACCGGGGCGAACCGGGGGATCGGTGCGGCGGTGGCCGCCCGGCTCGCCGCCCGAGGGCACCAGGTGGTGATCGCTGCGCGGCAGGTCGCGGACGCGCAACAGGCGGCGGCCAGACTAGGGGGCGACACCCGCGCCGTGCGACTGGACGTGACGGATCCGGCGAGCGTCGCTGCCGCCCGGCAGGCGGTAGGACCGATCGACATCTTGGTCAACAACGCCGGCGTGCTACTCGACGGAGGTGAGGACCCGTTGCTCGTACCGCTCGAGCTTGTCGAGCTGACGTGGCGGATCAACGCGCTCGGCGCCTGGCGGGTGTGCCAGGCCTTCGTCCCGGACATGGTCACGCGCCGCTGGGGACGGGTGGTGATGGTGTCCAGTGGCACCGGGGCGTTCAGCAACGGAATCTTCGTCGGCGCGCCGGGCTACTCGACGTCGAAGACCGCACTCAACGCGGTGACCAGCATGCTGGCCGCCGCGACCAAAGGTAGCGGAGTACTGATCAACGCGGTCAACCCCGGACTCGTGCACACCAGGATGCGGCCCGACGCCCAGCGGTCGGCGCAGGACGCGGCCGTCGACGTCGAGTACCTGGTGTCGCTCGACGACGACGGGCCGTCCGGCTGCTTCTTTCGAGGCAGCCGCCAGATCAACTGGTAGCCGCAAAGGTGACCGCTGCGACGGCTGACTCCGTTTCATTTACTAGATGGGCTATTTGGTGTATTAAGAAGTAGTGCATAGGCAATATTGTGGGAATCTGGTTATATCGACGACACCGACGTGTCTCGTCGACGAGGCGGCGACAGACCCCTACAGTGCCTGGTCGTGATCACGCTGGCGCGAATCGATCTCGCGAGTGAGCGGTCACGGGACGCGCGGCTCGTGGGTTCCGACGTCGCCGCCCTCGCGCGGGTACGCCACCTGAGTCAGGTCCCGCACACCGTCGTGCTGTCCGCCCCTCTGGACCTGTGGCTCGCCGTCGCTCGGGCTCAGCCCGACCGGTGCCGCCGGCGCATGCTTCCGGGACCATTTGCCCGGGTGTCGCTGCGGTGCGCGGGTGTGACCGACGCCGGCCGGGTCATGGTGCGCAGTCCGGTGTTGCACAACTTGCCGATCAGTACTCTGGCGGAGGGTTCGTTGGAGCTGCTGGCCTGGACGCAGCGGGCGGCGGGTGGCGGTCGTGACATCCGCGCCGTGCTGTCCGTGCAGCACTTTCTGCCGGCGCGGGCGAGTGTCCTGGTCTCGGTGGACCCCGCAACCGGTCAGCAGCGGATGCGCGCGTGCTGGGGGATGGCCGAGCCGCTGTCCGGGCCGGTCTACTTCGACGAGGTGACCGTGTCGGAGGCCGCTGGCGTCGGCACGTACACCGTGGCCCGAAAGGAGACCGCCTCCGCCCCGGCGGCTGGCGGCACCTGCACCGTCGTCGTGCCCGACGAGTTGCGTGACGCACCGGTCCTGACGCTGGCCGTGGCGACCCGCGTCGCCGATACTGCCCGTACTGTCGGCAACCACCTGGGTTCGGTCGAGTTGGAGTTCGTCTTCGTTGACGACGAGGCGCATCTAGTGCGGTGTGAACACCGCTGAGGACGGGCTGCCGCGCGACTACCCTACAGACCACTTCGAGTTACCTTCCAACGGGCGCTGCGACGGTGCAGACAGATGACCTGTCGATACCCGTCCAAGGAGGCCGTTCGTGCACCGTACTCTCATCGTGGCGAGGATGGATCCCGGAGATTCGGATGCCGTTGCCGACATCTTCGCCAAGTCTGACGCGTCCGACCTGCCGCATCTCATCGGTGTCCAGCGCCGGACCTTGTTCCGCTTCCATGACCTCTACTTCCACCTCGTCGAGGCCGACGACGACATCACGCCGCGGCTGTACCGGGCCCGCAGCCACCCGCTCTACGAGGAGATCAACATCGCCCTCGGCAACCACGTCTCCCCGTACGACCCCAACTGGAAGGAACCGCGCGACGCGATGGCGACGCCGTTTTACGTCTGGTCGGCAGGGCAGGAGGTGACGCGGTGACGACCGTGTCGCACTGGAAGGTCGCCTCGGACTCAGTGGCCGCGAACCGACGCAGAGGTGGCGAGATCCGGGTGACCCTGAGCCCGCGTACCGTCGGGTGTGTCTCTGGCTTCGGGGGGGTGCTTCGGCTGACAGCGCAGGAGTTCATCAGTGAACACCTGCACCCGTACTCCGAGGAGTTTCTGCATGTCATCTCGGGGCAGCTGGAGATGGCTATGGACGGGACCGTGGTGCAACTGGGGCCGGGGGAGTCTCTGTTCATCCCGATCGGCGTGCGGCATCGGCTGGTCAACACCGGTGCCGTGCCGGCGGAGGCGGTGTTCCACCTGTCGCCGCTGGCCCCGCGTCCGGAGTTGGGGCACGTGGACACCGAACCACTGCCCGACCCGGAAAGCTCCCAGCCGAACGTGGGCAGAACACGGTGAGCCGCCGCGCGGTCATCACCGGCGTCGGCGTGGTCGCCCCCGGCGGCATCGGACGTGAGCCGTTCTGGCAAATGCTGACCGAAGGGCGTACCGCCACCCGTACTATCACCTTGTTCGATCCGTCGGGGTACCGGTCCCGGATCGCAGCCGAGTGCGACTTCGACGCCCGGGCGGCCGGACTGAGCGCACAGCAGATACGCCGGACGGACCGCGCTGCTCAATTCGCCACAGTGGCGGCGCGGGAGGCGGTGGCCGACGCCGGACTGCGGCTCGACGGGGTCGAGCCGCAGCGGCTCACGGTCAGCGTCGGCAGTGCGGTCGGGTGCACCATGGGCCTGGAGCAGGAGTACGCAGTCCTCTCCGACGACGGGCGACGTTGGCTGGTCGACGCCGACTACCGGGTGCCACAGTTGTACGGATACATGGTGCCCAGCACGATCGCGGTGGAGGTCGCGCGGGAGGTCGCGGCGGAAGGTCCGGTCGCGTTGATCTCCACCGGGTGCACGTCCGGCATCGACGCGGTCGGGCACGCGGTGCAGCTCATCACGGAGGGCAGCGCGGACATCGCGGTGACCGGTGCGAGTGATGCTCCGCTGTCGCCCATCACATCGGCATGTTTCGACGCGATCAAGGCGACCTCACCGAACAACAACGATCCCGAGCATGCTTCCCGGCCCTTCGACGCGCAGCGCGACGGCTTCGTGCTCGGCGAAGGTGCCGCGATGTTCGTCATCGAGGAGGCCGAACACGCCGAGCGCCGACAGGCACCGGTATACGCCGAGGTGGTGGGCTTTGCCAGTCGCAGCAACGCGTTCCACATGACCGGGCTCAAACCTGACGGCCGCGAGATGGCCGAAGCGATCCGGGTCGCGCTCAATCAGGCCAAACTAGATCCGACAAGCGTGGACTACATCAATGCCCACGGCTCCGGAACCCGGCAGAACGACCGCCATGAGACGGCGGCTTTCAAGCGTAGCCTCGGTGAGCACGCCTACCGTGTCCCGGTGAGTTCGATCAAGTCGATGGTCGGACACTCGCTCGGCGCGATCGGGTCGATCGAGATCGCGGCCTGTGCGCTCGCCCTGCAGCGACAGGTCGTCCCCCCGACGGCCAACCTGCACAACGCCGATCCCGAGTGCGACCTGGACTATGTGCCGCTGGTGGCCCGGGACCACCGCACCTCGGTGGTGCTCACCGTGGGTAGCGGATTCGGTGGGTTCCAGAGCGCCATGCTGCTCGCCGTCCCCGGCCGGTCCTGACACACTAGGGGTAAGCCCTCATATACGCCTACGGTTATTCTGGCTAGAGTAATGCCGGCGTCGCGGTCCGGCGGCGCCGGCATCTCCACGAAGGAGGACCAGCAATGAGGACCGCCCGCCGAATCGTCGCGGCCGTGGCTGCAGTGGTCGGCCTGGGCTTGGCTGCCGGGGTGGGTTGGGCGGTGAACTTTGTGGTCTCCTACCAGCAACTCGATCGTAGTACCGTGGGCAGGCTCGACTTCAGCCAGCCGCTGGCCGTGCCGCCGCTGGCCGAGTCAACCACCGACGAACACGGCCGCAAGAAGTTTCACCTGACCATCCAGAGCGGACAAAAGGAGTTTCTGCCGGGCAAGCAGACGGCAACCTGGGGCATCAACGGTACTTACCTGGCACCCACGGTACGAGCGCAGCGCGGCGACACGGTTGTTTTCGATGTCGAGAACGGGCTCTCCGAGACCACCACCCTGCACTGGCACGGAATGCACCTGCCGCCCGAGATGGACGGCGGTCCGCACCAGATGATTCGCCCGGGCACGATCTGGTCGCCGACCTGGACAATCGACCAGCCGGCGTCAACGATGTGGTTCCATCCGCACATGCACCAGCAAACCGCGATGCACGTCTACCGTGGTGTGGCCGGCATGTTCCTGGTCGATGACGACGCCGGTCCGCAGCTACCGGACGAGTACGGCGTCAACGACATCCCTCTCATCCTGCAGGACAAGAACTTCCACGACGACGGGTCACTCGACACCCGGCACGCCACCTTCACCCAGCAGATCGCCGGGGCGGGCAACGTTGGCATCCTCGGCGACACTGTTCTGGTCAATGGCACCTACAACCCGCATCTGGAAGTGCGGCACTCGCTGGTGCGGCTGCGGATTCTCAACGCGTCGAACGCGCGGACCTACAACCTGGGCTTTCCCGATGACCGCCCACTCACCGTCATCGGCACGGACGGCGGGTTGCTGGAACGCCCCGTCGATCTGCGTCGGTTGCAGGTGAGCCCGGGCGAGCGCTTCGAGGTGCTGGTGGCGCTTGGCGCCGGGGACCGGCCGGTGCTGCGCAGCTTCCCCGCTGACCTGGGTTCCGGGTTCCCACTGCGCCGGTTCGCTGGAGCGGATGACACCCTGGACATCCTGCAACTGCGCGCAGCTGAGCAACTGGCCTCGGCGATCGAGGTGCCTCCGCAATTGGTCACGGTTGAGCAACCGGACGTGACCGGCGCCGAGGAACGCTCCTTCGAATTGCTCGGCGTATCCATCAACGGCCGAACCATGGACATGAGTCGTGTCGATGGGGTGTTCACCGCAGGCAGCACCGAGGTGTGGACGGTCATCAACACCGACGAAGCCCCGCACAACTTCCACGTGCACGGCGTCTCGTTCCAGGTACTGGATATCGGCGGTGAGCCTGTCCCGGCACATCTCGCCGGGCTGAAGGACACCGTATACCTGCCGCCTGGCACGCCACTGCGCATTGCCGTGACCTTCGAGGATTACACCAGCACGACCTGGCCGTACATGCTTCACTGCCATCTGCTCCGGCACGAGGATCAAGGCATGATGATCCAGTTCCTGGTGGTCCAACCGGGAGAGGAAGACTCGGTGAGCCGCGTTCTGTCCAGACACGCCCACCACAACTAGCCCCGCGGCTCCCCCGCAGCCGCGGCCCGGGACGGCCACGCATCACCCACCGGTGCGTGGCCGTCCCTCTGTCCCGGCGGCCACAAGCGCCGCCCCGTCTCTGGGGCAGTGCACCCGACAACTGGGACGGCCCACGGCCCGGGTCCACGAGGCAGGCTGGGGCGCTTTCCGCCGAACTATAGCCGACCAACCTGGTTACCAGGGCCGCCGAAGGTCGGCATTGCTTCGAGTTGAGTTTGAGGGTAACTCCAGACCGACCGGCCAGCCTTGTCTGCAGGACGGCGTCGTGCGCCGTCACGGACAAGGAAAGGCCCACGATGATCGCGTCATCGAAGCGTAGCCGGACACCCGAACCGACCCAGCCCGTGGTGACGGGTATCGGGGTCGTGGCGCCAACTGGCACGCGCGTCGACGAGCACTGGCAGGCGGTCCTGGCCGGCAAGAGCGGGATCGGGCGAATCACACGATTCGATCCGACTGGCTATCCGGTGAGCCTCGCCGGTGAGGTGCCCGGATTCGCACCGCAAGGGCGGGTACCCGGACGGCTCATTTCGCAGACCGATCGCTGGACGCACTTCGCACTCGCTGCGGCCGAGAACGCGCTGCAGGACGCCGGGGTCGATCCGGCCCAGCAGCCCGAGTACTCGATGGGGGTAGTGATCGCCAGTTCATCGGGTGGCACCGAATTCGGCCAGCACGAGATGCAACGGCTCTACACGCGGGGTCCGTCCTGGGTCGGTGCGTACCAGTCGATCGCCTGGTTCTACGCCGCCAGCACCGGGCAGATTTCGATCCGGCACGGCATGCGTGGCCCGTGCGGTGTGATCTGCACCGAGCAATCTGGCGGCCTGGATGCCATCGGCCAAGCACGGCGACTGCTCCGGTCAGGTACGCGGCTGGTGGTCACCGGCGGCACCGACGCCTCGCTCTGCCCGTACGGACTGGTCGCCCAACTCTCCAACGGCGCGTTGTCTGCCGTGGACGATCCTGCTCGGGCCTACCTGCCCTTTGACGCCAGCGCGACCGGCTACCTACCGGGTGAGGGCGGCGCGATTATGATCGTCGAGACACCGGACGCGGCCGACGCCCGCGATGCCGAGGCCTACGGGCGGATCGTCGGCTACGCAGCGGGGGTTCGACCCATCGCCGGCAGACGGGCGATCCGAACCATTGGTCGGGGTGATCAACCGGGCGTTGACCGACGCCCGGCTCACCCCCGACCAGGTCGACGTCGTCTTCGCCGATGCCCTCGGGGTGTGGGCTGAGGATCGCGCCGAAGCAGCTGCGCTGCGCGGTGTCTTCGGGCCGCGTGGCGTGGCAGTTACTGCCCCGAAGACGCTGACCGGCCGGCTCTATGCCGGAGGTGGCGCACTCGATGTGGCGACTGCGCTGCTGGCCCTGCGCCACGCGGTGGTGCCTCCGTGCACCGGTCCCACCCGGCTGGTGACCGGTGACGACCTGGACCTGGTCCTCAACCAGCCCCGGGAGATGCCGGTGCGTGCCGCTTTGGTGCTCGCGCGAGGGCACCAGGGATTCGTATCCGCCGTCGTACTCACCCGAGCCGACGGGTGAGTTGGCGTATCTAGAAAGGACTTTGGGATGACACTGTTTACCCTAGAAGACCTCCGAAAGATCCTCGGCTCGGCGGACGGGACCGACGGCCCGGAACTGGACGAGAACTCCCTCGACGTAGCGTTTGCTGAGTTGGGCTACGACTCGTTGGCGATGCTCGAACTCGCCGCGTCTGTCGCGCGGCAGTACGAAGTGCCGATCCCGGACGACTCGCTGGAACACATGACGACCCCTCGCACCAATGCTGCGTAGCTTAAGTTGATTGTCCCGCACCGGGTTTGATGGAGACATCGAAACCTGGGAGGAACACCAGCGATGCCCGCA
>NZ_JBHMIO010000052.1:0-26711 GCF_048060275.1 Micromonospora sp. LOL_015
CAGCCCGCCACGCCGAACCACCCGACAGCAGCCACACAACCGCAGGCCACACCCCAAGATCAACTTAAGCTACGCAGCATTGGGCCTGGGCCTCGGAGCCGGAGCCGGAGCCGGAGCCGGTGACCAGACGACGCAAGCCGGGTCGGCGACCCGTACCGTCGGACGGTGACCACGACCGGGCCGCAGCGCCCCGACGTCCGCGTGGTCGCCGTCGGCGTCGGCGCCTACCAGGCCGGCGACGGCTGGACCCTGACCGGGCCGGTCGACGACGCCGTCCGGATCGCACGGTTCTTCGTCGCCCACGGCGTACCCACCGGGAACGTGGAGCTGCTCACCGACCCGGCACCCCCGGCCGACGACCTGCCGGCTGGGGTACGGCGGCGACCCGCCGACCGCGCCACCGTCCGCCAACTGCTGCTGCGCGAGCTGCCTGCCAGCTCCGCGCGGGAACTGTACGTCTACTGGGGCGGCCACGGCTTCGTCGACCCGCGTCGGCGACGCCGGCTGTACTACGCCGACGCCACCGACGCCGACGCCGTCAACCTCGACCTGGACTCGCTGCTGGCGACGTACGCCTCGGACCTCGTCGCGGCGCTGCACCGGCAGCTGTGGCTGGTCGATGTCTGCCAGACGCACGGCCCGGCCCGGCCGCGCCGGATCGACGGGCACGAGACCTTCCCGATCGGCGACCCGGTCGCCGGACGCAGCCAGGACGTGCTGTTCGCCGCCGCCGCCGGCCAACCCGCCGCCAACCTGGACCGGCAGCGGACCGGCCTGTTCAGCCGGGAGCTGCTGCGGTTGATGGACGCCGACGGCCTCACGGCGCTGGCCGACCCGCAACGGCTCGCGGAGCGGCTGCGGGCCCGGTTCACCACGCTACGGGCCGACGGTCTGACCGGGCAGACCCCCACCTACCTGTGGTACCGCGACGCGTCCGGCGACGAAGGTCTGCTGCTGGCGGCGGACCCGGGCGGGTCGCGCAAGCCCGTCGAGAGGTTGGTGCGGCCGTCAACGGCGGCGATCGGCGCGGTGGTGGACGCGCTGTTGGAGATTCCGGAGTTCCGCCGGCCGAACGACCGCGAGGAAATTCTGTCTCTGCTGCCCCCGTCGGTGTACGCCTCGATCCGGCGCAACCCAGCGACCCGGATCGACGCCGTCAGCATCGTCCGAGGCTGCCTGCACCACGCCACCGGACTGTCCGAACTCGTCGCCGCCGTACGCTTCTTCACCAGCGACGACGCTGCCGTCGACCACCTCGCCGAGACGGTCCGGCGGCTCGCCGGGTAGCTACCGCCGGTCGACGCCGGCGCTGTGACGCATGCGCCCCGGCGCTTCCGTTGCCGTGCGGGGATAAGCGATGATGAGGACATCGACCGTCACCTTTCGTGAAGGGCTACCGCTGATGGACAGCACCCCGGCCGGTATCGAGTCCGAGATGCTCGATCTGTCGACGGTAGACGTGGCGACGCTGCGCGGCGTCGACGACTCCGACATGACCGCCGCGATGGTCCGGGTACGGCAGCGGATCGCCGACGCCGAGGGCAGCATCAGCGGCTACAGCGGATCGTTCGCCGGTCGGGCCACCGGAGCCGACCCCCTGGCGGAAGACCGGATCGGTTGACGGGCCGGGCGGCGGCACCCACCCACGCAATCGCCGTCGACGACTTCCGGCAACTGGCCAGCACCGGCGGCGACGAACGGACCGCAGCAGCCCTGCGCGGCTCCGAACGTAGCTGGCGGCTGACCGCGCTGCGCGCACTGGTGGACGCCGTCGCGCGCCGCACCGACGCCGCCGGCCCGCTGTCCGGTGTCGACACCGCGTGGCAACTGCTGGTCCGTGCCGACCGCGCCGACCCGGACGCCACCGAGGAGGTCGTCGCCCAACCGCAGGTCGGCATCTGGGTGGCGCACACCCTGCGCCGGCTCACCTCGGCAGGGTCCGGCGACCCGCCGCTCTGGGTCGACGTCGGCTACCTGCACTCGCTGGCCGCCGCCGCTGCGGTCCGCGCCGGGCTCAGCTTCGACCTCGTGGTCCCGGCCCGCCACGGCCACCTCGCGCTGCCCACCGTCGCCGCCGTGGAACTCCCCCCGCGGATCGAGCGGGTACAGGTGGTCGCAGCCGCCGGCACGGTCACGGTCACCGCGGGCGGCACCGACCCGGTCGGCCCCGGCGACCCCCACTGGCATCCGCCGGTCCGGCTGGTCGCCACCGCTGGCGGGATCGACCTGCGGGTGGAACTGCTCGATCGGGACGTCTACCGGGACCTGCGCGGACCGGCAGCGCCGGCACCGCTGAGCACCGACCAGGTGCGCCGCTGGCAGGCCCAGCTCCAGCAGGCCTGGGAGCTGCTGGTACGGCAGCAGCCGCAGCGCGCCCGGACGGTCGCGGCGATCCTGCGGACCGTCGCGCCGTTGCCGGCCCGGGAACGGTTCCGCCAACTGTCCGCCTCCGGCGCGGAAGCCTTCGGCACCATTCTGCTGTCCGAACCGGACGACGCCACCCAGCTGGCGATGACGCTGGTACACGAGATCCAGCACCACAAACTGGGCGCGCTGGCCCATCTGCTGACCCTGGTGAACGACGATCCCGACCGGCGGTTCTACGCACCATGGCGCGACGACCCGCGCCCTGTCGCCGGGCTGCTGCAGGGGGTGTACGCGTTCGCCGGGATCACCGACTTCTGGCGGGTGCACCGGCGGCACGCCCCGGCCGGGCAGGTCGCGTTGGCCAACTTCGAGTTCGCGCTCTGGCGTCGCCAGACCCGGCACGCGGTGCGGTCACTGCTCGACTCGGGCCGGCTGACCGGGCACGGCACCCGGTTCGTCGAAATCCTGCACGACACGGTCGCCACGTTCGAGACCGAGCAGGTACCGGCCGGCCCGCAACGGTTGGCCGACCGGATGGCCGTCGACCACCGGGCGCTGTGGCGGGCGCACAACCTGCGGCTCGACGCCGCCGCACGGACCGAGCTGGCCGCCGCCTGGGCCGGCCGACGGCCGTTGCCGGCCTGCCTGGCGGACGCCCGGGACGGCCGGCCGGCCACGCTGACCCGCCCCGACCGGGCCTGGTTCGACGCCCGCGCGGTGCTGACCCGCCACCGGCTGACCGACCCGGCCGGCTTCGACCGACTGACCGCCGCCACGGACACCGTAACCGGCCTGGTCACCGGCGCGACCGCCGCCGACGTCGCACTGGTCGGCGGCGACGCCGACCGGGCCCGCGCCGGCTACCTGCGGCAGCTGGCAGCCGATCTGGCGGCCGGGACAACGGCGGCGCACAGCTGGATCGGGCTGGGACTGACCTGGCCGGACGGGTCGACGCATCCGGCGGCGCGGGCCCTGCTGCACCGGCCGGAACTGGTGATGGAGACGCTGCGGCATGCCGCCCGCCGGGGCGCCCCGGTCGACGTACCCGATCCGGTCGAGCTGGCGGCCTGGGTCGGTGCCGGACTGCCCGCCGACGCGCACCGGCCGGCGGATCCGGCCGGCTGGCTGCTTCTGAACCGGACCCGCCGCTGAATCCGGGTCCGGCCGTACAGTTCCGGAGCGAACCCGCCGGGGCAGGTCACAGCGGCAGCGGATCGATATCGCAGTTGGCCCGCACCCCGGCCGCCGCTGCCGCCGTCGCCGGATGCAGCTCGCCGAACGTCGACCGGAACCGGTCGACGATGTCGTCGAACAGCAGACTCGCCTGGGAGTCCTGGCCGAGCCCGCGCAGATCCATCGCGAGGTTGAACCCACAGGCCAACGTGATCGGATGGCCGGGACCGAGCTGCTCCGTACAGCTGTCGAACGTCTCCGCGTCGAGCGCCCGCGCCGCCTCGTACTCACCAAGTTCGTACAAGGCGCTGGCCAGGTTGACCCGGGCGGCGAACACCAGGGCGTGGCTGCCCCCGAGCCGCTGAGTGAGCCGGCGCAGGCCCTCATCGGCCACCTCGCGGGCCTGCTCGTGCTCACCGAGCAGGCGCAACGTCACCGCCAGGTCGACCTGCGCCCCCGCGGTGTGCGGGTGGTCCTCGCCGTAGAGCGCCCGCAGACCCTGCACGGCGGCCTCACCGGCCTGCCGCGCAGCCCGCAGGTCGCCGGTGACCCGCAGGTCGATCGAGACGGTCAGGTTGGCCAGCACACTGTCCGGGTGGTCGTCGCCGTAGCGGATGCGGAACCGCCGCAGCGCATCGGTGGACAGGTCCAGCGCCTCATGGTGCTGGCCGGCCTTACGCCGGAAGCCGGCCAGCTGGTGACTCTGCCGGACCAGGTCCGGATGGTCGTCGTACTTGAGCACCCGGCGGGCGTCGGCGACCAGGTTCTCCTGGCTGGCGTGTGCCGTCACGTAGTCACCCAGCTCACGCCGGTCCAGGTTGATACCGCCGAGGGTGTTCAGGCTGACCGGGTGGTCGGTGCCGTAGATGTGCACCAACTGTTCGTAGGTCTGCTCGTCGAGCTGCAGCGCCCGACCGAACAGCCCGGACAGCCGCATGCTGACCGCGAGGTTGTGCGCGGCCCGCAGCGTGAACGGCTCCTCGTCACCGAAGTTGCGCTGGGACTGCTCGTAGACGGTGATCGACCGCTCCAACGCCCCGTCGAAGTCACCGGCGACGCGATGGTCGGCGGCGACCGCACCGAGCGCGTCGAGCGTCTCCTCCTCGGTGTCGCCGACCGTCTGCCGGTACAGCTGCAACGTCCGGGCGTTCAACTTCGCGGCGGCGGCGTAGTCGCCGACGACGAAATACATGAACCCGAGCCAGGTCGCCATCCGCAGACTGTCCGGGTCGGTGTCGTCACCCCGGTCGATCCACGACCGGTACGCCCGCTGGGCGAGGTCGCGGGCACCGATGTGGTCGCCCCAACGCCACAGGTACTTCGCCTCGTTGAGCACCATGTCCCGGACCAGCTCGTTACGGCAGGTCTCCGCGCCGGACGCGACGATGTGCGGATACAGCTCGGCGTAGCGGGGCCAGTGGTCGGCGTCGTCCGGCTCGTCCGGGTCGTTGCCGGCGAGCAGCAGGTGGGCGCTGTGCCGCAGGTCGTTGCGGTCCTGCTCGCGCATCTGGTGGATCAGCACCCGCTGGACCAGCCGGTGCATCTGCAACGAGTTGGTCCGGTGGTCGATGCGGGCCAACGACAACCGGCCGATGGTCCGAATCGCCTGCTTGAGCCGGATCGGGCTGCGCACCAGCGGATCCAGGTCGGGGTGGATCTGCAACCGGGGCTTGGACAGCAGCGACCGATTGATCGGCTCGGACGCGAAGAACGCGCAGACCTGCAGCAGACGCAGCGCCGACGGGTCCCGCTCCCGCAGCCCGTTGAGGGAGATGTGCCAGGCGGCCGCGACCAGCGGCGGGTAGTCCTGCTCCACCTCGGTCACGTCGTCGACGTCGGGTTGGCTGTCGCGCAGCAGCTGCAGGTACTCGTCGGCGGTCATCGTCGTCTCCGCGCGCCAGGCCGCTGCCTGCTCGATGGCCAGCGGCAGGTCACCCAGCGCGGCGGCGAGCCGCTCCGCGTCGCTGGCCAGAAGGTCCGGGCCACGGCGGCGGAGCAGCTCGATGCTCTCCTGCCGGTCGAACACGTCGACCGGCAGGCCGCTGGCGATCTGGCCCCACCGGGGGTCGCGCGAGGTGACCACGATGCTGCCCGGCCCACCCCGGGGGAAGAACCGTTCCACGTCGTCGGGGTCCTCGGCGTTGTCGAACACCAGCAGCCAGTTGGCGTACGGGCGGCCGATGCGCAGCGCGTCGAGCACCGCCGGCACGGCGGTGTTCGCTGTCGTCGGCACCTGCAGGTCGAGCCGGCTGGCGAGCTCGACGAGTGCGGACTGGATCTGCGCCGGACGCTCGGCGGAGATCCACCAGATCAGGTCGAAGTCCTGCTGGTGCTGGTAGACGTACTCGACGACCAGTTGGGACTTGCCGACACCGCCGGCACCGTGCACCGCCTCGGGCAGCACCGCGGTGGTGCCGGCGCGCAGCCGCTGGTGCAGCGTGTCGAGCAGCGCCCGCCGGCCGGTGAAGTTGGCGTTGCGCGGCGGCAGGTTGCCGACGACGGCCGGCTGCTGGTCGCGTCGCTGGGTGCGCAGGACAGCGGTGGTCGGCGGGATGACACTGCCGGTCGGAGACACCGCACTCCCTTCTGGGTCGGGTCCGGGGTGGGGCGTCTGCTGCCGGGCGCCGAACGGGAAGGACGCTCCCGGCGACGCCATTATGTCAGACATCGTCGGCTCCATACCTGTATGACTCGCTTGCGAATTCGTCGCCGGATAGCGGGATCTGCGGGCCCGGACCGGCGAACCCAACGCCCAACCAAGCCGTTCGGCGGCGACCAGGTTCGGGCCGCCCAACGACAGGTGCACCGCCAACTCGACCCGCAGAAACGGCTCGGAGGCCGGGGTCACCCGGGGGTACGTGGCCTCGCGGGGGCTGCGGACCCGACGGGTCAAGTTCCGCACCGCCTCGATGTCCCGGCCGAGCTCACTCTCCACGGTGTACTGGACCTCGATGATGCGGTCCCGGTAGCTCGACGCCAGCAGTTGGTCACGAACCCCGTGGCGGAACTCGTACCGCAGCCGGGTGTCATCGCCGGACGTACCACCGCCGTGCCGCACCGGCCGCAACAGGTCGCTAGTCAACACCTCGGTCAGGTGCGTCGGGCCGAGCCGACCGGCGGTGCGCTGCACCGCCCGGATGATCCGCGAGGTCAGCGGAGCGGCGGCGAGCCGGGTCGCCAACGCGAACGCCCGGGGCGACGCCTTGGCCCGGAACCGGGCGACCAGCTCGGTCGCCCTCAGCCCCGACTGCGCCAGGCGCGGTACGCGCACCGCTCCCGGGACCCGGTCCGACAAATTCACCAGCAGCGCCGGCATCCGCACCGTACCGGCCGTCGGCCCGGCCAGCAGCCGCCCCCACCGCGACAGCCAGTCACCGCCGCGCTGGATCACCGGCACCGCGGTCCGCTCCGGCCCGCCGGGCTCCGCCGCCGACCACGGGTCCGGCACGCTGGTCCGCCATGGACGCTCGGCGGTCGGTAGCCGGGCGCTGGCCGGGGTCCACAGCACTTCGGCGGTATCCATTCCCCGGTCGTACCAGTGCTGCTGCGGCAGCACGTTGACCACGGCCAACGCCGCCAACGCCGCCCAGCCGACCAGCACCGGGAAGATCAGCCCGGTGGTCCAGGCCGGCGACCGGCCGTGCGTCACCAGGAAGACCACCGGCGGCCCGCCGTCACCCGACGGCACCGTCAGCGGGGCGTGCGGGGCGTCACGCCAGCGCACCGCGCCGTCGGCGACCACCACGGACCGGACCGACACCGAGGCGAAGCACTCCTGCTCGCGCAGCATCGCCAGGAAGTCGGCGAACTCGTCGGACCAGAACTCCATCACCGGATCGTCGTCGATGACGACGAGGACCTCACGACGACCGGCGATCTCCAACTGCCGGGCCGGCTCGGGCAGGGTCGGACGGACCGCAAAGGCCGACCCACGCGACGACAACGAATCCATCATGGAGCACCACCGGGGCGGATGGTGCCGCCGACCGTCCCCCGGTGACCGTCTCCGCTCATTCGCGGACCTCTCCCAAGTCGTCGCCGGCTGAGCCAGGCTGTCCGGGCTGCCGCAGCGGATCGTCCCACAAGATCACAAAGCCGTGCCCGACGTGCCGGCCCGAAGCAGACGGATCCTCACCCCAGGCCGACTTCCTCAACTTTGCGACATGCATGGGCAGCTGCGCCATCCCCCCGGCGAACCCATTCGCCGACTCGACCATCGATCGCAGCACCCGGCACAGCTCAACGGCCAACACCGGATCACGGTGCCAGACGATGGCTGGGACACCGGACCGTACGCCGACAAGCAGTTGCCGCTCGGCCGCGCTGTCCGGCAACGGCGAATCGCTCAACACCAGAACGACCGTCGCCTCGTCACCCGTCAGCAACGCCTCCAGTTGGGCGTCGACCTGATCAGGCGCGGCGCAGAATATCCGAGAAGACCCGCCGTCCGCAGCAACGCCACGCCAGCGCACCCGCCACCGCCGATGCCACTCGGGGGAACGCAGCCGCTCCAACGAGCGGATCACCAGTGGATACTCCACCACCAACGGGCTCGGCACCGGCGACCGAAGTTCCTTGCGCCAGGTGTCGACCGGCTCGTTGAGCAACTGCCACGGCAGGACTATCTCAATCGTCACCGGCCCCGCCTGGTGCGCCCAGCGCCGCTCCGTCTCCGACAGCACCTCGTCGACCGCAGCCTCCAGGTCGCCGTAGCGCACTCGGCGATGCTCACCCCGCACCGGTGCCCAGGTCGGCGACGCCCACTGATACCAGTGGGACATGATGAACGTGTCGTCGTCACCGCCGTACTTCTCGAACTGGATGACCAGGTAAGCCGTCGCGGGGCCGACGGCACCGTCCGCCACGGCTGCGGTGGCTGCGGCGGTGGCGGCGGTGGCGGTGGCGACCGCCGCGACGGGCGACCGGCCGAAGCGGGTCCCACCCACCCCGACGAGGGCGTCCTCCGGCACGTCCCACTCATCGGCCAGGGCCCGAATCAGCTGGCGCAGCCGCTGCCGCGCCTCGGCCGGCACGCTGTCCTCGAGCCGACCGAGCAGCCGCAACCAGTGCGGCACCCCGCCAAACCCCGTTCCGTCGCCCGCCACACCGGCACTCGACGGCGCCACCGCCAGATGGGCGAACAGATGCCACAGCGAGGTGCAGTGCTCCGGCGGCGGCTCCTGCCGGCACTCGACCACGAACCGACGCCACCGCGCCGTCACCCGCAACTCGGACAGGTCACCCCGCAGCCAGCCCAGATCGTGATCGGCGAACTGCTCGAACACCTGCCACTCGTCGGACAACTGGAGCAGCGTCAGGGTCCGCGCGCCGGCCGGCTCCAGTAGCTCGAGACACTCGGCGAGCAGCCGCAGCCCGCCGGTACGGTCGATGCAGGCCGTCACCAGGTCCACCAACTGCGGCCGTAACACCGCCAGGTCACGCAGCCGCAGCGGCCCGCCGAACGCCTCCTCGACCAGCCGCAGCAGCACCTGGCGGCTGCTCGGATCCCGGACCACGTCCGACTCCTCGAGCAGACCGGCTACCTCGGCGATGATCCGGCGACGCTCCGCCCCCTGCGGGGACGGCACCCGCCGCTCGACGTCACTTGGGTCCAACATCGGGCCGGCCGTTCCGCCTGCACCGGGCCGACCCGCCCCGGATCAATCGAGCCGTCCCGGCCCGAACGGGTCCAATGTCTCCAGCGCACGGACCACGTCGTCCGCGTCACCGGCCAGTTCCGCCCGCCGCCGCTGACCGTCCTGCTCAAACACGGCGATCACCCGCAGCGGGCCGGAGCGGCTGCGCAGCATCGACTGGATCGCGTACCAGCCGGCCGACGACGCGATGCCGACCGCGATCTGCAGCAACGTGTCGGCAACCGGGCCCCGGGTGGACAGGAACTCGGACTCCGCCGCCGGATGCCAGGTACGCGCGGTGACTCCCTGCGCGGTCAACTGGTCAACCAACTGGGTCGTGTGCGCCGGGTAGACCGGTGTGCCGTGGTCGAACCCCTGCGGCAGAAACACCACGTCGGTGCCGGCCACCGGCCCCGGACCGGCATCCGCGGGCACGGTGACGACGGATTCCTCGGAGAGCATATGTCGATGGTATGTGGACCACGCGAACCAGCCGACCCCGGACCGATCCAGTGGAGCGGCACTGCTACAACAGATCGCATAAACATGACCGTCACTGTTTGCAACGATCGGGCGGAGGGCCGCGATGCCCGACCCGACCGAGCCAGACTGGCGGCCGGACTACACCGGCGACAACAGCCTCGGTGATGTCGGTGCCGGTCGACGCCTCGGAGCGCACCTGTACTACCTGTACCGGGCCGGCCGGAACGAGCTTCCGGAGATTGCCTCTGTCTACGCCAGGCTGACGAGGCGGACGCACGGCATCGTCGATGGGTTGGAGACGCAGTTCGATCGGCCGGGGCTCGGAATGCATCCGGCGCACCTGCGGCTGATGGAGTTGCGGGACGAGGCGCACGACGTGTTCCGTCAGACCTGCCTGCGCATGCAGGAGGTCGGTGCGGCGCTCGTGGACATCGCCGACTCGTACGCCGCCACCGACAAGCTGGCCGCTGACGAATTCTCCCGGCTGCTGGACGACAACGCCGAGGAGTACGGCACCTCGCCGCCGCACATCCCTGAACTACCCGGGGTGCACGATCCCCCGCCGAGCAGACCGAGTCATGACGAACGCGTCGGTGGCATTTAGATGATCGAGCCCTGCTCCGACCCCTACTCGCGATCGTGAGGGAGGTTTCATGAGCGAGCCTTCGATCACCTACGACCCGCAGGAGTTCTACCGCACGCTCTCGGAGATCCAGGGCTACTTCGCCGAGCTCCGCTACATCGACACCGCGATGGCCTTCCTGGAGGAAGAGAAAGCCAGCTGGTGGCATCAGACACCGGTCGGCCCCGGCACGCACTACATCGAAGTCCGTCTCGGTGCCACGTTCCCCTTCACGAAGATTTACCACGTACCGGCGGACTACGTACGCCTGCCATGGCACGACAGCCGCAAGGAGGAGGTCGACGAACATCTTCGGACGTTGGCCAGTGAGGCTGCGACGTGGGCGGCCACCGCAACTTGCCCAGAGCATGGCGGAGCTGGCACGGCAGGAATCGCTACGCAACATTCTGATCCTCGCCGGCGGTGCAGCGACGGTATTCGGCGGGATCCTCGGTGGCGCGACGGCGACCGTCGGTGGCCTGTGGGTGGCGAGTTCGGGCGTTGTCGCGGGTGGCGTGAGCATCGCCGCGACCACCATCCCGGACGGCGGCTGGGCGGCGCTGAATCTGCAGGGCAGCACCGCCGCTGACCTGCTCGCCTCAGTCTCGGACGCGATCGGGCAAATCGTCGAGAACGACAGCGATCAGCACGCAGCCCTGCGGGAAGTGACCCAGGAAGCGCTCGACCGCGTCGACTCGCTCCGAAGCGGCGACGAGGATGACAGGCTCATCCCGGTCGAGCCCAACATCGTGTCCGGCGTCGACGGCAACGATTTCTACCTACCCTGACGGCATTCGACACGACGACCCTGGAGGACTGCCATGCGTCTACGTACCGGTCGGCTCCGGCGCGGCATCGTCGCGGTGGCGCTCGTGGTCGTCGCTGCCGGGTGCGGTGCCGGCGGCCCGACACCACCGCCCGACTCGAATCCGCGGTACGGGCAGATCCCTGAAGACCTGTGCTCCCGGCTGCAGTTCGAGGCGGTGTTCGAGGGGATCGCTCTGGACCTCGCCCCCTCCCATGAGGACGGCTCGGACTATCGCACGGAGCGCACCTACTGGCGGGAGCGATGCGACTTCGGCGCCATCGCACCCGACGAACGCTTCGCCACCGCACTCGGCGCATTCCAGCCGTCCGGCGCGGTACAGGTCCGCGTCTACCACGACGTGGCGGGTGCGGTGCAGGCCTACGATCAGGACGTCGCGAACTACATCGACCTACCGGAGGAGACCGGGCCGAATCCTGCCACCGCCGAACTGACCGGTTGGTGGGGCGACAGCGGCAAAACGCTCCAGACGGCACTGGTGCTGGATCCCGATGACTTCACCCTCGGTGACATCGCCGCCTCGCAGCTCGACGTCACCCACCTCGTCCGCCACGAAAACCTGGTGCTGATGGTGTACGCGGGCGCGGTGGCCCCCACCGGGGAAACCACAGAGGCGGTCACGCTCCTGCACGACCTGGCGGACGCGCTGATCGACGAAACAGCCAGCCATCTCGACCCCTGAGCACGAACATCGGGTACAGCCGACGCGTACCGTTTCGCGGATGAGCGAGGCAGGAAACCGGGTGAGCAGCCCGGATCAGACGAGTGGGACCGACGTACCGCAGCTTTTGACCGCGGCACGCGCCGGCGACGGCACCGCCTTCGGCCACCTCGTCGGCCCGCTCCGCGACGAACTGCACGCCTACTGCTACCGGATGCTCGGCTCGGTGCACGACGCCGACGACACGGTCCAGGACACCTTCGACCGGGCGTGGCGCAGCCTGGACCGGTTCGAGGACCGGGACGGGTCGATCCGGCCCTGAATGTACAAGATTGCCACGAACCGGGCCCTGACCATCATCGAGCGTCGCGGACGACGGGAACTCCCCACCGACCTGAGCCCACAGGGGGCACCCCTGGCCGAGACGGTATGGCTGGGTCCGTACCCGGACCAGCCGGCCGCACCGACGGCGTCGCGCAGCCCGGAAGCGCAGATCATCGCCCAGGAAAGCGTCGAGCTGGCGTTCGTCGCGGCCCTGCAACACCTGTCGGCCACGCAGCGGGCGGTCCTGCTGCTCCGCGACGTACTCGCCTACCCCGCCAGCGACGTCGCCGACCTGCTGGACACGACCGTCCCCGCCGTCAACAGCGCACTGCAACGCGCCCGCAGAGCCGTCGCCCAACTGCGACCGGCCGCCAGCCAGCAGCGGACCCTGGCCGCGCTCGGCGACGCCGCACAGCGCGAGCTCGCCCGACGGTACGCGGCCGCCTGGCAGGCGAACGACGTCGGCACCATCGTGGCGATGCTGACCGAGGACGCACGCTACTCGATGCCGCCGATGACCACCTGGTACGACGGACGCGACGCGATCCGGCCCTTCCTGGTCGACGTGGTGCTGCGGCACCGCTGGCGGTTCCTGCCGACCCGGGCCAACGGGCAACTCGCCTTCGGCACGTACCTGTGGAACGACGACCGGGACGCGTACGTCCCCGCCGGCCTGGACGTGCTCACGCTACGCGGACAGCAGGTCGCCGAGGTGGTCTCGTTTCTCGACGCCGACTTCCCGACCTTCGGCCTGCCGGCCCAGCTGACCGGCTGACCGATCGGCCACCACCGAAGAACAGATCCGTACGCTGATCGGACGTTGGACGGCGGCGGTCCAGCGCCGCGACCTTGCCGCCGTCCTGGCCGACCACGCCGACGACATCGTGATGTTCGACGTCCCACCACCGCAGCAGGGGGTACGCGGCATCGACGCCTACCGGGAGAGCTGGCCGCCCTTCTTCCAGTGGCTGGCCAGCGGAGGTGGGGTGTTCGAGATCGAATCGCTGGAGGTCACCGCAGGCGACGACGTCGCTTTCGCGTACGCGCTGCTGCGCTGCGGCACCCAGGCGAGCCTCGCCGAGCAGCCGGACGTCCGGCTGCGACTGACCCTCGGCCTGCGCAGGCAGAACGGCCGGTGGATCGTCGCCCACGAGCACCATTCCTTCCCACTGGCCGACACCACCCCGCAGCGCTCGGCCCAGGACGCGGCCCCGGATCAGGGCGCGGCCCAAGCCGAACAGGACCTACGCCAGCTGCACCAGGACTGGTTCGACGCCACCACGGCGAGGGACCTCGACCGGCTGACGGCCCCGATCGCCGACGACGTCGTCTCCTACGAGCACGAGCAACCTCTGCGGTACGTCGGCATCGACGCCGTACGCGAGGTGTGCCGGGCCGGTCTCGACGCAGCTGGCGACGGCACCGTCACCTGGACCGTCCCGGACCTGACGGTCATGGTCGACGGCGACCTCGCGGTCACCTGGGGGCTCAACCGCGTCCGGTTGGAGCCGGCCGAAGCGACGCCCTTCGACAGCTGGTCGCGCGGGACCCGCGTCTTCCGACGCCGCGACGGCGCGTGGCGGATGGTCCACCAGCACCTTTCGTACCCCTACGACCCGTCGACCGGCGCCGCCCGCACCGACCTGCACGGCGTGTGACGACTCATCAACCAGCCCTAAAGGACGGCTCGCCGAGGACGAGGCGACCTGCCATAATCACGGCAAGCAGAGGCGGCCCGAGCACGATGGCCGACAGCGCCAGCCACGGTACGTGCCAATGAAGCTCGGTGCTGAAACTGACGTAAGCCGCCGCCGGACCGATCCCGGAAAGCAGGCCGAGCGCGGTGCCGACCCCGACGATAAGCCACGCTTGAGCTGTCGTGATGCGTCGGCGGACGCGGGGAGCGGCGCCGACCGCAGCCATGGTCGCCAGGTCCGGCCGCAGCTCCACCGACGCCAGTCCGACCGCCACGGTGCTCGCCACGACGGTGACCAGGACACTCACCGTCGCCAGGAGGTAGAACATCACGCCCACCTCACGCGACGACTGGTCGTCCGCCGGCACGGCGTCGACGGTGACCGGAGACGCCGGCGGTTCGGCGGCGGTGAGCTGCGCCGCGAGCAGGATCGAGTTCGCCGCAGCCAGCTCCTGCTCATCCGGCATCCGCGTCGTGTCCACCACAACGAGCCGGACCCTGGTGTCCAGGCCGATCCGCTGCGCGGTCTCCGGCGCGATCACCAGGCCGGGAAGCCTCGCGTAGTACTCCGACCGGCTGGCAACGACGGCTGGCAACAGCGTGAGCCCTTGGCCGTCCGACGACAGCGCGACACGGTCATCGGGCGTCACCAGTGTGTCGTTGAACGCGACCGCGTCACCTCGGTCGAGCGCCTCCTGCTCGGGCCGGGTGGCGGGCCGGCCGGTCACCAACTGGACGACCTCCGCCCCGCCGACGGCCACGTCCCGCTGCTCGGCGGCGACGGACACCGTCGCGGTCGGGCCGGCCGGCAGATCATGGTGGGCAACGTTGGCCTGCAGGTCCGTAGCGGTGACTACCCTGACCGTGGCACGGCTCGGCAGGGCACCGGCGACCCGTCGCAGACCGTCCGGCCCCAGCTTCTCCGCCGCGTCCACCGGGACCAGCACCTGGCCGGGACGGGCGTCGAGTCGGCTCGGGGTCACCTCGCCGCGAGCCGCGCCCGCCAGGGCAAGTGCGACGCTGCCGGCGACCGCGGCGGTCACCGCGGCAACGGCCGCAGCCGTACGGAGCCGATGCCGGGCAGCATGGCGCAACGCCAGCCGTGACGGCATGGGAAGCAGACCAGCGACTCGGCCGCTCATCCGCACCAGCGTCGGCGTGCCGGCGACCACGCCGAGCAACAGCGCGACGCCGCCAGCGGCAAGCACCTGCGGCCGCCCTTGTGGGTTGCCGGAGACCAGCAACGCCACAATCCCCACGACAAGGAGCGCCAGCCCAGCCACCGCGCCGAGGCCATCGACCTTCGACGTGTCCCGCTGGCCGCCGAGGGCGCCACGGACCGAGCCTTGCCGGACGGCGCGGGCCGGCAGCAGCGTGGCCAGCATCGCGATGCACAGCGTGACGCCGACGACGCCCAGCAGCCGACCGGCCGGAAGCGACACGTCGATCAGCGGATGGTTGGCGACCTGTTCGATCAGCGGGGCAGCAGCGGCGAACGTCGCCAGCCCCAGGAGCACCGCTGCGAACGCGGCCACGACACCGAGCAGCAGCCCGCCAGCGACGACGATCCAGGTGACCTGCCGGGGCGTCGCACCAGCGGCGGAGACCAGAGCCAGCTCCCGACGCTGACGCGCCGCCCCGACCAGGAACGCCGCCCCGACGAGCAGCACGACCTGCGCGCCCGCGAACGTCACCACGAGCAACGCCGCCGCAGCCTCGAGCCGGCGTTCCCCGGCGGTCGGGGCCATCCGCTCCCTGGACAGCACCGAGAGGTTGCCGGACCCGGCGTCCATTCGTGGCGGCATCCATTCGGCACCGTCGGGCAGCCGGACCATCAGCTTTCCGGGCGCCGACGAGAGCGGAAACCCGTGCGGGACGAGCAGCCCCGATGTACGCAGCGACCGGCTCCAGTCGACGACGCCGACGACGGTGAGCTCCCGCTGCGGCATCCCAGCGGTGACCGAGCTACCCAGCCGCAGCCCTAGATCCGCCGCCAGCCGCCGGGTCACAGCCACCTCGGCGGAGCCGTCCGGTGCCCGCCCGGACCGCACCACGTACCGGCCGTCGTTGGCCGGATGCGCCGGATCCGTCGCTTCGTACTCCTGTGCCCGCAGCCCGGCCGGGGTCCGCAGCACCGTACTGGCCTGGATCAACCCGGTGGTGTCGCTGCCGGGCGGCAGGGTGGCTTCGACCGCCGCGAGGTCACCCGACCCGACGATCAGATCCGCACCGCCCAGCGTAAAGGTGATCTCCTGCGCCGACGTGCCGCCAAGGTTGCTCCAGCTCGCGGTCAGGATCGTGCCGGCGTACGCGGGGATGAACAGCATCAGCAGCACGAGTACGCTGCGCCCCCGGTGACGCAGCGCCGAACGACGGGCGAGGCGCAGCGCCACCCGCGACGGGCCGACCAGAGCGGCGCCGATCATGACGACTCACCAAGCAGCCGCCGAGGATCGTCGCGATCCGGTGTCGCGTCGACGAGCCGCCCGTCGCGGACGAAGATGGTCCGGTCCGCCCAACCGGCGTACCTCGCCTCGTGGGTGACCAGCACGCCTGCCGCACCGGCGTCGATCCGCGCCCGCAGCACCTTCAGCACGGCGACGCTGGTCTGCGAGTCCAGGGCGCCGGTCGGCTCGTCCGCCAGCACCAGCCGCCGCCCGCCGACCAACGCCCGGGCGATCGCCACCCGCTGCTGCTGCCCGCCGGAAAGCTGATCAGGGAACCGGTCGGCTTCGGCGGCCAGGCCGACCTCGTCCAGCGCGGCGACCGCCGCCGACCGCGCCGACCGCACACCGGCACCGGCCAGCTCCAGCGGCAGGGCGACGTTCTCAGCCGCAGTCAGGTCGGTCACCAGGTTGTAGTCCTGGAACACGTAGCCGATCCGGTCCCGCCGCAGATGCGCCACTGCAGTCGGGTCGAGACCGCCGAGCGGCACCCCTTCGACCTCGACCGAGCCGGCGGTGGGCGTGTCGAGACCACCCGCGACGGCGAGAAGCGTCGACTTGCCAGATCCGGACGGCCCCATCACCGCGACCAGCTCACTCGGCCTGACCGACAGGCTGACACCCGCCAACGCCCGTACGGACACCTCACCGGCCTGGTACACCCGCTCCACGTCGGTGAGTCGCAGCACCGGGCCGCTCATCGCTGCGCCCGCTCGGGCATCGGCTGCTCGGTCGCGACCAGGCGCGGCCCGGTCGGGGGCCGGTCGTGCCGGCGGCGCAGGGTCGTCGCCTCGGCGTGGTCGAGCCACCGGATCTCGCTCTCCAGGCCGAAGATCAGGTGGTCCAGCAGCAGCGTCCAGGTGAGATCGTCATCTGCGTCGGCCCGCTGGCGCAGATCGGTGTAGTCACGCATCTGGCGCATCGACTCGGTTCGCTGCTTCTGCACCACGAGTGCGATGTCGACGTGCGGGTCGACCGCCGCCATCGCCAGCTTGATGGCCAGTTCACTGCGCGGGCGGTCGGTTTCGGTGATCGGAGTGACGTACCAGCTCTCCAGAGCTCGCCGACCCTGCTCGGTGATCGCGAACATGTCCCGGCCGTCCTCGTTGGTCCCAACCGGAGCGACATCGCCGTCCCGGGCGAGACGGTCCAGCGTGGTGTAGATCTGTCCAACGTTCACCGCCCAGCTGCCGCCGGTGCGGGCGTCGAACTCGGTCCTGAGCTGGTAGCCGTACTTGGGGCCGTCGGCGAAGAGAGCCAGTAGCCCCCACCGCACCGCAGTTCGCTGCATGCGGACACCCTACCAAGTAAGTAGTTGCCCAGTAAGCACTCCCCCTAGATGCGGCGGTACACGCCTCGTGTCTCCACCCGGTACGGTGACGTGTCATGCATGCGCTGAAGCCCTGGCATCTGACCGTACTGCTGCTCACCGGTCTACTGTGCGCCGGCGGTACCACAGCAGTCATCGCCGCTCTTCTCGTGGCCGCCAAACGGGGCAAACGCTGACCTGCAAGAGCCTTCCCGCGTACGCTGCGAGCTGCACCGGGTCCGGAGACCCGGTGCAGCGCCCGGCGGCCCGGCGGATGCGGGACCGCAGGGCCGCAGTTGCGATCCTCACCGGGTCCGGAGACCCGGTGCAGCGGCGGCACCACCGAAGGCGGGATGCTCCAACCCGTGTTGCGATCCTCACCGGGTCCGGAGACCCGGTGCAGCTGCATCATCTGCGGAGACCTCGCCGCCTCCGCCCTGGTTGCGATCCTCACCGGGTCCGGAGACCCGGTGCAGCCCGCCGAGCTACGAGCCGTCCTGTCTCGGCTCACCCACGTTGCGATCCTCACCGGGTCCGGAGACCCGGTGCAGCCGTCGGGTGGCCGGATGCGGCAGCTGCAGTTCCACCTGTTGCGATCCTCACCGGGTCCGGAGACCCGGTGCAGCGCGGCCTCAACCAGGCTCGTCGGGGTTTGGGCGTTGTTGCGATCCTCACCGGGTCCGGAGACCCGGTGCAGCTGTTTAAGGTGATCGGGCGCAAGCCGATTCGTTGCCAGTTGCGATCCTCACCGGGTCCGGAGACCCGGTGCAGCTCGACCGTCGCCCGGCACCGCTCCTGCGCCTCGGCCACGTTGCGATCCTCACCGGGTCCGGAGACCCGGTGCAGCGTACCCGGACCGTCGACAAGGCCAGCTACGACGAAACCAGTTGCGATCCTCACCGGGTCCGGAGACCCGGTGCAGCTGATCCGTGGATGGAGTTTGAGTTCTATCTGGCCGAGTTGCGATCCTCACCGGGTCCGGAGACCCGGTGCAGCAGTCGGCATCCACGCCGTCCACCGGCTCGATGTGCGTGTTGCGATCCTCACCGGGTCCGGAGACCCGGTGCAGCGCCGTCGGCCCTTGCCGACCACCCGGATGACGTCCTGGTCGTTGCGATCCTCACCGGGTCCGGAGACCCGGTGCAGCCACTCTCTGTGTCGTGACGTGACCCTCGCAGAGTAGTGTTGCGATCCTCACCGGGTCCGGAGACCCGGTGCAGCCAGACCGAGTACGCCGCGGCGGTGCGTGAGCACGGCAAGTTGCGATCCTCACCGGGTCCGGAGACCCGGTGCAGCTCGAGCCGAACGCCGCGACGGTGAGCACCGCGAAGTAGTTGCGATCCTCACCGGGTCCGGAGACCCGGTGCAGCCGGTACGGCCACCGCAGGTACGACTTGTCGGTTTCGTCGTTGCGATCCTCACCGGGTCCGGAGACCCGGTGCAGCCGGCGTACCGCCGGCCGGTGCCGGCGGCGGCGGGGCGTTGCGATCCTCACCGGGTCCGGAGACCCGGTGCAGCCGACGGTCCGGATGAGCCGGTCGACCAGGCCGGGCCGGTTGCGATCCTCACCGGGTCCGGAGACCCGGTGCAGCAGGACAAGCCGGCCTTCTTCGGCGCGCTCGCCTGGATCGTTGCGATCCTCACCGGGTCCGGAGACCCGGTGCAGCGGCTCGCGAGCTGTGAAAATAGAAGACAATCGCTTGACTTCCGGCCAGCCACGAGGCCGATACGGGATTTTTGCCCGATATTCTGGTTCGGAACCTCCCGGGGTTTGGTGCCCACCGGAGGTTCCTAGATCACGAACGGGCCGCGTGGATCGAGCCCACGGGGACGTCCGAGGTGTTCGACATCGTCGAGAGCCATCGCGGGAAGGCGGTAGATCCGTACGCTGTCGCGGGTCGGGTCGATGACCGCCTCGATGGCCACGACCAGCTTGACCTTGTCCGCGTCCCGGCACACTACTTCGAACACCGACTTTTGGACGCGGTGCCCGTACCCCTCGCAGATCTTCGCCACCTTGCGCAGCCGGCGGGCACCAGCCGGGGTGGTGGTCTCGACGTCGTACGTCACGAGCAGGTCCATTTCAGGCGACCGTCCACGGCTGGTACGCGGCCAGGTCGCCGCGAAGGTGCCGGGCAAGCAGCCGCGCCTGTACGAGCGGCAGCAGTGCGCCTTCGACGTCACGCCGCAGGTACGCGTGCGGCCAGGCCCGCTGCCGGCTCTTCTCCCAGGCGGTGAACACCTTCTTGCGCCCATCGTCGGTCAGTTGGTACGCGCCGTTCGGCAGGTGATCGAAGTCCTTGTCGCTCAGTTCTCGCCGGTTGAGCAGGGTGAAGACCAGCCGGTCCACGAGCAGGGGACGGAACTCTTCCATCAGGTCGAGCGCGAGCGCCGGCTTGCCGGACCGTACGCCGTGCAGCAGCCCGATGTACGGGTCGAGCCCGACCTGCTCGAGCGCTCCGTGCACGGCGCCGCGCAGCATCCCGTAGAGGAAGGAGAGCAGGCAGTTGACCGGGTCGGTGGGCGGACGTTTGTTGCGGCCGGCGACCTTCCATTCTTTGCTTCTGGTGACCAGGTGCGGCATGGCGGCGAAGTAGTCCCGGGCGGTGATTCCTTCGACGCCGAATACTTCGTCGATGGTGGTGGCGTCGCGCAGCAGGTTCAGTCGTTCGGCGATCAGGTCGGCGCTGGCGCGCAGTGCGGTCTGACGGAACCCGGAGCTGTCCCGGGCGGTACGCAGCAGCACCTGCCGGCTGTTGTGGATCTTCCCGGCGATCATGGCCTTGGAGATCGACACCCGCTGTTGGGGGTCGTCGGCGGCGCGGTGCTGGGCTTGCCGCAGCAGCGGGTTGCCGGTGGCCGGCCCGACCGTCCGCATCAGGAACCGCCCGTTGCCGGTCAGGTAGGTGACGGACCGACCGTCAGCGGCGCAGCGCAGCTGCAGTTCCTGGCTGACGTTGACTCCGCCGAAGGCGACGAGGTGGTCGAGGCGGACGAGCGGCACCCGTCTGGGCGGGGTCTTTGGCTCGTCGTCGGGGTGGAAGGCCCGCAGGGTGTCGCCGTCGAGGTGCAGGCTTGTGCCCGGCCTCTGGACGTACAGAGTGTTCAGCAGTTCAGTCACGCCAGGTTCCGAGTGGTCGCGGGGTAAACAGGTCGAGTAGTGGCCGGCTGTGCCCATCGGTGGCTTCGGGCAGGCAGGCGTCGCGCAGGGAGCACCGCCGGCAGCGTTTGTCGTTGCGGGCGAGCGGGAGTTTCGACGTGCCGAAGATTCTCCGTACCGCCCCGGCGGCTTCGATGACCTGCTCGATCAGTGTGTCGTCGATGGTGACCGGGTGGCGGCGGCGTTCGGCGACGGAGTAGATGTAGCCGAGCGGCACTTCGAATCCGGCGCCGATGAGGCACAGCGCCTGTCCGCCGAGTTGCAGTTCGGCTGGTCCTCCGGCCTGGTACCGGCCGACCTTGTATTCGACCGGGGTGGCGACCTGTCCGGTGAACTCGACGACGTCGCAGACGCCACGCAGCCCGTACGTCTCACTGCCGACCGGTAGTGACCGTACGACGGTGACACCTGCCCGGCGGGTGACGCCGGGCAGGTCGACGGCGGTGTGGCTGAGGTCTCCGCGTACCGTTTCCGCGCTCTCGTCCCACACCTGTTCGACGTGGATGAGCGCGGTCTGCCGGTGACAGTAGGCATAGTGCTCAAGGGCGGACAGCGGGACCTCGCGGATCCCGCTGTCGCTCTCGACCGGGTCGGTCACAGCCAGAGGTCCACCGCGGTGGTGAGCTGGACGCCGTCGGGCAGCGGAGTGTCGGCGATGGTCCGCTGGTAGTCGAGGTGTTGGCGGGCCGGCTTGTCGGGGTTGGTCCGGCTTACCTGGATCCGCTTGGTGAGGCTGGCCGCGGGGGCGACGCCCAGCGCGTCGGGGTGGCTGAAGATCCACAGCCCGCAGAGCTTCATCTCGCCTCGGGTGGCGGACCGGTCGTGGTCGAACATCATGGCGATGGCCCGCCAGAGCGCGGTGAGGTCGTCGGAGGTGACGCCGGTCTTCGCGGCGCGCGGCGCGGAGTAGAAGGCGTGTGCCCGGTAGAGCCCGTACGGGACGGTCCACTTCGAGCCCATCTCGGTGCGCTCGCCTCTATCGATGTCTTCCTGGCGGGTCTGGGTGACCCGGGTGATGGCGTGGTCGGCCGGCAGGATCGGGTCGATGCTGCGGGCGAAGCCGACCTGAAGCGGACCGCGAATCTGGCCGAGGCCGCCCTTGCCTCCACCGCCGGTGAGCACCGCGCCGAACATGCGGATGTCGAAGTAGTGCTCGCAGAGCCACTGCTGGGCTTGGTCCATCCCGCCAGGCGCGGCGATTCTCGCCTCGTCAGACCGGGTGTTCAGGGCGTGGCCGGCTTCGACGAAGATGCCGTACCGGGGGTCGCCGCCGCGCATCAGCGCCACCGTGTCCCGGATCTTGCGCTTGATGGCGACGTCGGTGACGAGGCCCTGCCCGGTCTCGTCGTCGGTGCGGGGCTGGTTGCCGCCGTCGGGGTCGCCGTTGGGGTTGCCGTCGGTGACATCGAAGAACATCACGATGTCGTGCCGGCGGGCGGGATCGAGATGGGCGGCACTCATGCGGCGTCTCCTTCAGGTGCGTCAGCTGCCGGCGTCCCGTCCGCACCGGGCGGCAGGTCGGCGGGTGGCAGATCGGTGTTCTTCTTGTTGGCGGCGGCTTCGATCCGTTCGGCCCGCATCGCGGCGCGCTGGTGGTGGTAGCCGAGGACGAACGCGGCCTTCTGCGTCAGCATGGCCGAGCTGGGGATCGAGGTGTCGGCGTCGATCTGCGCGAAGATGTCGTCGAGTCGGTTGGCGTACGCACCGGCCCAGGCCGGTTTGCCGAGCGGGCCGCGCAGCCGTCGCAGCCAGGCGGTGGCGGAGCGACGTCCGTTGACCAGCACCGCCTGCGGGTTCGTGATGGCCCGGCCCATGTAGCGTTCGGCGAAGGTGGTGTTGAGCTGCTGGTTCGCGGCGCGGTAGACGGCCTGTTGCAGGTCGTCGAGCACGGCGAAGGCGCGACCGGACAGGTACGCGGGGTCGCGGTTGGCGTCGTTCAACGTCGGGGTCAGCCTTTCTGCGTGGTACGGAGGAAGCCCGGGGCGGCGCAGGACGGCGAGGCGGATCAGGGCGACCCGGGCGGCGTCGACGCGGCCGTCGGTGCGGATGCGGTCGATGACGTGGGCGAGGATCTTTGGTGGCAGTGGCGCACCGAAGACCGCTGACCGCCACAGCGCGTGGTAGAGGCCGCCGGGGCGGTCCTCCCCTCGGGCGCCGAGTTTGATCCAGCTGCCGGGGCCGCTGCCCCGGCCGGGCTGCCACCGGCCGGCGACCCGGGTGAGCTGGACGAGCTTGACGAGGGTCGGCTTACCGTCGCAGCCGGCGATCTTGTGGTCGTCGACCCAGCGGCGGAGGTTGGCTTTCACTGCCGGCAGCGGCATTTCGACCCAGTCGCGGACGACGACGCGGGCGACGTTGCCGGAGACGGTGACTGAGCAGAACTTCGACAGGTCGTCGACGGTCGCTTCGACACCGCGCGTCGGGCTGACGATCATGTCCAGCGCGGTCTTCTCGTCCTCCTGGTCGAGCGGCCCCATCGGGTCGAACGACGCGCCGCCGATCACCCACCAGGTCAGCCTGGCGTTCTGGCCGGGCAGGCTCGCATGGTGGTTGGTGTCGCTGAGCAGAACGGTCAGCGACGACATGAAGGTCAGTCCACAGGTGACGCAGATCGGCGTGTTGCCGAGGAACTTGGTCAGCTCGTAGCCGTGCACCGCTTCGTTGACGCTGACCAGCGACGCTCCCTGCGTGGCGCCGGGCAGCAGCCGCTGCGGGATCTGCTGCGGGATGGTCTTGAGCAGGTCGCGCACCTCGCCGCAGACGAGGCACCGGCCGGCCCGGCCGAGCCCTTTGCGGCCGGCGGCGACGGTCGCCCAGTAGCGTCGCGCGCTGTCGTGCTCGAAGGCGTACTCGTCTGCGACCCGGATGCCGACCATGTCGGCCCGGCCCCACTTGTCCGGCTGCTGCACCTTGTAGTGTTGGTGGCTGCGGTAGAAGGCAGCGACCGCCGGGCCGGGTCCGTCGGGTTCGGCTTCGGCCCAGTCGCGAATGAGTTCGACGAACGCGTCGTGCTGTTTGCCGATCCGGTCGGCTTTGCCGCCGTCAGCGACCCAGCCGAGCGCGTATTCGACGTTGTCGACGGCGAGGGTGGGGGCGATCCCGACGGTACGGGTGACGGCCGGCACGCTCCGTTCGATGCCGAATCGGGCACCGGCGGCGTCGCTGGCGGTGTCGGTCTGCCCCCGGTAGCCGCCGTCCCGGTCGATGTCGATGATCAGCCGTACGGGTTTGCGGCCGTAGAAGGGCGGAAGCACGTCGTCGCTGGTGGCGGCGAATTCGACGAGGCGTTGCAGCAGCATCAGGCGGCTCCGCCAGTGGGCGGTAGCGCCATTTCCATGCCGCGTGGCGGGACGTGCAG
Organism: Micromonospora sp. LOL_015; assembly: GCF_048060275.1. NCBI lineage: Bacteria > Bacillati > Actinomycetota > Actinomycetes > Micromonosporales > Micromonosporaceae > Micromonospora > Micromonospora sp. LOL_015. The sequence goes on from NZ_JBHMIO010000052.1 coordinate 24,060, forward strand.
GACGCCTTCGGCGACGCGGGCGGCGAACCATTCCATCCGGGGTTGGTTTTTGCCGTCGCGGTGGATGGTGTGCAGCATGATGCCGACTTCTTCGTTGACGCTGGTGTCGCGCGGGGTGTCGTCGGGCCAGCTGAAGTCGGCGCTGAATTCGCGCGTACCGAGGTAGGGCTGTTGGAAGCAGGCTCCTCGGCGGACCCGGCGGCGCAGCTGGTCGCGGTAGGCGGCGGCGGGTTTGTCGGCGTGTACCGCCGGCACCAGGTGGGCGTGGATGCGGTAGGCGACGTCGCGCAGGCAGACGGCATTGCGCTGGTCGCGGTGGGCGACGGTGTCGACACGGCGCTTGCCGCGGATGGCGTCGGCGAGCGGGGCGACGTCGGTGGTTTCGTTACGGCGGATGGTGAACTGTTTGATGGGTTTGAGCACTTCAATGGCGACGATCTCGTAGCGGATCTCCGGTTTCCAGTAGATCGCTTCGAGGACACCGACGGCCGCCGTGGGGGTCATCACCGGGTACGTGACCCGTTCGACTTTCAGCTCGGGGCGGGAGAACAGGGCGGCGTCGCCGCTGACCTGGACGGCGATCGGCAGGTCTCCGTCGGCGCTGCGGCGCAAGGCCAGCCCGTTGACGACTTCCGTGGTCACAGGATGAAGTCCTCCAGTTTCGGGTCGAAGATCATGCCGGTGTACGGGTCGTAGTCGCCGCGCCATTCGACGAGCGCGCCGACTCGGACGTCCGAGCCGAGGATCGGCTGCATCAGGGCCCGCACACCGGCGTCGCGCTGGGGCACGCCCGGGTGGACGGTAGTGGTGTAGGGCTGCAGCCGGCGCAGGTCACGCATGTCGGGTACGGGTGCGGTGCGTACCCGGTGGACGAGTTCTTCGACGTCGGCGCGCTCGTCGGGCGTACCGGCGCCTTGTGGGGTGACCACCGAGATGCTGTCGGCGCTGATGATGCGGAAGGCGCGCTTGCGGTCGCGGTGTCCGCTGTCGTCGAGCGGCCCGTCGGCGACGGTCTCATACGCCCAGGCGGTCCGGGACCGCTGGATCTGCTGGCCGATGTGCTGCGGGTCGTTGAGGTTGAGCGTGCTGTAGATGGAGCGGTAGTAGGCGGCGAGTGCGTCAGGGTCATCGGGGTCGGCGCGGTCGGGTCCGAAGTGGGTGGTCGCGGCGCCGACGAGCCGCTTGTACGTCTCCGGAGCGCTGCCGTCGGCGGGTGCGAAGATGACGACGCGGCCGTGGTCGAGGCGGCCTTCCCGGTTGGCCCGGCCGGCGGCCTGCAGCAGCGAGTCGGCGGGGGCCATCGCCCGGTAGACGGTCGGGAAGTCGACGTCGACGCCGGCTTCGATGAGCTGGGTGGAGACCAGCAGGACCGGCTCGTCGTTCGTCAGCCGGTCACGGACGTCTTCGAGTACGCGCTGCCGGTGCGCCGGGCACATCCGGGTGGACAGGTGCCGGGCGTGGTCGAGGTCGCCGCCGTCGCGCCAGGTGTCGAAGACGGACTGGGCGTTGGCGGTGGTGTTGACGACGACCATCGCGGCGGGCGGCCGGCCAGCGGGGGCGGCGACGTCGTCGGCGGCCCGGTCGGCGATGTCGGCGAGGGTCGGGGCGGGGTCGAGCTGCCATTCGTAGCGGACCCGTTTGAGCTGGCTGGCGACGGCGGGCACGTCGGTCAGCACGTCGGTGTAGTCCACGCCGTTCAGGGTCGGCAGCGACCAGAACTCGGGCTGGGTGGCCGAGGAGAGCAGCACGGTGGTGCCGAAGTGCCGCACCAGCAGCCGCAGCCCGTCGAGGATCGGGACGAGCATGTCGTGCGGCAGGGCCTGCACCTCGTCGAGGACGATGACCGACCCGGCGAGCCGGTGCACCCGGCGCACCGCGGACGGCCGACGGCCGAACAGCGACTCGAAGAGGCGAACGAAGGTGGTCACGACGAACGGTGCGTCCCAGTTCTCGGCGGCGAGTCGGCCCCACCGTCCGGTGGCAGCGTCCTCGAAGTTGACCTGGCTGTGGTGTTCCAGGACGACCGGCTCGGCGCCGGGCTCATCGAGCATGCCACGGTAGACGGCGGCATTCTGCCCAGTGATGGTCAGAAACGGGACAGCGACGATGACGCGTCGTTGCTGGTTCTTCTCGGCGTGCCGCAGCGCGAACCCGGCGGCGCAGAGCGTCTTGCCGGCCCCGGTCGGCGCGGGCAGCCGGTAGATCCCCGGCGGCTGGTCGGCGAAGCTGACGCACTGGGCGTAGACCTGCTCGCGCAGGTCGTCCACCGGGGACGACTTGCCGGCGGCGAGCATGGTGGCTCGGCGCTGCTCCAGCATGGCAGTACGGCGCTGCTCGAACAGCTTGTACAGGTGGCCGAAGTCGGCGTCGGCGCGGACCCGGGGCGCGGCCAGGCCGTCGAAGTGCGCGCCGGTGTCGAGACCGTCGGCGTCGACCAGGGCGCTGTAGCACAGCCGCAGCGCCATCTCCCCCACGAGTTGGTCCTGCAGCCACGCGTCGGGAATGGTGTGCCGCAGGTCGGCTGGCAGATCGGGCAACAGTCGGGGCAGCTCGTCCTCAGCCGAGGTGACGTCCTGCGCCCGGCTGAATCCCACTGACCTAAACTTTGGTCGTTTTGTTGGCAATACTGCTGGTTTTGGGCTGGGTGCGGGT
>NZ_JBHMIO010000053.1:0-26027 GCF_048060275.1 Micromonospora sp. LOL_015
AGCGGGCATGGCCGGTTCTGAGGGGGCCCCGGCGCAGCAATGCGCCGGGGCTACCCGACGAACTGGTCTTCTCGATCCTGACCCGCAGGCTGCTACGTCGTGGCGAGTTCACCTCCCGCGAACACCTCGCCAACAAGATCCTCAAGTTCTTCACCCACTACAACCGGACCGCGAAACCCTTCCGCTGGACCTACGACGGCCGCCCACTCAAGGCCGCATGACCCGTCAAGAACTTATGCGGGGCTGCACTAGGAATCCTCCTGGGGCTTGCCGGCCGTACCGTCGGTCTGGTCCTCGCCGGCCAGAGCGGACCGCAGCCGTTCCTTCTCAGACCGGCGACGCTCGGCGGACTCGGCGATCTGCTGCGCCATCTCGTCCCGCCAACCGCGCATCAGAAACCAGGACAACGCGGCCGAGAAAATGACCGCGATCATAAGTTTCAGAAAGACGTTGATGTCGACCGGCCAGAGGGCCAGCACGACGATCACGAACAGCCCGATCCGGCCGAGCGTGTACTTCACCGCAGGGCTCATGCCTCTCCTCACCGGCCGTCCAGCCACCGGACGCCATGGAACCAGACCACCGCGTACACCAGGGCGAAGACCGCTGCCCCGATCCCGCCGCCGGCCGTCGGCGGCAGGTCGGCCGCGATCCCGGCGGCGAGCAGCCCGGAGGCGACCCCGACCCCGGTCGCCACGGCGGCGGCGACGAACCGGACGGAGCCGCCGGCCCAGGCCCGAAAGTCGTCGGCGAACAGCCACGCCGGCAGGATCACCGCCAACCAGCCGTTCGACTGGCCGAGCCGACCGTCGCCGATCAGCGTGAACACGCCGTCGAACAGCAGCAGCACGACCAGACCGATCACCAGGCCGGCGCCGACCACGCCGAGCAGATCCGGCAACGCGACCACCCTACCTGCGGCGTCCCGGCGCGGAAGACTGTCGCTCTTCGATTCCATCATGACCAGGATGAGGGTACGCCTGGGCCGGTGCCGCACCCGGACCAGGTTTGCCGGGCCGCCACCCGGATAACCGGCCAAGATGGCAGCCGACCCCCGGTGGTACGGGGCACCAAGGGTCGACGCCGCCAGGTTTGAGCCGCCTACCGCTGCGGTGAAGGTGTCCGGATGCATCCGCTGCACCTGAGCTATGCCCTGGTCGGCGTGCCCGCCGTACTGCTGGCCTTCTGGTCGAGCGCCATCCGCCGCGCACCGGTCAGCGAACCGCTGCTCGCGTTGCTGCTCGGCGTCCTGGTCGGCCCGGTGTCCGGGCTGATCGATCCGTCCCACCACGACACCATCGGCCTGCTCCGGGAGGCCAGCCGGATCCTGCTGGCCGTGTCGCTAATGGCGGTGGCGCTGCGGTTTCCCGCCACCGGGTACCTGACGGTGACCCGCCCGGTCGGGGTGCTGCTGACCCTGGGCATGGCCGGGATGGCGGTGGTCAGCGCCGGTCTGGCCTGGCCGCCGCCCGGCCGGCCGGACAGCAGGTGGCCGAGGCGGCCTGGGGCGTCGGCGGTGCGGTCCTGGTCGGCGTGGCGGTCGGCTGCCTCGCCGGCTGCCGGTGGTGCTGGCCCTGCGCCCGGCGCTGGGCGTGTCGTGGCGGGACACGGTGTTTCTCGGCTGGTTCGGCCCGATCGGCGTGTCCGCGTTGTTCTACCTGACCTACAGCTTCGCCGAGGGGGCGACGGATTACGGCCGGGACGCTGGTGATCGCGGCCAGCACCCTGGTGCACGGGGTGACCGCCACCGCCGGTCGCCGCTGGTACTCCTCAGCGACTTCCCGGGGCGTCGGCGGCCGGTGACGCCGCCTGGCACCGCTGGATGTCCGGCCGGTGTTCGGGCCGGGCCGCCGTGGTCAGGTCGGCGAGAATGCTGTCGATCAGCTCGATGACCCTCGGCTGGTCAGTGGCTGCCTGTCGGACGTCGGTGATCGAGGTGGCGAGGTGGCTGGCGAACGACTGCCGGCGGACGTGGACCCGGACCGTCCCGTCGTCGTCCTGGACGATCCTCGGCCGGTCCGGCCGGTCGGCCAGCCGGCGCAGCAGGTCGTGCGCCTCCTGCAGGGCCCGGACGGCGGTGGTGGCGTCGTTGATGCCGGGCGAGAGCGCTCGTTCGGCGATGTCGGCGAGCTGCCGGAGCCCGAAGCCGACGTCCTGGCCGGGGATCCGTTCGACGCCGACCTCGACGGCCTGCTCGGCCAGCTTCGCGTCGACCGGGCCCGGCGGGGTGTCACCGACGGCGTGTACGGCGACCAGCGGCATGCCGGCCACGACGAAGTCACCGGGGATCCGCTCGACCGTGAAAGCGCAGCCGTATCGGCGGGCGAGCCGCGCCAGCATTGTGGTGTCGACTTCGACGATCACCCCGGTATCCGGTGCCGCCAGCACGTCGACGATCGGTCCGTCCGGGGAACCGTCCGGATCGGTCGGCCGGGGCGCCCACCGGTCGATGCTGCGCCTGCTCTGCACCCCGATCGCCGCGATCATGTGCGAGACCCGCATCAGCGCGGTCATGTGATGCAGGTAGTAGATGAACATCCCGGTGCTGCCCAGCACCAGGGCCATCGACACGGCCAGCGACAGCGCCGGCAACCGGGCCTCGGAACGGCCCGGTAGCGCGGCGAGGACCACCATGGCGAACAGGAACGTCGCGACGAAGGTGCCCAGGGTGGCCTGACTGACCCGGTCGCGCAGGAACGTCCGCAGCACCCGGGGTGAGTACTGGCTGGAAGCCAGCTGGACCGCGACCACCGTGATGGAGAACACCAGCGCGGTGAACGAGATCATCGCGGTGATCACCGAGGACAGCAGCGATCTCGCGCCCTCCGGCCCGCTCGGCAGAAAGCCGTCCAGCCGCAGCCGCAGATCCAGGGCGGTGAGCAGGATCGCGCCGAGCACCGCGCCGGTCGCGATCGCCGCCGGCACCGCCCAGAAGCTGCCCCACACGCCACGGAGGCGGGGCAGGATGCCACGCGGCTGACTCACCGCAGCGTCCTACCCGCGCCGGGGCGGGTCGACACCTGTCGGCGGAGTCAGACCGGTCCGGCTGCCTCCGCGCCTTGCTGAACGAGTCCAGTCAGGCCCAGATCTGCTGCGGCTCGGCCCGCCGTTCGGCCAGCGCCGGCGGCCGGTCGTACTCGCGTACCACCTGGTAGCGGGTGTCCCGCTCGACCGGCTGGAAGCCGGCGTCCCAGATCAGGTGCAGCAGGTCCTCGCGGTGCATGGTGTTCGGTGTGCCGTAGGAGTCCGCGTCGTGGGTGATCTTGTACTCGACCACCGACCCGTCCAGGTCGTCGACGCCGAAGTTGAGCGACAACTGCGCCACGGACAGCCCGTGCATCACCCAAAAACACTTGACGTGCGGCACGTTGTCGAACAGCAGGCGGGACACCGCAAAGGTCTTCAACGACTCGGCCGGTGCCGCCATCGTGGTGCGCCCCTGGATCCGGTTCCGGATCTTGCCGTCCGCCGAGTCGACAAAGTCGTGCTGGTAGCGCAGCGGGATGAAGACGGTGAAACCGCCGGTCTCGTCCTGCAACTCGCGCAGCCGCAGCACGTGGTCCACCCGGTGCCGGGGTTCCTCGATGTGCCCGTACAACATCGTTGACGGCGTCCGCAGCCCCTTGCTGTGCGCCAGCCGGTGAATCCGTGACCAGTCCTCCCAGTGGCAGGCGTGGTCGACGATGTGCTGGCGGACCTCCCAGTCGAAGATCTCCGCGCCGCCACCGGTCAGCGACTCCAGACCGGCGTCCATCAGCTCGTCGAGGATCTCGTCCGCCGGCAGCCCGCTAATCTTTTCAAACCACTGCACCTCGGTCGCGGTGAACGCCTTGAGCTTGACGTTCGGCAACGCCGCCTTCAGCTCGCGCAGCACCTTCGGGTAGTACCGCCAGGGCAGGGTCGGGTGCAGGCCGTTGACGATGTGCAGCTCGGTGAGCTGCTCGTCCTCCATCTCCTTGGCCTTACGAACGGCCTCGTCGATGCGCATCGTGTACGCGTCCTTCTCGCCCGGCTTGCGCTGGAACGAGCAGTATGCGCAGGAGGCGCTGCACACGTTGGTCAGGTTGAGGTGCCGGTTGACGTTGAACATCACCCGGTCGCCGTTGAGCTCGGTTCGCCGGTGGTGCGCCAGCCGGCCCAGCCAGGCCAGGTCGTCGCTGGCGTACAGGTCCACCCCGTCGGTGTGGTCCAGCCGCTCCCCGGCGTACACCTTCTCTTCGAGCTCACGCTTGCGACCAGCGTCCACGTCCGCCACGCCCCTTCCCGGCCGGCCACGCCGACGACCCGCCGTCGACGACCATCAGTCGTGATCCGCGTTCGAGGGTACGTCCCGGGACCGTCGGTCGGCTCGTCGCCCGGCGGCACAGCGACCTGCGTCATGCCCAGGCCGACAACCTCTCAGCTTCTCGTTACCTCACGACTCATCGACATCAGCAGCCCCGTGCGGTAAGACCGATGTGGGACAGGCGACACCAGGCGACGCGACTCGGTTCCGGCGCATCAGCACCGGACAAACGCGCCGTACGGGAGCGAGCGGGCAGGCATGGCACGAAGAAGCAGGGGCGCGGCGGTGGGCCAGCGGCGCGACGGAGCACGACGGCAACGCCGGTTCGTGATGGTCGGTGCCGTTCCGGTCCGGCTGAGTCCGGCCCTGTGGGCCGGCCTGCTCGGTGCCGTCACCGCAGTCGCCCTCGCCTCCCCGGTGTACGCCCAGCCGGCGACCGTGCCGGACACCGGCAGCCGGCCGGTGCCCGCCGGCGGCCTGCAGCTGCCCGGCACCGGCCCGACGACCAACGCGCCGGCCATCACACCCACCCCGGTGGAGGGCCCGCTCGCCGCGCAGATCTACGCCGGTGAGACCGAGGTCGCGCTGCTCGGTCAGCAGTTGCTCGAGCTCGAACAGGAGCAGACCGCGGCGGAGACCGCACTGGCCGCCGCCGAGCAGTCGCTGCGCGAGGCGCGAACCGCGCTGATCGAGGCGCAGCGGGACGCGGACATCGCGGCGTCGTACGCGCTGAAGGACGCCGCCGCGATGCCGCCCGGCGAGTACCGCGGTGACCTGCACGGACTCGGTGCCCTGTCCCGGCTGCAACGGGGCCGGCAGCCCGGCGTCGGCACCGACGCCGCCAACCGGGACGTCTCGCTCGCCGCAGCCGCCGAGCAGGAGGCGTACCAGACCTACACGGCGGCGCTGGCCCTGGTCGACGCGCTGCGCAGCGAGTTCGGCAGCACCGAGGGCACGTTCAAGCAACGGGAGACCGCGCTGCTCGCGTTGAAAGAGCAGAACACCGAGCAGCTGGTGGCGATCGAACGCCAGCGGGAGGCCGCCGAGCAGGAGATCGGGCAGGGCATCGACGGGATCGACGGTGCCGCCGCCCACCCCCGTGCCGTCGCCGCCCTGGAGTTCGCCCTCAAGCAGCTCGGCAAGCCGTACCTGTGGGGGGCCGAGGGGCCGCACCGCTACGACTGTTCCGGCCTGATGTGGGCGGCGTACCGGTCGCCCGGCGCCGACTACTTCAGCCTGCCCCGGGTGGCCAAGGACCAGTACTACGCGACCCGGCACAACAAGGTGGACCGGTCGGCACTGCTACCCGGTGACCTGATTTTCTTCGCCTCCGGGTCCAGTTGGACGACGGTGCACCACGTCGGGATGTACGTCGGCAACGGCAAGATGGTGCACGCGCCGACCACCGGAGACGTGGTCAAGGTCTCCACCGTCTGGTGGTCCCGGTTCTACGCCGCGACCCGGGTGATCCGCGAGGTCGCACCGACCCCGTCGCCCACCCCGACTCCGACGCCCGCGCCATCGCCGGACCCGTCGCCCACCCCGACTCCGACGCCCGAGCCATCGCCGGACCCCACGGATTCGCCGTCGCCGGATCCGTCGGATTCGCCGTCGCCTTCCCCGTCACCGTCGACCAGCCCGTCCACGCCCGGTCCGATGCCGACGCCGAGTGACCCCAGCCCGTCGCCGACCGGCTCTGGGACTCCGGATCCGGACGCGAGCGGCTCCGGGACGCCGACCAGTACCCCGAGCGAGTCGAGTTCCGCTTCGGCCGGCCCGAGCGCGTCGGCTACGTCGGCCGGCACGCCGAGCGCAGGCCCGCTGGAAGGCTGACCGTACGTCCTCCGGTCGGACCGTTGCGCCCAGGACCGGACAGACGGCCACGGTCGGTACGCCGATACTCCGGCTGCGCCGAGGTGCATCGGTATGGCACGGTAAACCGGCGGACTCCTCACCGGCCGGAGGTGTTCCGGTGAGCTGGCACGGGAGGCAGTGATGGACGAAGCTCGGCCCTGGTCGTCGGTGGACCAGGTCGACGGTGGTCAGCGGCGGGTGCCCGACCAGGTCGACCGGTCCGGATCGGCGCCGCCGCCGGCAGAGGAGTTGCCGGCTCCGTTCAGTCCGCCACCGCCACCGCCACCACCGGCCGGGGCGCTGTGGGCGTCGTCGGTCGGCACCGGCTCCAGTGCCGACGTCCCGGTCGTGCCTGGTACGTCTTCCCCGTCGTCGTCGGCGGCCGGGCCGTCAGCTCCGACCTCACCGGCGGCCGGGCCGTCGGCTCCGACCTCACCGGCGGCCGGGCCGTCGGCTCCGACCTCACCGGCGGCCGGGCCGTCCGCGTCCGCGTCGCCGGCGTCCGCATGGTCGGCGTTTGCCTTGCCCTGGCAGCCGCCGGCCGCAACCGACCAGCCGCCGGCCACGACCGACCAGCCGCCGGCCGCAACTGACCAGCCGCCGGCCGCAACTGACCAGCCGCCGGCCGCAACTGACCAGCCGCCGGCCGACCATGCCGCGTCGGCGTCCGCAGCCGCCGCGACCGAGCCACCCGCCGCGGTGTCGTCGCCTCCGGCGGCCGGCGGGGAGGCTGCGTCGGCCCGTGCCCGCGCCACGGTGGCCGGAGCGCAACGGTTCTCCGCCCGCGACGTCGGGGCGCTCCGGGTGCCGACCGGCGGGACCCGGGTCTACGGTGCGCGTCGTACCGAGGAGCCCTCGCCCAGCGATCCGGCCCTACCCCCCGACCCAGTGCAGCCGCCCGCACCTGCGGAACCGCCGTCCGGGTCGACCTCACCCGAGCCGGAACCCGCCCCGGCCCCGGCTCCGCCGTTGCCGCCACGGCCGACCTCACCCGCTCCGGTGCCAGGCCCGTACCCACCGGGCCCGGGTCCGAACCCACCGGGCCCGACTCCGCCGCCGTTCCCGCCGCCAGCCAGGACCGCGTACCAGATGACCCAGGCGGCCGGCGGTTACACGATCCCACCGGCGGTTCCACCGACGCCGTGGCGTGAGTCACCGCCGACGCCCTGGCACCAGCCACCGGTGCCGCCGGAACCGGTGGCGCCGCCGGAGCCTCCGCCGGCATACGGGCAGTGGGCACGCAGCACCCCGGCCCCGACCGCCGGGCGGGTGTACGGGGCCCGCCGGCCCGACAGCGACACGCCCGGACCTCCCCCGGCCGGTGCTCCCGGCGTACCTTCCCAACCCGGTGCTGCCAACCGGCCAGCGGCCAATCCGACGATGGGTCTGCCGATGGGGGCACCCGGCGGCATGTCCGGCGCACCCGGCGGCGTGGTGTTCAACCCCGCCGTGGAGAACTCCGGCTCGCTGACCGGCCACATCCTGGCCCAGGGCTGGGCGGACCTGCCCGAGCGGGAGGACCGCAGTACCACCAAGGTGGTGCTGGCCATGGTGGTCGGTCTGACCGTGATGGTGGTGATCGGCATCATCGCGGTGCTCGTCGTGGGTAACATCTTCACCAACATCTTCGACGGGCTGCTGGGCGGTTGACGCCGGATCGGCTGAGGTGAGTCGGCCCACCGGTCGGACGGGTCAGGTGGCAGCAGCGCGGCAAACCCGTACACTTGTCACTCGATCATCAACCCGGCGCGCTACCGCGTGCTCATGGGCGATCTTGCGGGCGATTCAACGGTGCACACCGGAACGGGCCATTCGCGAAGATCCGCCCCGCTCTGAGAGGTTTTCTTGACCACCTTCGCTGATCCCAGCACGTTCCCCTCCGTTCTCGACACCGTGCCCGAAGCCGCTGGCCTGCCGGCGGAGCCGGCGACCAGCCAGACCGCTGATCCGGTCGTCGTGGTCACGGCCGCCGGGCCGGCGGCCGAGGAGCCTGACTTCGCGGCGCTCGGGCTGCCCCGGCAACTGGTCCGGACACTCGCCCGGGAGGGCATCACCACTCCGTTCGAGATCCAGCGCGCCACCGTGCCCGACGCGTTGGCCGGCCGGGACGTGCTCGGCCGGGGCCAGACCGGCTCCGGCAAGACCCTCGCGTTCGGCCTGCCGTTGCTGGCTCGGATCGCCGACGGCCGCCGGGCCCGCCCACTGCGGCCCCGAGCCCTGATTCTGGTCCCCACCCGCGAGCTGGCGATGCAGGTCAACGACGCGTTGTTCCCGCTGGGCCGGGCGGTCGGGGTCTTCCTCAAGACGGCGGTCGGCGGCGTCCCGTACGACCGGCAGATCGATTCGCTGCGTCGCGGTGTGGAGATCATCGTGGCCACCCCGGGGCGGCTCGGTGACCTGATCCAGCGCGGCGTCTGCCAGCTGGACGACATCGAGATCACCGTCCTGGACGAGGCGGACCAGATGGCCGACATGGGCTTCCTGCCGGAGGTCACCGAGCTGTTGGCCAAGACTCCGGCGGATGCTCAGCGGCTGCTCTTCTCGGCCACCTTGGACAACGACGTCGACACACTGGTCCAGCGGTTCATGACCGATCCGGTCACCCATTCCACCGCGCCGGCCACCGCCGCCGTGACCACCATGGACCATCATCTGCTGCTGATCCCGCCGAGCGACAAGTTCGCCGTGGCCGCTTCGATCGCCGCGCGCTCCGGACGGACCATGATGTTCGCCCGTACCCAGCTGGGCGTGGACCGGCTGGTGGACCAGCTGGCGTCGGTTGGGGTGCGGGCCGGTGCCCTGCACGGCGGCAAGACCCAGCGGGTACGCACCCGTACCCTCGCCGAGTTCAAGGAAGGGCGGACGAACGTCCTGGTCGCCACGGACGTGGCTGCCCGGGGCATCCACGTCGACGGGGTCTCGCTGGTGGTGCACGTCGACCCGCCGAAGGACCCCAAGGACTACCTGCACCGGGCGGGGCGGACCGCGCGGGCCGGCGAGTCCGGCGCGGTCGCCACCCTGGTGCTGCCGAAGCAGCGGCGCAGCACCCTGGCCATGCTGGAAAAGGCCGGGGTGGAGCCGGCCCAGACCCGGGTACGCCGCGGCGACGCCGCGTTGTCCGAGCTGACCGGAGCAACCGAGCCGAGCGGCGTACCGATCGTGAACGAGCCGGAGCCGCCCCGGCAGTCTCGCGCGCGGGGGGACCGGTTCCGGCCGGACCGCCCCGACCGCTTCCGGGGGCGGGGCGACCGCTCCCGGGCGGACGGGGCTGACCGCTTCCGAGGCGACGGCGAGCGGGGTGCCCGGGGCGGTGCCGACCGGGCCGGTGGTGACCGACGGCGCGGCGGTGGTGACCGGCGCTTCACCGACCGGCGGCCGAGCCGCAGCTACTGACCCGCGTGCGTGACCGGCGCCGGCGACCCGCTCCGCAGCGGCTCGTCGGGCCGGTACGGTCGGGAACATGCCGACGTTGCCGAAATCGATCGTCTGGACGCGGACGGACACCGGCGGTGCCGATCAGGTCCTCTTCGACGACCAGCGCGGGCTGACCGCTCGCGGGGTGGCGGTGGCGGCGGCGCCGCTGCCGTACAGCTGCCACTACGAACTCGCCACCGACGAACAGTGGGCCGCCGTCCGGCTCACCGTCACTGTCGAGGGTGCCGGCTGGCTGCGGACCGTACGGATGGAACGGGCGCTTGGCCGGTGGCGGGTGAGCACCGCCGAACAGGGTGACCTGGACCGTGCTTTGCGGGCGGCCGGGCGCAGCCCGGTCGGCCTGCCCGGCACCGAGGAACCGGGCCGGCTCGACGCGGCCCTCGACGTCGATCTGGACGCGGCGCCGCTGTTCAACACCCTGCCGATCCGCCGGTTGCGGTTGTCGGAGCAGCCGGCCGGGCAGGAGCACCGGCTGGTCGCGGCCTGGGTCCGGGTGCCGAGCCTGGAGGTGATGCCGATGGAGCAGACCTACACGGTGCTCGGCGCTGACCGGGTCCGGTACCGCAGCGACAGCTTCACTGCCGACGTGACGGTGGATCCGGACGGGTTCGTGCTGCACTACCCGGGGCTCGCGCAGCGCGCCTGATCCCGATTAACGCACGTCGGTCGGCCATTCGCCGGTACGCAGGAAGTGTTCGGCCACGGCTTGGTACGGGGTCAGATCGAGCCCGTGCCGGGTCAGCCAGTCGGCCGAGTAGTAGCTTGCGGCGTACCGTTCGCCGCTGTCGCACAGCAGCGTCACCACCGAGCCCTGCTCGCCGGCGGCCCGCATCTGCGCGATCAGCGCGAACGCGCCCCACAGGTTGGTGCCGGTCGACCCGCCGACCCGCCGACCCAGCAGGTCGCTGGCGATACGCATGGCGGCCAGTGAGGCGGCGTCCGGGACCTGGATCATCCGGTCCACCACGGACGGCTGGAAGGACGCTTCGACGGTCGGCCGACCGATCCCCTCGATCATCGACCCCCGGCCGGTCGAGGTCGACCAGTCACCGCTGCACCATGCCGGGTAGAAAGCGGAGTTTTCCGGGTCGACGACGCAGATCTTGGTGCGGTGCCGCTGGTAGCGGACGTACCGGCCGACGGTGGCGCTGGTGCCGCCGGTGCCGGCACCGACCACGATCCAGTGCGGGACCGGGTGCTGTTCCAGCGCGAGCTGGGCGAAGATCGACTCGGCGATGTTGTTGTTGCCCCGCCAGTCGGTGGCCCGTTCGGCGTAGGTGAACTGGTCCATGAAGTGCCCGCCGAGGTCTTCGGCGAGCCACCGTGCCTCGATCACTACAGCGGCCGGGTCGCGGACCAGGTGGGGGCGGGCACCGTGGAACTCGATCTGGGCGATCTTCTCGGCCGAGGTGCCGGCGGGCATCACCGCGACGAACGGCAGGCCGAGCATCCGGGCGAAGTACGCCTCGGAGATGGCGGTGGAGCCGGACGACGCCTCGACGATCGTGGTCTGCGGACCGATCCACCCGTTGCACAGGCCGTAGAGGAACAACGAGCGGGCCAGCCGGTGCTTGAGCGAGCCGGTCGGGTGCACCGACTCGTCCTTGAGGTAGAGGTCGATGCCCCAGGACGGGGGGAGTGGGAACGGCAGCAGGTGGGTGTCGGCGGACCGGTTGGCGTCCGCCTCGACCTTGGCGATCGCGTCGGTCACCCAGGCCCGGCCGGCGTCGTCGTACCGGTCCAGTTCGTTCATTCGCAGACGGTAACAAGTGATGTTGTCGAATCACCCGGTCAGGGGGCGGGGCCGGTTCTCCCATTTGGTGGACAGCGTGACGCTGGTCCGGGTGTTGGCGATGCCCGGTGTCCGGTTCAGCCGCATGATGAGCTGTTCCAGCTCGGCGATGGTGCCGACCCGGGCGAGGCAGAGAAACGACTCGGTGCCGGCCATGAAGTAGCAGGATTCGATCTCCGGCATGTTGCGCAGCGCGTCGAGCACCGCCTCGGTGTCGGCACCTGAGTCTTCGACCAGTCCGATCAGGGCGGTGACGCCGAGCCCGACCGATTCCGGCTGTGCGTCGGCCCGGTAGCCGCGCAGCACGCCGGAGGTTTCGAGCTTGCCGATCCGTTCGTGTACGGCGGGGGCGGAGAGTCCGACCTGGCGGGCGAGTTCGGCGTAGGAGAGCCGCGCGTTGCCGCGCAGCAGATCGACGAGCCGGAGGTCGATGGCGTCCACGGGATGTAGACCCTAGTGCCTGTCGCCCGCCCGGGTGGCCCGCTGGTCGACGAGCTGGGGTGAATTACAATATAGGGCGCAAATCCTACCGGGCAACTGCCCAGTCGGGTAGCTTTGCTCATTTCCCGGACACGGCGGTCGGCCGGTGCTCTAATGGCCGTACGTCTGGCACTACGGCATCTGGCACACGGTCCATCGGGGGGCTGACTGGCCACGCCAGAGCCGTCGTGGACGCGAGGAGGGGACCGTGGACACTGGAGATCGTCTGCTGACGCCGGGCGAGGTGGCCGCGCTGTTCCGTGTCGACCCGAAGACCGTCACACGATGGGCAGCGGCCGGCCGGATCGGCAGTATCCGAACTCCCGGAGGCCATCGTCGGTTCCGGGAGTCCGAGGTGCGTGCGCTACTCGAAGGCGAAGGCGTGCTGGAGGAGATGCAGGCGGAAAGCGCGGAGACCACTCGGCCCCGGCACACCGAGAACGGATCAGGAGCAGCCGGGCCGTACTGACGCCGGCCGTACTGAGCCGGTGGTCACGGCCGGTCCGCGCCCAACTCGCCGGACCACCGCCGGAACAGGTCATGCGGTACGCCGAGCGCGTCCAGCACCTTGCCGGCGACGAAATCGACCAACTGGGCGGCGGTGGCGTCGGCACCCGCACCATAGAAGCCCGGACTGGCCGGCAGCACCACCGCCCCCGCATCATGCAGGGCGAGCAGGTGCTCCAGGTGACTGCGGGTCACCGGGGTCTCCCGGGGGACCAGCACGACCGGCCGCCGTTCCTTGAGGTTGACCTCGGCGGCCCGCTGCAACAGATCCTTGGACAGCCCGATGGCGATGCCGGCGCAGGCGGCCGTGCTGGCCGGTACGACCACCATCCCGCGTACCTGGTACGAGCCGCTGCTCGGCCCGGCGGCGAGATCACCCGCCGGCCAGAACCGTACGTCCGCGTCGTCCAGCCCACGGCCGAGCCAGCGGGCCAGGTCGGCGCGCCAGTGGCTGTCCCGCAGCGGCGCGCCCGTCTCGTCGAGCAGGGTGAGCCGGGCCGCGCGGGACACCACCAGGTCGACCGGATGGCCGGCGTCGAGCAGTGCGCGGAGCACCGCGGCCGGGTACGGCGTACCGGACGCCCCGGAGACGCCGATCACCCATGGTCTTCTCATCGAGATCCCTGTTCGCGTGGCTGGTCGCGGGCTGTCGCCGGTGCCCGGTCACCCCATAGGGTAAGACGACCCGCCTTACGGACACATTGGCAGCAACTTCGCAGGCAGCCCATGGACTCCCGCAAATTCACCCCGTCGCCGCCCCGCCCCGACATCCCGTACGGCTCTTCCTGCCTCGACGAGCCGGCCGCCGAACTGCTCGGCGAGCTGCTCGTGGAGCTGCGCGCCGCGTGCCCGCTGCCCACAGTGCTGTCCCCGTACGCGGCGCAGGCCGACTCCTGGCTGCCCGGCTGGCTGCAGCGGTGCGGCCTGCCGCCGGGCACCGCCACCCACCGTCGGCTCGCCGGGGCCCGAATCGGGCGGTACGCCGCCCGGCTCTATCCGAGCGTGCCGGTGGGCCGGCTGCGTGTGCTGGCCGCCATGTTCGCCTGGTTCTTCCTGCTCGACGACGAGTTCGACGGGGTCGCGGAGCCGCAGGAGGGGAGGTTGCGCCGACTCGCCGACGAGGTGCTGACGGTGCTGGGCGCGAACCCCGAGCCGCGTCTCGACCCCGAGCCGCGTCCCGATCAGGCGTTTGCCGGGCCGCTGCGCCGAATGCTGGTCGGTCCATGGCGGGTCGTGCGTCAGTCGATGCCCGACTGGTGGTGCCGGCGGTTCATCGAGGCGGTGGCGGAGCACCTCGACGGAGCGGTACGCGAGGCGGTGAACAAGGCAACTGGTCACCGGCCCGGCCTGGACGAGTACATAGAGCTGCGTCGGGCGACATCGGCGGCGCACGTGGCGTACACCTTGATCGAGTACGCGACCGGCGACCTGGTGCCGGACGCCGTCTTCCACCACCCCCGGGTGCGCGATGTCCGAGTCGCCGGCAACGACCTGCTCTCCTGGTACAACGACCTCTTCTCACTGTCCCGCGACCTGACCACCGCCGGCGGTCACAACCTGGTGGTGGCGGTCGCCGAGACGCGACGGGTGCCGATCGGCGACGCGCTGGTCATCGTCGCGCACCGGTGGCGGGCCGAGATGGCGGCGTTCGGCGCACGCCAAGCCGAGGTGCCGCCGTTCGGGCCGGACCACGACCGGGCGGCGCACGGCCTGCTGGCCGGGGTCGGGTACGCCGTGCGCGGCACCATCGACTGGTCGTTCGAGAGCGCCCGCTACCGGCAGCGGCGCTGACGGCCGGGGCGGTCAACGGTCAGCGCAGGCCGAGCCGTACCACCAGGTCGACCAGGGCGAACGCGAACAACGCGATGCCGACGAAGCCGTTGGCGGTGAAGAACGCCCGGTTGACCCGGGACAGGTCGGTCGGCGTCACCACCAGATGCTGGTAGCCGAACGCCACCGCGGTCAACGCCAGCCCGATCCACCACGGCCAGCCGAAGCCGACCAGCACGCCGAACCACCCGAACAGGGCGAACGTCACCAGGTGCGCCACCGTCGAGGCGTGCAGCGCGAAGCGTCGACCGTACCGGGCGGGCACGCTGCGTACCCCGATCTCACGGTCGACCTCGGCGTCCTGGCAGGCGTAGATCAGGTCGAACCCGCCGATCCACAGCCCGACCGCCGCGCCGAGCAGGATCGCCGGCCCGGCACCGGCGGAGGTGCCGGTGACCGCCAGCCAGGCACCGACCGGGCCGATCAGCTGGGCCAGCCCGAGCACCGCGTGCGGCCAGTCGGTGAACCGCTTGGCGTACGGGTAGACCACCAGTGGGACCGCCGCCAGCGGGGCGAGCGCGAGGCAGAGCGGGTTCAGCGCGGCGGCGGCGCCGAGGAAGACCACCAGCGCGACCACCGCGCCGGTCCAGGCCGTCCGGACGCTCACCGCCCCGGTCACCAGTTCCCGCCCCGCGGTACGCGGATTGCGTGCGTCGATGTGCCGGTCGATGATCCGGTTCGCGGCCATGGCGAACGTCCGGGCCCCGACCATCGCGACGGTGATCAGCAGCAGGTCGAGCCAGCGGACGCCGCCGTCCAGGCGGGCCATCACGGTCAGCGCGGACAGGTACGCGAACGGCAGCGCGAAGACGGAGTGCTCGATCGCGACGAGCCGCAGGAAGGCTCGGATCTTGCCGACCGGGGCGGCGGGCGCGCCGGTCGGCCCGGCGGTGGCTGCGGCGCTCACGAGATCCCGTACTCCCGCCAGCGCTTGTCCACCAGCGAGACGATCTCCGGTGACATGGTCATCTCCTGCGGCCAGCCCCGGGTGTAGCCCTCGGTGGGCAGTTTGCGGGTCGCGTCGACGCCGGCCTTGCCACCCCAGAACTGCTGGTACGACGAGTGGTCGAGGTGGTCCACCGGACCTTCGGTGAGCAGCAGGTCGCGGGCGTAGTCGACGTTGCCGAAGGCGCGGAACGCGACCTCGTGGTAGTCGTGCACGTCGCAGTCGTCGTCGACCACGACGATCAGCTTCGACAGCGACAGCAGGTGGGCCCCCCAGATCGCCGACATGATCTTCTGGGCGTGCTTCGGGTAGCGCTTGCGGATCGACACGATCACGCAGTTGTGGAACACCCCGGCGGCCGGCAGGTCGTAGTCGACGATGTCCGGGATCAGCATCCGCAGCAGCGGCAGGAAGATCCGTTCGGTGGCCTTGCCGAGCCCGTGGTCCTCCTGCGGCGGCTTCGAGGTGATGATCGAGTGGTAGAGCGGGTCGCGCTGGGTGGTCATGCATTCGATGTGCAGCACCGGGAACGGTTCGACCGGGGTGTAGAAGCCGGTGTGGTCGCCGAACGGGCCCTCCGGCAGCCGCTCGCCCGGCTCCAGGTAGCCCTCCAGCACGATCTGGGCGTGCGCCGGCACCTGCAACGGCACGGTCCTGCAGTCGACCATCTCGACCCGCTGGCCGCGCAGGAACCCGGCGAACAGGTATTCGTCGATGTCGCCGGGCAGTGGCGCTGACGCCGAGTAGCTGACCACCGGGTCGCAGCCGATCGCCACCGCCACCGGAAGCCGCTCGCCGCGCCGCTCGGCGACCGCGTGATGGGCAGTCGAGTCCTTGTGGATCTGCCAGTGCATGCCGAGCGTGGTCGGCGAGTGCTGCTGCAGCCGGTAGAGGCCCAGGTTGCGCTTGCCGGTCTCCGGGTGCTTGGTGTGGGTCAGCCCGTAGTTGTGGAAGATGCCGCCGTCGCCGGGCCAGACCTGCAGCCCGGGCAGCCGGTTCAGGTCGACGTCCGCGCCGGTGTAGACGACCTCCTGGCAGGGCGCGGTCCTGACCTTGCGCGGCGGCAGCGAGGTGAGCTGCATGACCTTGCCGAGTCCGTCGCGGATGCCCGACCAGCCGACCGGTAGGTCGGGCTTGATCATCGCACCGATCCGGTCGCCGATCTCGTTCAGGTTCTCGACGCCGAGCGCCATCGCGGTGCGCCGTTCGGTGCCGAACAGGTTGATCGCCACCGGCATCTCGCCCCGGGTGGGCCGGTCGAACAGCAGCGCCGGGCCGCCGGCCCGCACGGTCCGGGTGACGACTTCGCTGATCTCCAGCGTCGGATCCACCGGTACGTCGACCCGCCGCAGCTCGCCGGCCGTCTCCAGCGCCGCGACGAAGTCCTTCAGATCCTGGTACGGGAAACCTGGAGCCGCCATGCCGCCAAGTCTGGCCTACCCGGTGGCCGCTGCCACCACCCGGGGCGGTGATTCGCGCCGCGTCCGGACTCGGCCGGTGCCGGTCAGGCGTAGGAGTGCAGGCTCTCGAAGAAGTAGTTGACCCCGAACAGGTTCATCAGCATGGTGAGGAAGCCGAGGATCGCGATCCAGGTGACCGTGGTCCGCCGTACGCTCGGGGTCGCCCGGGCGTGCAGGTAGCCGGCGTAGATCACCCAGGAGATGAACGCCCAGGTTTCCTTCGGGTCCCAGGCCCACGGCCGCGACCAGGCGTGTTCGGCCCAGATCGCCCCGGCGATCACCGCGAAGGTGAACACCGGGAAGCCGATGGCGTGCAGCCCGAAGGTGAGCCGTTCCAGCGACACCGCCGCCGGCACCCGCTTGGCCAGCAGGTAGGGGAAGCCTCGCCGCCCCTGCTCGTAGCCGGACCGGAGCAGGAACATGGCGGCCGGGATCGACCCGAGCAGCAGCAGTCCGGACGACGCCATGATCGTGGAGACGTGGATGGCGTACCAGTAGGACTGCAGGGCCGGCACCAGCGGTGTGATCGGGGTGTAGAACACCAGGCCGGCCAGGCCGAGCAGGGCGACCATGACGAGCGCGACGAACAGGCCGAGCAGCCGCAGCGACGGCCGGCGGTGGACCAGCACCAGCCAGGCGGCCACCCCGACGAAGGTGATCGCCAGCACGTACTCGTACATGTTGCCCCACGGCAGCCGCTCGGCGGCGACCCCCCGGGTGACCAGACAGGCCAGGTGGAACAGGGCACCCAGCACGGTGGCGCCGACGGCGAACCAGCCGGCGAGTCCGACCGCCGGCCAGCCGGTCCGCTCGCCGCCCGTACCCGTGGTCTTGTAGACGGCCGGACCGGTCAGGTCGGATCCAGGCGCCGGCTGAGTGGGTCCGCCGTCGGTCCCGGCGGCCGCGACGGCGGCGAGTTCGCGGTCGGGCACCGTCGCGGCGGCGGTACGCCGGGTGCCGAACCCGGCTTCGACCGCGTGGCAGATCATCGCGAGCAGATACGCGAAGATCGCCACCACCAGGAGTTGATCCGACAGTGCTGACATCAGTGCGGTCCTTCCCGTGGCCCGGCGTCGCCGCCGAGTGCCCGGATGAGCTCCCGGAACTCGTCGCCGAACCCGGGGTGGTCGGTGCGCGGCAGCCCACCGGCTTCGATCAAGCTACTACCGGGCGTCGTTGACGCTGCGTCGGGGCCGGTCGGTGTGACCCGGAACCACACCCGGCGTCGCCGGCCGAACAGTGCCGGCATCAGCCCGAGCAGCAGCGCCGCCGAGCTGGCCAGCAGCAGGCCGCTGCCGGGATCGTGCCGGACCGACAGGGTCACGTACTGCGAAATGTCGAGAAACTCGATGGTGGTGCCGTCGTCCAGGGTCATGGTCTCGCCGACCCGCAGCAGCTGCGGATCACCGACCGGTAGCAGCCTGCCGGCCTCCACCTGCCGCTGGTCGATCTGGTAGACCGAGCCGGGGATGCCGGCGTCCAGGCCGAGGTTGCCCCGGTACGCCCACAGCATCACCGCCGGGTCGCGCAGCTCCGGGTGAGTGGAGCGGACGTACGGCGGCTGCTGCGGGGCGGACGGCAGGAAGAGCCCTTCGAAGGCCACCTGCAGCTGCGGATCCCGTTCGCCGTTCGCCGGGTCGACGTTGGCGTCCGGGAAGCTGGCGACGCCTTCGCTGGTCAGCATCCCGTCGACGGCCAGGAACGGTGCGGAGACGGTCTGCGATTGTCCGTAGCGGTCGGTGTAGCGCAGCACCGGCACGTAGCCGTGCCCGAGCAGGTAGACGTTGGCGCCGTCGAGGCGCAGTGGGGAGTTCACCGAGAACGCCTCGGTCCGGGCGGCCCCGCCGTCGGCGTCGACCTCTACCTCGGCGGAGTAGCTGTCCGGCTGTCCGGTCTCCAGGAAGGTGGCGGTGAAGTCGGTCAGCTCCAGACAGAACCGGGGCAGGTCACCGTCGGAGATCCGGGGGCCGAGTCGGTACTCGTCGTACTGCTGCACGGTGTTGCAGAACGCGGTGTCCGGCCCGGCGACCAGCAGCCGGTTGCCGTTCCAGCCGAACCAGCTCCCGACGGCGACCCCGAGCAGGATGCCGATCAGCGACAGGTGGAAGACCAGGTTGCCGGTTTCCTTCAGGTGGCCCTTCTCGGCGGCGACACTGTCGTCGGTGACGGTGACCCGCCAGCGGCGGCGGCGCAGTTCGGTGGCGATCGCGTCCCGCGCGGCGGCGGGTGCGTCGCCGGCCGTGGTGTCGCCGGCGGTGGTCCAGCGGGCGTGCTGCGGTAACCGGTCGAGCCGGCGCGGGGCGGCCGGCGGCGCGGCCCGCAACGCCCGTACATGCTCGCGCAGCCGGGGCACGATGCAGCCGACCAGGGAGGTGAACAGCAGCAGGTAGATCGCCGCGAACCAGGTCGAGGCGAACACGTCGAACATGCCGAGCCGGTCCAGCACCGGGGCCAGCCGCGGGTTCGCCGCGAAGTACGCGTCGACGTTTTCGATGTTGACGTCGCGTTGCGGCAGCAGCGAGCCGGGGATCGCCGCCACCGCCAGCAGGAAGAGCAGGATCAACGCGGTCCGCATGCTGGTCAGCTGCCGCCACGAGTTGCGCAGCAGGGCCAGCGCCGGATTCGGCCGGGACATCAGATGCCGACCTCGCCGGCCCCCACGGTGGCCTGGAACCAGATGACGAAGTCGGTCCAGGCGCCGGTGACCAGCGCCGACCCGACCAGGATCAGCATCGCCCCGCCGACCCGGGTGACCCAGCGGCTGTTGCGCCGGATCACCGTGAACACGCCGAGCAGCCGGCGGAACGCCAGACCGAAGACGACGAACGGCAGACCGAGCCCGAGGCAGTACGCCACGGCGAGCGCGACCGCCCGATCGGTCTGGCCACTGACCGTCGCCATCCCCATCACCGCGCCGAGGGTGGGGCCGACGCACGGCGTCCAGGACAGCGCGAAGACCGCGCCGAACACCGGGGCGCCGACCAGGCCGGCCTCCGGCAGCCGGCGTACCCGCACCTCGCGTTGCAGGCCCGGCACCAGACCGAGGAAGGCCAGCCCGAACAGGACGATCAGCAGCCCGACGCCGATCTCCACCGGCCGCTGGTAGACGAACAGGTGGCGGCCGACGCTGGCCATCAGGATCGCGGTGAGGGTGAAGACCACGGTGAAGCCACTGATGAACAGCAGGGTCCCGGCCAGCACCCGGCCGTGCCGGCCGCCGAAGGAACTGCCAGCACTCGCGCTGGCAGCGCTGCCGCTGCGGCCGCCGGTGGCGTCGAGGTCGGAGCCGGCCAGTCCGGTGACGTACGACAGGTAGCCGGGGGCGAGCGGCAGGATGCACGGGGAGAGGAAACTGACCAGCCCGGCCAGCGCGGCCAGGCCGAGAGCCAGCAGCACCGGACCGCCCCGGGCGATCTCGGCGAACGTCTCACCCATCGGCCGGGTCCGGCTCGGCGCCGGCGCCGCCGCCGGTCGCCTCGGCATCGTCGCCGGTCGCCTCGGCGGCGACCTGTTCGACCAGCGGCTGCAGGTCGTCCTGGCGGATCTCGGCGCGGACGACGGTGGCGATCCGGCCGCTCCGGTCGATGATCATCGTCGCGGGGATGCTGTTCGGCGGGATGTTGAAATCCAGGGCGAGCCGGCTTGCCGGGTCGAACAGGCTCGGGTACGTCACCCGGCCCGCCTCGAAGGCGCGGGCCTTGTCTCGTTCGTCGCGGACGTTGATGCCGAGGAACCGCACCCCCCGGTCCCGGGTCGCCTGGTAGGTGGCCTCCAGGTCGGCGGCCTCGGCCCGGCAGGGCGGGCACCAGGAGCCCCAGAAGTTGACCACCAGGACCTGGCCCCGGTACGCCGCCGGATCGAACGCGGAGCCGTCGAGCAGCTCGGCCTCCAGCTCCGGCGCTGCCGGCCGGTCGTCACCGGTGCACCGGATCACGCCCTGCGGGTCGGTCTCGCAGTCGGTCGCCCAGCCGCTGGCCGCGCAGCCGGTCAGAACGAGCGCGGCGGCCAGCGTACCGGCGAGAAGCACGGCAGACCGGGCGAGCCGGGCGGCAGGCCGACAGCCAGGCGCGATCAGCCCACGACGTGCCGACCGCATCTCAGGCCCCCTTGGCCGTCCGCGCCGACGGCGACATGGCGATCAGGTGGGCGGCCGGCTCGGAGTAGCCGATGCCGACCACCTTCGCGTCCTCGAAGTGGATCGCGGTCAGGCTGGCCAGGCCGCACTGCCGGCGGCGCGGGTCGTGCCAGAGCCGCTTGCGTTCCAGGTAGCGGCGCAGCGTCCAGATCGGCAGCTGGTGGGAGACGCAGACCGCCTCGTGGCCCTCGGCGGCGACCCGGGCGGCGTGCACCGCAGCGAACATCCGCTCGGCGATAGCGGTGTAGGCCTCGCCCCACGACGGGGTGACCGGATCGCGCAGCACCCACCAGTTACGCGGGTCACGGAACGACCCGTCGCCGGGGGAGACCCGCCGGCCCTCGAACCAGTTTGCCGACTCGATCAGCCGTTCGTCGACCGAGACCGGCAACCGGAACTGGGCCGCGATCGGCTCGGCGGTCTCCTGGGCGCGTTCCAACGGACTGGCGACCACGTGCACCACGTCCCGGTCGGCGAGGGCCTGGCTGGCCGCCTTGGCCATCTGCACGCCGAGTTCGGAGAGCCGGAAACCGGGCAGTCGGCCGTACAGAATCTTCTCCGGGTTGTGGACCTCGCCGTGCCGCAGTACGTGGACGACCGTCCGTTTCATCCGTTGTCCCCCAGCGTCGGTGCCCGCAGCGCGCCGTCCGCCGCCGCAGCCGCTGCTGCGGCCCCGGCCGGCAGCGCCGCCGCGAGCTGCTCCAGGGCGGCGTCGTCGATCGCCGCCGAGACGAACCATGCCTCGAACGCACTGGGGGGCAGGTAGACGCCGTGCGCGAGCATCGCGTGGAAGAAGGCGCGGTACGCGTCGACGTCCTGCCGGCGGGCGCCAGCGTAGTCGGTGACCTCGGCGTCGGTGAAGAAGATGGAGAACATGGTGCCGGCGGTGGAGAGCTGGTGCGGCACTCCGGCGGCGGTGAGCGCCCCGGTGGCCAGCTCGGCGACCCGGGTCGCGGTGTCGGCCAGCCGCCGGTACAGGTCGGTGTCGGCCAGCCGGAGCGTGGCCAGCCCGGCGGCGCAGGCCAGTGGGTTCCCGGAGAGCGTGCCGGCCTGGTAGACCGGGCCGGCCGGGGCCAACTGCCGCATGATCTCGGCCCGGCCACCGAACGCTGCGGCCGGCAGACCGCCACCCATCACCTTGCCGTACGTGTAGAGGTCGGCGTCGACCGGCTCCAGCTCGGCCCAGCCGCCCCGGGCGACCCGGAACCCGGTCATCACCTCGTCGACGATCAGTAGCGCGCCGTGCGCGTGGGCGATCCGGGCCAGCGCGGCGTTGAAGCCGGGGGCCGGCGGCACCACACCCATGTTGCCGGCGGCCGCTTCGGTGATGATCGCGGCGATCTGGTCGCCGTGCTCGGCGAAGGTCGCCTCCACCGCCGCCACGTCGTTGTAGGGCAGCACGATCGTCTCGCTGGCGGCGGCACCGGTCACCCCGGGCGAGTCGGGCAGCCCGAGGGTGGCCACCCCGCTACCGGCGGCGGCGAGCAGTGCGTCGACGTGGCCGTGGTAGCAGCCGGCGAACTTGACGATCCGGGGCCGACCGGTGTGCCCCCGGGCCAGCCGGATCGTCGACATCGTCGCCTCGGTGCCGGAGTTGACCAGCCGGAGCTGGTCGACCGGGGTACGGTCGACGATCTCGGCGGCCAGCTCCACCTCGCCGGGCGTCGGCGTACCGAAGCTGGTGCCGTGCGCGGCGGCTGCGCTGAGCGCGGCGACCACCTCGGGGTGGGCGTGGCCGAGGATCAGCGGTCCCCAGGAGCAGACCAGGTCGAGGTAACGTCGGTCGTCGGCGTCGAACAGCCACGGGCCGGACCCCCGGGCCATGAACCTGGGTGTCCCGCCGACCGCCCGGAAGGCGCGCACGGGCGAGTTGACCCCGCCAGGGATGATCTTGGTGGCGCGGTCGAACAGGGCCTGGGATGCGGGCGCGTGCGCCGGGTAGGGGCAGGCGCCGGCAGTTTCGGTGGCAGTCACGGCTCTGCCATTGTGGCAGCGTCACCAGGCGACCGCACATCCGACCCTGCCCAGCGGCCGGGTTGCGGCGACCGCCGTACCAGGGCCGGGTTCGCGCTGTCGCGATACGCTGGCCGGGTGGAACGGGCGGAGTTGTCGATCGCGTTGCGGCGCACTCCCGACGAGGCTGTACTACGCCTCGTCGGTGAGATCGACATGCTCACCGCCGCCCAGTTGTCCACCACCGTCAACGATCTGCTCGGTGACGCGCCGGCCCGGATCGTGCTGGACATGGCCGGTGTCACCTTCTGCGACTCGCAGGGGCTGGGCACCCTGGTGGTGCTCACCCGCAAGGCCAGCCACGCGCAGAGTCTGCTGCTGCTCACCAACGTCGGCGAGTTCCTGCACCGGGTGTTGAACATCACCGGGCTGCGGTCGGCGCTCACCATCCGTAACGGCGCCGGCTGACCCGGGCCGGCTGACCCGGCGTCGCGGTCAGCCGGGGGCGGCCAGCCCGGCGCTGCGGTCAGCCGCCCCAGCGGGCCGTCTCCAACTCGTCGGCGACCTCGGCCGGATTCACCTCGTCGTCGCGCAGCCGGGCGGCTGCCCGGTCGATCGCCGCACGCAGTTGCCGTACCTGTTCGTCCCGCTGCCGGACCAGGTCCGCCTGGGTGGCGAGTTGGCGGTTCTTCACCCAGAGGTCGACGAAGACGCCGACCTTGGCCCGCAGCACCCATGGGTCGAAGGGCTTGATCAGGTAGTCGACCGCGCCGACGGCGTACCCGCGCAGGGCGAGTTGGGCATCGCGGTCCGCGGCGGTCAGGAACAGGATCGGTACGTGCCGGGTGCGTTCGCGACGCTTGATGTGGTTGGCCGTCTCAAATCCGTCCATCTCCGGCATCTGCGCGTCCAGCAGGATCACCGCGAAGTCGTCCACCAGCAGCTTCTTCAGCGCGTCCTCGCCGCTCTCCACCGCCACGGCCTGCACCGGCATCCCCTGCAGGATCGCCTCCAGGGCGAGCAGGTTGTCCCGCCGGTCGTCCACCAGCAGTACCTTCGCCGATCCGGCAGTCACGAGTTCAACTCCTCAGCCGCGTTGATCCAGGTCACCATCAGGGTGATCAGTTCGTCCAGGTCGACCGGTTTGGTGATGTAGTCCGTCGCCCCGGCCTGCAGCGCGGACTCCCGGTCACCCGGCATCGCCTTGGCGGTCAGGAAGACCACCGGCAGGTCCGCGAAGCGTTCATTGCGGCGGATGATCCGGGTCGTCTCGTAACCGTCCTGGTCCGGCATCATCGCGTCCATCAGCACGATGTTCACTTCGGGGCGTTCGGCGAGTTTACGTACGCCGTCGACCCCGTTGTCCGCGTAGATCACGGTCATCCCGTGCAGCTCCAGCGCGCTGGTCAGCGCGAAGACGTTGCGAACGTCGTCGTCGATGATCAGTACGGTGGCCCCGTCCAGCCGCCGGGTGGTCGGCGGTTCGGGGCGGTCCACCTCGATCGGCCGGGTCAGCGGTGGCAGCGCGGTGCGGATCGGCGCCGCGGCCGGCAACGGTGCCGGCGGCAGCACCGCGTCGGTGTTGAGCACGTCGGGAACGTACAGCGTGAAGGTGGATCCTTCGCCCGGCACCGACGAGACGGAGATCGCGCCGCCGATCAGCCGGGCCAGGTCGCGACTGATCGACAGGCCGAGGCCGGTGCCGCCGTAGCGTCTGCTGGTCGTTCCGTCCGCCTGCTGGAACGCCTCGAAGATCAGCGAGAGCTTGTCGTCGGAGATGCCGATTCCGGTGTCGATCACCGTGAAGGCGACTACCTGGTCGGCGGTGGACAGTGCGGGTTGTTCGAAGGTCAGGTCCGGCGGGGCGGAGGCGATCTGCAGCGTCACCGACCCGGCATCGGTGAACTTCACCGCGTTGGAGAGCAGGTTGCGCAGGATCTGCTGCAGCCGCTGCGCGTCGGTGACGACCGCCGGCGGCAGGTCCGGTGCCACCTCGACGCGCAGTTCCAGCCCTTTCTCGTCGACCTGCGGCGCGAACGCCTGCTCGACGTACGACCGGATCTCGCCGAACGGCACCTCGGCCGGCTGCACGTCCATCCGGCCGGCCTCGATCTTCGACAGGTCGAGGATGTCGTCGATGAGTGACAGCAGATCGGAGCCGGCACTGTGGATGGTCTTGGCGAACTCGATCTGCTTGCCGGTGAGGTTGTCGTCCGGATTGTCGGCCAGCAACCGGGCCAGCAGGAGCAGCGAGTTCAGCGGGGTACGCAGCTCGTGGCTCATGTTGGCCAGGAACTCCGACTTGTACGCCGAGGCCCGGGACAGCTGCTGGGCCTTCTCCTCCAGACCGATCCGGGCCAGTTCGATCTCCCGGTTCTTGGTCTCGATGTTGCCCTTCTGTTCGGACAGCAGGCGGGCCTTGTCCTCCAGTTCGGCGTTGGTGCGCTGCAGTTCGGCCGACTGGGCCTGCATCTCGTTGGCCAGCCGCTGCGACTGGGCGAGCAGCTCCTCGGTGCGCTTGTTCGCCTGGATGGTGTTGACCGCGATGCCGATCGTGGCGACCAGCCGCTCCAGGAACGCCAGGTGCAGCTCGGAGAAGGCGGCGACGGAGGCGAACTCGATCACCCCCAGCATCTCGCCTTCGAACAGCACTGGCAGCACCACATGGTCCCGGGGCGGGATGCTGAGCAGCCCGGACCGCAGGGTGAGCGCGCCGGTGGCGCCGGCGCCCACCCGGATGGTCCGGCGGGAGACGGCGGCCTGGCCGACCAGCCCTTCACCCGGCCCAAAGATGATCTTGTGGTCCCGGGCCACGTAGCCGTACGCGGCGGTGAGCCCGAGGCGGGTCACCCCGTCGTCGGCGTCGGCGAGGAAGAACGCGCCGAGCTGCGCGTCGACCAGCGGCGTCACCTCATTCATGATCATGCGACAGACCTCGCCGAGGTCCCGCTGCCCCTGCAGCAGACCACCGATCCGCGCCAGGTTCGAGTCCAGCCAGCCCTGCTCGGCGTTCTTCTTGGTGGTGTCCCGCAGGGTGACGATCATCTGGTTGATGTTGTCCTTCAGCTCGGCGACCTCGCCCTGCGCCTGCACGGTGATGTGCTGGGTCATGTCGCCACGGGTCACCGAGGTGGAGACCTGCGCGATCGCCCGCAGCTGGGTGGTCAGGGTGGACGCCAGCTGGTTGACGTTCTCGGTGAGGTCGCGCCAGGTGCCGGAGACGCCCTTGACCTGTGCCTGACCGCCGAGCTCCCCCTCGGTGCCGACTTCGCGGGCGACCCGGGTGACCTCGTCGGCGAAGGAGGAGAGCTGGTCGACCATGGTGTTGACGGTCGACTTGAGTTCGAGGA
>NZ_JBHMIO010000054.1:0-25086 GCF_048060275.1 Micromonospora sp. LOL_015
ACGACGGCCGCCCACTCAAGGCCGCATGACCCGTCAAGAACTTATGCGGGGCTGCACTAGGCTACGGCAGCCCCGGGACGTTTGTCCGCTGCTGCGGCACGCCTCCGGTGCTGTCGCGGCTGATCAGCATCAGCCCGACCACGATGGCGACCATGCCCGCGATGGTCCAGACGATGAATCCCTCATCCAGCAGGAAGATGCCGAGCGCGGTGGCTGTCAACGGTTCGGCCAGTCCGACGGCGGTGGCCGACGACGCTGCCGTGGTGCGTAGGCTGCGGATCCACAGGAGGTACGGCACCGCCGTCGCACCGCGACCGAGCCACAGCGCGACAACGGCCCCCTCCCAGGTGAGCAGCCAACTCATATCGTCACGAGCGAAAACTGGTTCCCGATCGTGGTCTTGGCCCGGAACAGCAGGTAGAGAACATGGGTGCCTGGCCAGGCGACGGGGTGACGAGCAAGGCGAAGATCCTGCCAGCGCCGGACAGCGCGCCACCACCGCAAACCGAGAGCGATACCCCGCAGGAGGTCCGGTTCCGGCCCTGGGCGCAGCACTCACCGCCGATCTGCTCTCTCGTAGCAGCACAGCCTTCCAGGTGTGCGCGAGTTCGCCGGCCGCGTCGGGGTGCTCTGACCCGTTATACATCGCGCGAATGTCCGCTTGGCGTACATCCTGGCGTCATGATCCAGGTACCGGTCCAGATCGAGGCTCGAACTAGCCGTTCAGGATGCCTCGGGCTCGTAGCTGCATGCTGTATAGCCGCTCCGGTCGCTGCCGGGCGGTGCCGGGCCGGGCTTGGGGACCTTGTCGACCAGAGGAATGCGGATGATGTCGTGGCAGTTGCAGCCGGCGGGACCTATCTGATCGAGTGCGCCATCATCCTGACAGCGGTCGTCACCGCCGCTGCCTGACGATGCGACGGCCGGTCGCGGCCGGCCTGGGGCTTTCGCGCGCCTTACCCTGCGAGGTGTCAGGGCGGGGAACGCCGCGGCCGAAACGCTCAGTGGAACCGGTCGACTGTGACGGGGACCAGCCCCTGCTGCCGCATCTGCGTCGTCAGGCCGCGCAGCAGCACACCGACCGCCTCGTCTCGCTCGCCCACCAGATCGCAGGTCACGTCCAGACTCAGGCAGCACCTGCGGCGACCCGGCGCAGATCCCAGCGGAAGGCGTCCCCAGAAACCTGGCGGCGCACCGCACCCAGGACGCGCACCTCGGGATCGGCCAGGTCGCCGGTGACAGGCATCTGCCACGCACCGCTGAGCGCATCGAGGCCGTCCTGGGTCAACTCGTTGACGAACAGGATCCGGTAGCCACGCGTCTCGCGGCACTGCAGGGTGGCCTCGGGCCCGCTCAGCCGCAGCGGTGGCGGCGGCTGAGCGGGAAGTTCCCCGAAGCACGCCCGCAACGCGGCCTCATTCGGTAGCTCGGCGCCACACAGGTTCCAGTAGAGCGACGCTGCTGCCGCTCGGCCGACGGGCACCAGGTGGGCCCGCAGCGCGGCGTCGAGGCGCAGGCGCCGACTGGTGGCCGCGGCGTCGCGCCAGCAGCCATCTCGCCGGCTCCAGTAGGCGCTCACCAGCCCTGCGGAGGAGTAGTCCTTTGCGAGCAGAAACTCCTCGGCCAGCAACCCGTCCGGCTCGCCAGCGTCGTCGTGGACCACGTAGTAGTGCAGTGAGGGTGAAGAGTCGATCGCATGTTGCGCAAGGGAAGGCGTCGTCACAGGTGGATTCTCCGGCACGGTGGCGTGATACCTCGCAGGCTCGCCGGACACCCGGATCACCCTCGTCGGCGGCTACCGCGCCGCCTCAGCCTCGATCCACCGATGAAGGTTGGACCGGCGGGACCCCGGATGTAGAAAGTGCCCTCTGAACTGGAAGGATAGGAGTTCTGACGCTTCTATCACCCAATTCGAGAGGGCACCTCGCAGGTGAGATTACGCTATGACGCGCCGGTGGTTCGTGCGAGCCATCGCCGAAGCCGACCACGTCGTTCTTCACTGCCACCAGACCTGGCCCGGCGACCACGACTACGCCGGCATCGACATCTTCCGCCTCGACGAAGACGGCAAGATCGTCGAACACTGGGACGTTCTGCAGGTCGTCCCCAGCACCTCCGCGAACGACAACGGCATGTTCTGACCCGTCTGATTCCTCCCCCCCGAGCGGCTGCCGATCAGGCGACGACAGTGAGTGGCGGCCGCGCTGACCTGCCGATACTGCGTGTCGCTGTCCGGATTCGGGCAAGAATCCGGGCGGAAGGGTGTGCACGGCCCAGCGCATGCGGAAGTGCCAGGAGCAACACGGCCAGCTCAGCCGATGCGGCCGACACCGCCGAACAGGTAGACCTCCGGTTCGTCGGACTCCGGGTCGGGGCGCCAGCGTGAGCATGTGACGACGCCGGGCTCCAGCAGGTCCAACCCGTCGAAGAAACGTTCGAGCTCGATCTTGGTCCTGGCACGGATCGGGGTGCCGCCGCGCTCGGTGGTCTCCCGCATCACGCGCAGCATCGGCTCGCCGTGGATCTCCGCCGTGGAGTGGGTGAGCACCAGGTAGCTGCCGACGGGCATCGCCTGCACCAGTTGCGCGACGGAGCCGTACGCCACATCGTCGTCCATGATGTGGTTGACGACGCCGAGGAGCATGAGCCCGATCGGCTGCGAGAAGTCGAGCGTCCGCCGCGCGGACGCGAGGATCATGTCAGGCTGCCGCAGATCGGCTTCGACGTAGTCGCAACTGCCTTCCGGGGTGCTGGTCAGCAGCGCCCGCGCGTGTGCCATGACGAGCGGGTCGTTGTCGATGTAGACCACCCGGCAGCGTGGGTCCAGGGACTGCGCGACCTCATGAGTGTTGTCCGCCGAGGGCAGCCCGGTGCCGACGTCGAGGCACTGCCGGATGCCAGCGTCCTCGACAAGGAACCTGACCACGCGCTTGAGGAACGCGCGTTCGGACCTGGCTCCGATGGGGATGTCCGGGATGTGGGCAATCACCTCATCGCCGGCGGCCCGGTCGACCGCGAAGTGGTCCTTGCCGCCGAGCCAGTAGTTCCAGATTCGGGCCGAGTGCGGAACAGCGGTGTCCAGCTTGGAACCTGAAGGTAGCTTCCAGTCCTCGGTCATGCGGGGATTCTCCCGCACCGTAGGGGCGGCGACGCAAGTGGGGCGGTGGCCCGACGTACTGCGGGCTCCAGTGGGGCGTCAGGCCGTGTTCCGGGCTCCTCGCTGTCGTGGTGAGGTCGGCGGGGTGATGACCTTCACCTCGTTCGCGTCGAGGGCCTCCCGCAGTTCGGCGGGCGGCGGGTTGTCGGTGATCAGGTAGTCCGCGCTGCCCAGTTCGGAGACCTGGGCGAAGAGCCGCCGACCGAACTTGGAGGAGTCGGCGAGGATGGCCACTCGGCCAGCGCGAGAAACCATCTCCTGCATCATCGCGGCTTCGGCGAGGTTGCTTGTCGTGTAGCCGACCTCCGCATCGACCGCGCCGACGCCGATCAGCGCCAGATTGCAGCTGATGTCCAGCTCAGCGCCGCTGGTGGCCTGGAATCGCACTGGTCCGATGGTGGCGAGCGTCAGGGTGCGTACCGCGCCGCCGAAGACGTAGATGTCGCGGATCGCCGTGGGCGGCAGCGCCCCGGGCACCAGCAGGTTGTTCGTCGCCACGGTGAGATCGCGGTGCTGACCCAGGTTGCGGGCGACCGCCAGGGTCATGGTCCCGACGTTGATCATGATTGTCGAGCTGTCCTGGACCAGCGCTGCTGCCAGTGCCGCGATCTTCTCCTTCTCCTGCTCCTGCAGGCTGAGCCGCTGGTCGACGGCGCGGTCGGTGCGGGAGACTGTAAACAGATTGACTGCTCCGCCGTAGGTGCGTACGAGCGCCCCGTCGGCACTGAGCTGGTCGATCACGGCGGCCTGCTCCGTCACCTCACCAGGTCGTCATACGACGGACGGGAGTCGGAACCGGACACCCCGGCACTATGTCACACCAACCCTGCCATGTTGATCAACGGCCCCCGCGCCGTCGCCCACGTCAACCAGCCGCAGGGCCACACCACCCGCGACCCCGAGCTGCATACGTACGGATCATGGCGCCACCTACGAGCAGATCCTGCAGGCGGTCCGGTTCGGCTCACCTCGGTGATGATCGACGGGTCGCTGAAGCCGTTCGAGGAGAACATCGCGATCACCCGGAAGGTGACCGACTCGGCGCACGTTCTCGGTGTGTCGGTGGAGGGTGAGCTCGGCACGATCGGCGGGAACGACAGCTACGCCGAGGCCAGGCATCGCTCTACTGACATGGCGGACCCGTCCCGCGTCGTCCTCGGCCTCGGCGGCTGCGTCGACTACGAACTGAAGCTGACCGCCGACGTCCTGGCACAGCTGGTCGCCGACTACGGCATCGTCGCTGCGGAACTGACCTCGCCGGTCACGGTGACCAGCGAGCGGGATCTCGTGGTGTCGATCCTCGGGTACGTCGCCCGGGGCGGCGGCGGCGAACATTTCGTCGCCGCCGCCCCGGCGCTGGAGCACTTCGCCAGCCGGTTCCCGCACCGGGTGGCGCTGGGCGGCACGTCGGTGCGGGCCGGGATCCTGATGAGCCGGCTGGGCGTGCCGTCGACCCTGCACCTGGTCAGCGTCGACGACACCGTACGCCGGCTGCTGCCACCGGACGGCGCGTACCTGTCCAGCGGCGTCGAGGACACCCTGCACCCGCACCTGATCGTCCAGTACGACCAGGGTCTGCGGATCCGCGCCGGCGAGCTCGACATCAGCCACCAGCCCACCCCCGCACCAACGATCGGACCACGGCCGATGACCGTCGACGTACTGCCCGCCAACCAGCCGGAGACGTTCTACCGGGGTGCCGGCCGGATAGCCGGGTTCCGCAACGGTGCCGCACTGACCGACCGCCCCGAGGACTGGGTCGGCTTGGGGACCACCCGGTCCGACCTGGGCCCGTCCGGGTTGTCCACGCTGTCCGATGGACGCCTGCTCGCCGACGTGATCGCCGACGACCCACGCTGGTGGCTCGGTCCGCAGCGCACTGACACCGGCGTACTCGTGAAGCTGCTCGACGCCGGTCAGCGACTGCCGCTGCACGTACACCCGGACCGTCGCTTCGCCACGGCGCACCTGGCGTCGCCGTACGGCAAGACCGAGGCCTGGGTGATCGTCTCCGCTCGTCCCGACGCGTACGTCCATCTCGGTTTCGCCCGGGACGTCTCGGCCGACGAACTCGCCGGCTGGGTGGCCGACCAGCAGACCGGCCAGCTGCTCGACGCCACCAAAAAGGTCCCGGTGTCGGCCGGCGACGCGATCCTCTGCCCCGCAGGCCTGCCGCACGCCATCGGCGACGGCGTCCTGCTGGTCTAGGTCCAGGAACCGACCGACTTCTCCGTGCTGCTCGAGTACGCCGACTTCGGCCTCGCCGACGGCCACCTGGGCCTCGGCTACGACCTGGCCCTGCAGTGCGTCGACCGCAGCAGGTGGACTCCGGAGCAGCTCGACCGCCTGCGGGGTGGGCGACACCTGCTGCCCGACGCCGCCGACGAGTTCTTCACCGCCCGCCGGCTGCGCGATGGCGACCGCCTGGAGCAGGGATTCAGCGTCCTGGTCGGATGACAGGAGAAGGTCGGCTCACCGGCGAGCACGACGACGTGCCGCTGCGGCGCGGGACACCCTGCTGGTGCCGTACGCCGCCGGCCCGCTGCGGCTGCACGGCCCGGTCGAAGCGGTCCGGCTGGCCGGGCCGCAGCAGCCCCGGTCACGGTGACCTGGGCAGCGGGCTCTTCCCGAACACGGTGACCTCGACCAACGGCTCCGGCTTGCCGAACGATCGCTACCGGGACGCGGTGGTCAGCACGGGCATCGGGATCTCGAAGTGCACCACCCGGGAGGCGTGCGGGCTGCCGTCGCGGGGGTCGTGCACCACCTCGGCCACGCTCCGCCAGAACGCCTCCGCCCCGGGGACCCCGGTGTCGGTGTGCAGGTAGACCGCCCGGTAGCCGGGGTGTCCGGCGGCGAACGCGACGGCCCGTCGGACCAGTGCACGGGCCAGCCCGTTGCGGCGGTGTTCCGGGCGTACGTAGACCCGGAACAGTTGGGCGGTGCTCGCCGCCGGGTAGCGGTCGACGAGCCAGCGGGGATGCGGCGGGCTGTTCGGCGCGGCGGCGCGGACGGCGGTGGTGGCGACCACCTCGTCGCCCTTGACCGCGACGAACAGCGCATGCCGCTCCGGCCGTAGGTAGGTGCCGGCGAGGTCGATGACGTCGGCGTGCCACCGCGGCTGGTAGCCGTAGCCGAACACCTGGTAAAAGGTGTCGAGCATGACGCTGCGGGCACCGTCGAGGTGCTGCGGCGTGGCGGTACGGATGTCGTACGGACCGATGTTCTGGTCGTTCACGTGGTGCTCATCTCTCCGGTACTGGACGTGGTTGCGGGTCGCGGCAGATGTCGCGGCAGGTCGGGGTCGCGCGGTCGCGTCAGGTCAGGGTCGAGCAGGGCGCGGGTCAGCGGCTGCCGGCCGGCGCGCAGCACGGTGGCGGCGGGACCGTGTTCCACGACCCGGCCGTGGTCGAGCACGGTGACGTGGTCGGCGAGCCGGTCGACCACGTCCGGGTCGTGCGTGATGACCAGCAGCGCGAGCCGGTGGGCGCGGCACACTTCGTCGAGCAGGTCGAGGATCCGGTCCTGGTTGACGCGGTCGAGACCTGACGTGATCTCGTCGCAGACCAGCAGCCGGGGTCGGGCCACCAGGGCGCGGGCCAGAGCGGCGCGTTGCAGTTCACCGCCGGAGAGCAGGTTGGGTCGGCGGGCGGCGAGAGCATCGTCGATCCCGACCTGACGCAGCAGGTCGTGGGCGGTCCGCAGCGCGTCGACGGTCGGTTGGCGGTGCAGCCGTACGGCGGGGCGGGCGACCTGGTCGAGCAGGGCGGCGGACGGCTGGAAACTGGCCCGCGGATCCTGGAAGACGTACTGCACGGTGGTGAGGTCGCCCCGCTGCCGGCGGTCGATCGAGCCGGCGAGCCGGCGGCCGTCGAGTTCGATACTGCCGCCGCTCGGTGGGTGCAGGCCGGCCAGGCAGCGGGCGACGGTGGTCTTGCCGCTGCCGGAGCGGCCGACCAGGGCGAGGCGCTGTCCGGGGCCGATGACCATGTCGATGTCGTGCAGGACGGTGCTGCCGTGGTGCGCTGCGGTGAGCCCGGTGACCCGCAGCAGCTGACCGACACCGCCCGGCGGGTCAGCGGCGGGGGTCCGCGCTGGTCGAGCTGGGGTGTCATGGAGGACCGCGTCCGGTGGACCGGAGGCGACGACGGTGCCCCGGTCGAGCATGAGGACGCCGTCGGCGACCGCCCGGACCAGGTGCAGGTCGTGGGTGAGCAGGACGACCGCGACGCCGGAGCCGGCGAGACTGCGCAGTTCGGCGGCGACGTCGCGGCGGTTGAGGCTGTCCTGCCCGGTGGTCGGTTCGTCGGCGACCAGGACGCGGGCACCGGCCAGCAGGGCGTGCGCGATGACCAGCCGCTGCTGCTGGCCGCCGGAGAGCTGGTGCGGGTAGCGCCGCAGCAGGTCGCGGTCGGCTGGCAGGCCGACCCGGGCCAGCACCGCCCGGACCGCCTGCCAAGTGGCGGCGCGCCGTGTCCGGCGTGACGGCGTCGGGGTGTGCCGGCGGGCGATCTCGCGCAGCACCGGGCCGATCCGGCGTACCGGGGTCAGCGCCGCCGCCGGCTGCTGCGGAATGTAGCCGACGGTGCCGCCGGCCGGCGGTGTCTCTGGGCTGACCGGGCGACCATTGATCTCGACGTCGCCGGTCAGCCGGACGCCGGGTCCGGCTTCGCCGAGCAGCGCCCGCCCGAGCATGGTCTTGCCGCTGCCGGACGGGCCGACGACGGCGAGGATGTCGCCGGCCGCCACGGTGAACGACACGTCGCGGAGCAGCCGCTGTCCACCGGCATCGGCGCACAGCCCGTCGACCCGGATCACCTCGTGACCTCCGGCCGGGCGGCCAGCAGCCGATCGGTGACCAGGTTGACCCCGACGGCGAGCGCGACGAGCAGCGCGGCGGGCACCACCACCGCCCACGGCTGCAGGAAGATCCCGGCGCGGTTGCGGTCGACCATGACGGCCCAGTCGGCGGCGTCCGGGGCGACGCCGATGCCCAGGAAACTGGCGGTGGCGACGAGGTAGACGGCGCCGATGAACCGGATCCCGGCGTCGGCGAGCAGGACCCGGCGGATGCCCCGGGCGACGTACCCGACCGCCCGCCGCCACCACGTCTCCCGGTAGAGCCGCATCGCTTCCATCGCGGGTCCGTGGGCCAGCGGCAGGGCCGCGGCGCGGGTGATCCGGGCGATCTCCGGCAGGGCGATGACGGCCACGACTACCACCAGCGTCACCGGCCCCCGGGGTGCGGTGGCGGCGAGCAGGATGAGCAGCAGCAGCGACGGGACGGCGAGGAGCAGGTCCAGCGGGCGCATCAGCACCTCGTCGAGCCAGCGGCGGCGGGTGAGC
Organism: Micromonospora sp. LOL_015; assembly: GCF_048060275.1. Taxonomy (NCBI): domain Bacteria; kingdom Bacillati; phylum Actinomycetota; class Actinomycetes; order Micromonosporales; family Micromonosporaceae; genus Micromonospora; species Micromonospora sp. LOL_015. Next base: position 8,504 of record NZ_JBHMIO010000054.1, read on the forward strand.
GCGGCGACCAGACCGACGGGTACGCCGATCAGGTAGGCCAGGGCGGTCGCGGCGGCGGCGACCGCGACGACGGACCGGCCGCCGAGCAGGAGCTGCCCGGTGACGTCCCGGCCGACGAAGTCGGTGCCGAGCAGCCCTGCCTGGTCGAACGGCCGGGTCCGGTCCGCGCCGGTGCCGACCAGGGCCAGATCGACCAGGGCCGGACCGGCGAGAGCGAGCAGCAGCGGTACGGCGAGCAGGACGACCCCGGTGAGCAGGCGCGGAACCCGGCCGGTCCGCCGAGCCCGGCTGATAATTGGAGCCCGGCCGGTCATCGGGCACCGGCCATACGCGGGGCGAGCCGGAACGCGATCAGGTCGGCGGCCAGGTTGACGACCACGGTGGTGACCGCCACGATCACGCACAGCCCCTGGACGGTGGGGACGTCCCGGGCGGCGACCGCGTCGACCAGGGCGGTGCCCAGACCGGGGATGACGAAGACCGCCTCGACGACGATGACGCCGCCGAGCAGCCAGTCGGTGGTCCGGGCGAGCTGCTGCACGACCGGCGCGGCGGCGGTGGGCAGCGCATGGGCCAGCCACCGGCGACGGGCACCGAGGCCGAGGCGTCGGGCGTGGGCCACGTACTCGGAGCGCAGCGCGTCGACCATGCCGGCGCGGGTGAGCCGGCTGAGTGAGCAGATCGGTCGGGCCAGCAGCACCAGCAGCGGCAGGACCAGCACGGCAGGCTGGGCGAGCAGGTTGGGGCCGGTGCCGACGGCGGTCGGCGGAAACCAGCCCAGCCGTACGCCGAAGACCGCGACCAGCAGGATGGCCAGGGCGAACTCCGGTACCGCGTAGAGACCGACGGCGACGGCGCTGATGGCGCGGTCGAGCCGGCCGCCTTCGCGCCGGGCGGCGAGCATGCCGAGGCCGATCGCGAGCGGGACGAGGACGAGCAGCGTCGCGGCGGCCAGCAGTACGGTCGCTGCGGCGCTGCCGACGATCATGTCCAGGACCGGCCGTTGGGAGATCAGCGATACGCCGAAGTCTCCGTGTAGCAGCCCGGCGAGCCAATCGAGGTACCGCTGCCAGGGTGGCTGGTCGAGGTCGAGCTGTTCGCGGATCAGCGCAATCCGCTCCGGGTCGGGCTGGTCACCGGCGATCACCACCGCCGCGTCGCCGGGCAGCGCCTCGGTGAGCACGAACACGATGGTGGTGATGCCGGCGACCTGCCCGACGCCGAGCAGCAGCCGCCGAACCGTGTAGCGGGTCAGGCTCAAGCCAGCCACACCTTGTCGAACCGGGCCCAGTCGAGGGTGTTGGCGGGTGCCTCGGCGGACACGCCGCCGACCCGGGGCGCGGTGGCGACGAGGAAGTCGGCGAAGCCCCACACCAGCAGCCCGCCCTCGGCGTGCAGCATCCGCTGCATCTCGCCGTACGCCTGCCGCCGGCCCGCTTCGTCGGCGGTGGAGACGGCGGTGGCGTAGAGGTCGTCGAACTCGGGCCGCGTCCACTTGGTGGCGTTCGTCGTCGAGGTGCTCAGCAACCGCTGCGAGATGTGGGTCTCGATCGGCATGGCACCGGAGCGGAAGCAGGCCATCACTCCGTTGTCGAGCACCTCTCGCCAGTACGTGTCCTTGTTGCGTTGCACCGGTTCGACGTTCAGCCCGACCGCGCGGGCCTGGTCGGCGAAGACACTGGCCGCCTCGACGAACCCGGCGGCCACCGGCGCGGTGTCCAGCGGGATTCGCAGCCCTCGCGCGCCGGCCCGGTCGATGAGCGTGCGGGCCCGGTCGAGGTCGGGTTCGCGCTGCGGGATGTCGTCGGCGTAGTACTGGTAGCCCTTGCCGAACAGGTCGTTGCCGATCTGCCCGGAGCCGGACAGGACCGTCTCGACCAGCTGCTGCCGGTCGGTGAGCAGGAACATCGCCTCCCGTAGGTCCCGGTTGTCGAACGGGGGCCGGTCCAGCTTCATGGTGAAGCCCTGCAGGCCGCTGTTGGCCATCCGGGTGATGGCGATCCGGTCGTCGGCGGCGTAGCTGCGGGCCGTGGTGGGGCTGATGTCGTGCGCGTACTCGACCTGCCCGGCGAGCAGGGCGTTGACCCGCGCCGACTCCTCGTTGGCGATCACGTACTCCAGCTCGTCGAGGTGCGCGGCGCCGTCCCAGTAGTCCGGGTACCGGGCCAGCAGCAGCGACGTACCGGGGGTGAAGCTGCTGAACGTGAACGGTCCGGAGCCGATTGGCCGGTCGAACGATTCGCTGCCCTCGGGCACGATGTACGCGCCGAACGCGGCGAGCACGTTGCCGAATTCGGCGAACGGACGGGTCAGCGCGAATTCCACCGTACGGTCGTCGACGGCCCGGCTCGCCCGCAGATCGATCAGGGACAGGCTGGCCTTGGCGCGGAAGGCCCGGTCCGGGTCGGTGATCCGGGCGTAACTGGCCAGCACGTCGGCGGCCCGCACCGGCCGTCCGTCGTGGAAGGTGGCCTCGCGCAGCGGCACCCGCCAGCGGGTGAGATCGGCGTTGGGCTCCCAGCCCAGTGCGAGCCGGGGCTGGATCGACACGTCCGGGCCGTAGTCGGCGAGCTTGTCGAAGATCGCCTTGGCCCGGGACGCCTCGTTGAACAGGTTCGCCAGGTGCGGGTCGAGGCTTTCGGTGGCGCCGCCACCGGCGAACGCGACCCGCAGCCGGCCACCCCGCTTCGGCGTGCCGCTGTTGACGGCGGTGTCGGAACCAGCGGGGGCGTCGGCGCCGCAGCCGGCGAGGAGCGCGGCGGTCACGGCGGCACCGCCGCCGAGCAATGTTCGGCGGCGTAGTCGGGCAACAGTCGACATGTCAGTTCTTTCCTTCCGAGGGGATTTCAGCGGGGATTTCAGGCCGCGTCGTCGCGGCGGCGGGCGACCAGGTGCAGGCGGTCGCCGCGTAGGCCGGTCGCCAGCTCGGCGCCGGGACGCCAGGGCGGTTCGGTACGCGGGCCGGGGGCGTCGAACAGGGCGAGGATGTCGAACCCGGCGCCCTCCAGCAAATGGCGCAGTTCCTGCGGGAAGAGCAGCCGCCACGCGGAGTTCTGCACGAGTTCCTGCTCAGCACCCGGCCAGGTCCACATCCGACGGCGGCGCAGCAGCTGCGCCGCGGCGTCGATCCACAAGGTGGTACGGGACGTGTAGGTGACGCCCTGCCAGCGCACCGACCGGATGCTGGGCCCGTCGACCAGGTCGGTGTTGCCGAGGAAGTACGCGCCGTTGCGCATCTCGGCGATGAGCAGCCCGCCGGGGGCCAGCTGCCGGCGGCAGCTGGCCAGCGCGGCGGTCAGGTCGGCGTTGCCGTGGCAGTACAGCAGCGCACTGTCCAGGCAGGTAATCACGTCGAAGCGCAGGTCGAGGTCGAACGTACGCAGGTCACCTTCGACGAACCGGACCCGCTGGTGGCGGCGGCGGGCGTAGGCCAGCATCCGGGTGGACAGGTCCAACCCGGTGACGTCGAAGCCGGCGTCGGCGAGGTACCCGGCGTCGCGGCCGGTGCCGCAGCCGAGGTCGAGCAGCCGCCGGCCGGGCGGGCCGGGCGCGAACCGGTCGACCAGGTCGGCCACGAACCTGGCCGCCCGGTGCTCCGGGTCGGGAAACTGGGCCTCGTACAGCTGCGGGTTGTCGGTGAGCAGGTTGCCGCCCGCCACCACCGGCCCGCCCGCCACCACCGGCCCGCCCGCCACCACCGGCCCGCCCGTCACGACAGGTCCGCCCCCGACCACCGGCCCGCTCACCGGGCCGCCTTCTCAGCGGCGGCCGGCACCGTACGTGGGGCGAGCAGGCCGCGGCGGTGCAGCGTCCACACGGCGGCGCCGCAGGCCAGGCCCAGCCCCGCGCAGAGCAGCCACGCTCCGGCGGGTACGCCCGGTGCCGGCCCGTCCGGCTGGCCACCGGTCTGCATGAACCGGCCGACGGCGGTGGTGGCCAGTGCCGCCACAACCCCGGAGGCCAGGTAGAACACCCCGAAGTAGGTGCCGGTCAGCCCGTCGCGGGCAAAGCCGGGCACCAGCTCCAACACGAACGGCTGCGCCATCATCACCCCGACCGCCAGCGCCAGCGCGGCGACCAGCGTCGGCAGTGCCCGCACCGGAGGCGGGCCGGTCACCGGCAGCAGCGGCAGCAGGAAGCTGAGGCCGGCCACCACCATCCCGGCCGCGATGGACACCCCACGGCTGCTCCGCTGGCGCAGCCACCCGGTCAGCCGGACCTGCCAGGCGAGGGTGGCCACCGTGGACACGACGAAGAGTGCCGCCACCGCCAGCGGGGTGCCGGCGGCGGCCTCGGCCTGCACCGGCAGCACCAGGTACAGCTGGGTCTGCAGGGCGAACAGCGCGCTCAACGCCACCGTGAACGCCAGGAACCGGCCGTCGGTCAGCGCCTCCCGCCAGTCCCGGCCGACGCTCTGCCCGCTTCGGGTCACCGGGTGCGGTGGCAGCACCAGCAGTTGCGCCACGGTCAGCGCGGCGAACACCGCCGTCGCGCCGATCGCGGCGGCCCGGAAGTCGACCAGCAGCAGCGCGCTGCCGAGCAGCGGCCCGAGTAGCGCACCGGCGCTGGCGAAGACGTTGAACAGGGCGAACGCCTCGGCCCGGCGCTCGGGAGCGGCCTCGGCGAGGTAGGCGCGTACCGCCGGGTTGAACAGCGCCCCGGCCAGCCCGGTCAGCACCGAGGCGGCCAGCAGTGCGGGCAGCGACCCGCCGACCGCGAACACCGCGAAGCCGACCGCCCGCAGCCCGCAGCCCGCGATGATCACGCCGCGTGCGCCGAGCCGGTCGGCGGCCGACCCGCCGACCAGGAACAGTCCCTGCTGGCTCAGGTTGCGTACCCCGAGGACCAGGCCGACCAGGGTGGCCGACAGGCCGATGTCGTCGCGCAGGTAACCGGCCAGGTAGGGCAGCAGCAGGTAGAAGCCGACGTTGACCCCGAGCTGGTTGACCACCAGCAGCCGGATCGCCGGTGGAAAGCTGGTCAGCGTCGTCCAGGTCGCCCTCACCGCACCGCCTCCGTCACGCCGAGGCCGGGGGTCTCCGCCAGGCGCAGCACGCCGTCGTGGCCGCCGATCCCGGTCCACGGGTCATCGGCGATCAGCAGGTGCCCGTCCAGGTCGACCCAGCGGGCGAGGCCGGCCAGGTGCACGGCCGGTGCGACGCCGAGCGTGCTGGCGACCAGGCAGCCGAGCATGATGTCCAGGCCGCGTTCCCGGGCCGCCTCGACGATCCGGGTGGCGGCGGCGATCCCACCGCACTTGGCCAGCTTGACATTCACCCCGGCGACCGCGCCGGTGAGCCGGTCCAGGTCGGCGAGGCGCTCGGCGTCCTCGTCGGCGACGACCGGGATCGCGGTGCGGGCGGCCACCCGGGCCAGCAGGTCGGGTCGCCCCGGCGGGGTCGGCTGCTCGACGGCGTCGATCCGGTACGGGGTGAGCGCGTCGAGCCGCCGTACCGCCTGCTCGGCGGACCAGCCGCCGTTGGGGTCGAGCAGCAGCCGGGCCGTCGGCGCCTCGGCGCGTACCGCCGCCACCCGGGCCACGTCGGCGTCGTCACCGGCCTTTACCTTCAGCACCGCGAACCCGGCGGCGACCAGCCGCCGCGCGGTCGCCGCCGCGTCCGCGACCGGCACCAGCCCGATCGTGTACGCCGTGGCGACCGGCGTCGGCGCCGGCGCTGCCAGCAGCCGGTGCACCGGCAGCCCTCGGGCCTGGCCGAGCAGGTCGTGTACGGCGGTGTCCAGTGCCGCGAGCACCCCGGCGGGTCCGTCGAACGTGCTCAGCTCGTCGCGCAGCATCGCCGGATCGACGCAGCCGGCGAGCCGGTCGGTCCAGCCGGCACAGGTACGTTCGACCGCGGCTCGGTCGAGTCCGTAGTAGCGGCTGGTGACGACCTCGCCGTGACCGGTGAGCCCGTCGTGCGTGACGGTCAGCCGGACCGCTTCGCGGTGCGCCATCACCGACCGGGAGATCCGCAGCGGTTCGCGCAGCACCAGCCGGTACGGGTGCCAGGACAGTTTCATGCCGGCACCCGCTCGTGGCGCAGCGGGTCGCCGACCACCCGGCAGCGGCTCCACCGGGTGACCTCCACCGCACCGGGGTGCGGTATCTCGACCGGATGGCCGGGGGTGGGGCCGAGTAGCCCGTGCCGGCCGCACCAGCCGTCGTCGAAGATGGAGTCAAGGTAGCGGTGCGGTCCGTCCGGAAAAACCGTCAGCACCCGGGTGTCCGGCTGGGTGCGGGCCACCCAGGCGGCGACTCTGGCGACCGCGCCGGTGGACCATCCGCCGGTGACGAACGCCGTCCGGGCCAGCCGGCGGCAGGTGTCAACCGCCTCCGCCGGGCCCAGCCAGTGCACCTCGTCGAACGCCGGATAGTCCACGTTGTTTGGATAGATGCTGCTGCCCAGCCCGCGCATCACCCGCCGCCGGGCCGGCTGGCCGAAGATCGTCGAACCGATGGTGTCCACGCCGATCAGCCGCAGCCGCGGCCAGTGCCGGCGCAGCGCCCGGGTCAGCCCGGCGCTGTGCCCGCCGGTGCCGACGCTGCACACCAGCACGTCGACGGCGTCGACCTGGGCGGCGATCTCGTCACCGAGGCTCGCGTACCCGGCGGCGTTGTCCGGGTTGTGGTACTGGTCCGGCCAGTACGCGCCGGGCAGCGCCGTCAGCACCTGCGTCAGCCGTTCCCGGCGGGCCTGCTGCCAGCCACCGGTCGGGTGGGGCCGCTCAACCACCTCCAGCCGGGCCCCGTACGCGCGCAGCAGCGCCCGCATCGACGGCTCCAGCTCCCGGTCGACGACCAGCACCACCGGGTGGCCGAGAGCCTGCCCGGCGAAGACCAGCCCGATACCGAGGGTGCCGCTGGTCGACTCCACTACCGGCGCGCCGTCGCGGAGTTCGCCGCGTCGCCGCGCGCCGGCCAGCATCGCCACTGCCGCGCGGGACTTCATCCCGCCCGGCGCGACGGACTCGGCCTTCGCCCAGAAGCCGCCGTGCGGGTGCGGCAGCGGCGCGTCGACGTAGATCAGCGGGGTGTGCCCCACCAGGTTCAGCAGCTGCGGCGCGCTCACCCGGACACCCCGTACCGGTAGAGGGTCGTCGGGCCGCCGTCGAGCCAGAAGAACGGGTACGGCTCGGCCGACACCGCCGTCAGCCCGGCGCCGCGGAACCACGGCAGCACCGCGCTACCGGTCTGCGCGAACACCACGAACGGCTTGCCCTCGGCGGCGGCGTGGCCCAGCAGCGGCTCGAAGGTGCCGTTGCCGAGCGTCATTCCCGAGGCGAGGATCGCGTCGCAGCGGTCCAGCAGCGCCGCCGCGTCGGGCAGGCACGGCTCGTCCCATTCGGTGCGGCCGCCGGCCAGGTCGCACGGCAGGTACTGTCGGCCGGCGGCCCGGAGCCGGGCCAGCAGCGAGTTCACCACCCCGACGACCAGGACCGGGCCGCCGGTCGGCGGCAGCAGGTCGACCACGGCGGCGGCCCGGGCCTGCGACTTGGCCAGCGAGCCGCCGGCGGGCACGGTGACCACCGTGTCGGCTGCCTCCGCGTGCGGGCGCTGCGCCATCAGGTACGCGTCGAGTGCGGCCACCCGCACCGGGAGCAACGGATGCGCGAGCAGGTCGGCGACCGTGGCGCCGACACAGTCGTAGACGACCTCGTCGGGCAGCTCGCCGGGTTCGACCGCGCAGGAGCCGACCGCCGCGTCGACCCGCAGGCTCAGCACCTGGTTGCGGTAGCTGCGGAGCCGGTTCGAGTGCCGCGCGCCCTGCCTGGTCACGAACCCCACACTGACCTGGCAGCGGGTCGGGTCCACACCGTGGCGTCCGGCCCGTACCGCGTTGATCAGCGCGGCGAGGGACCGGTACGCCGGCCGGGTCGGCGATCGGGACACGGCCGGTCGGGTCGGCGACACGGACGTCGCCGGACTGCCGTCGGTGGACGCCGTCATACCGCCGCTCCGGCCGGCGCGGCGGCGGACCGGTGCCGGTCGGTGTTGCCGTCGTCGTCGACGTACCCGACGCGTACCTGTGCGGCCAGGCCGTCGGCGATGGTGCGCGCGTCGGCCCCGGCCGTGTCGACCACCATCACGTGGCCCAGGTAGTCGTTGTTGCTGCCGCTGTCACCGGCCCGGTGGCCGGCGGGCTTCACCGACCAGTCGACCACCCGTGGGTCCGCCTGCCAGGCCCCGGTACCGTCGACCCGGGCGACGACGCCGGGGCGCGGCGGTAGGACGAACGCGATCGCCGCGCTGCGTACGCCGGTGTCGGCGGGTGTGAGGTCGGGGGTCTCGCCGAGCGCCAGTTGCGCGTACACCATGGGCAGGTCGATGCCGGTGACCCGGCGCACCAGTTCGGTGATCTGGTTGCCGGCCGGCCGGGGGTTGACCTCGACCACCCGGGGCCCGGCCGGGGTCAACCGCAGTTCGGTGTGGGCGACCCCGCGGTCCAGCCCGACCGCCGCCAGCGCGGCCACCGCCACCGCACCGGCCCGGCGGGTGGTCGCCGGGTCGAGCGGCGCCGGGAACATGTGTCCGGTCTCGACGAACCCCGAGGCGCCACCGAGGCTCTTGTCGGTCACCCCGACGACTGTCGTGTCCCCGTCCACGGTGACCGTCTCCACGCTCACCTCCGGGCCGGACAGCAGCTGCTCCAGCAGCACCGTCGGCACCCGGGGCTGGTGCCGGGCGTTGACCGGGAAACCGGTGAGGGCGTCGAACGCCGTCCGCAGCCCGGCCTCGTCGGCGACTTCGCGCACGTACATACCGGCGCAGAGGTCGACCGGTTTGACCACCAGCGGGAAGCCCAGCTCCCGGGCGGCCCGTGCGACATCGGACCAGCTCTGCCCGAGCGCGTACCGGGGTTGCGGCACGTCGACGGCGTCCATCGCCGCCCGGGCGAGGTCCTTGCGGTACGCCCGCCGTACCGCGGCCGGGTCCGCGCGCGGCAGCCGCAGGTGGGCGGCAAGTTGGGCGGCGGTGTCGAGGTAGTAGTCGCAGGAGGTGAGTACGCCGTCGAAGCGCAGCGCCCGGTGCAGCTGTTCCGCGTGCTCCAGCAGTCCGGGCAGGTCGTTGGTCTCAGCGGTCAGCACATTGTGGGCGGCGAGCAGCGGATGCGCACCTCCGGCCGGCGCGCCGCGCAGGTAGTGGTGCAGGTCGCGGGTCAGGAAGGAGAACCGGTGCCCGGCCTCCAGCACGGCCCTGGGCAGCAGGTGGGCCATCGCACCGACCCAGCTCTCCACCAGCAACACATGCGCCATCGACGCCTCCTCGCTCGGGAACCGGCATGGCGATGATAACGGTTTTCGTTTGTGGAGCATAGGTGCCCGCCATCCGGCCGGCGGTCAGTGCGGCAGTGGCCCCGAGGGCTCACCGCCGCGACTGGCCTGCCTCGGTCCGGGCAAGGGATGTCGGCGGGCGGAAACCGGTCAAGCCCGTGACGAGCAGCAGGTACGCGACCAGTTCCAGCAGCGTGATGAGCGCCGCGACCGGGTACGGCGTCGACGGCGTCGACCCGATGGCGTACGCGGCGGACCAGGCCAGCTGGTCGCCCACGTACAGCGGCAGCGGCACAGCTCGGATGGCCGCGTCCACATGGGGCAGCGCGGTGACGGCGAGCAACGCCGCACCGGCCGAGGCCAGCCACCGGCGGTGCCCGGCCAGCGCCGTGGCGAGCGCCAGCGCGGCCAACCCGAGCCCCAACGGCGGCAGCACCGCCAGGCTCACGGCGATCACCGAGCCGGCCAGGTCCGCCCCGGTCGGGTGGTCACGGTGGTCCGCCGCCAAGGTCAGCCAGATGGCAGAGATCCGGATCACCGTGTACCCGGTGATCACCGCGGCTGCCAGTGCTGTGGCGACCGCTGTCCGGCGCCGCCGGGGGTGGCGGTGCCACACCGCGAGCAGTATCGCCACCGCGGTCAGCGACGCCCAGCAGATGGCGAGGCCCGCCTCGACGCCCGCGAGCCGGTCGACGCCGGCGGTATCCGGCCGCAGCACCTGCCAGCCATGACCCTCGGCCCGGTCGGCAGGCATCGTTCGGACGGCGTCCAGCATCAGTACGGCGAGCGCAGCCGGCACCGCCCAACGTGGCGTCGGCAGCCCGCTGACCACGGCGTAGGCGACGAGCAGGCCGATCGCCAGCACCTCGGCGTAGCGCCAGGCCGGGCTGGCTGTCAAAACGCCAGCGACGTGGATCACGGCGCATCCGGCTGCGGCGGTCAGGAGAACCGGTCCGCGACGCACCGGGTGAATCTAACCCGACCCTCCGTCAGCGGTCGGATCGCTCACCAACGCTCCAGGCAGACATCGACGGAGCAGCACCGCTGGCATTCGCTTGCAGGGCCAGCGGTCGGACGGGTGTCAGGCTTCGAACCTGCCGGTCTTGATGTCCTGGACGAAGCCGGTCCACTGGGTCGGGGTGAAGGACAGCACCGGCCCAGCCTGGTCCTTGCTGTCACGCACCTCGGCGGCCTGGTCGACGTACCGCGCCTCCACGCAGGCACCGTTGTGGCCGCTGCGGCTGCTCGTGCGCCACTGGTTGTCGAGTGCCTTCATGGTGTCTCCCTATCCCGGAGGTCCTTGATCATCTCGGCCGATGCTGCGGGTGACAGGGCAGATGCCCGCAGGTCGTCGAAGACCTTGGCGCACCTGCGCACATCCTCACCTTCAGCGTAGAGGTCTCCGGTCAGCCCTTCGATGTAGACCACCCCTGGCCCTTCGTCGAAGCTGAGGATGTGGAAGCTCGACAGCATCGAGGCGTATGCGCCCTCGCCGAACGGGATGACCTGAATGATCACGTTCCACCGGTCCTGGGCTTCGAGCAGCGCTGTCAGCTGGTTGGTCATGATCTCCGGTCCGCCGATCCGGCGGTGCAGTACTGCCTCGTCGATGACCGTGACCAAACGAAGCCTCTCCTCGGTGAGTAGCTTCTGTCGCTCCACGCGGACCGCGACCCGTTCCTCTACGGCCTGCGGCGTGGGCTGCTCAACGGCGGCGGCGGCGATCGCACGGGTGTAGTCGACGGTCTGCAGCAGGCCAGGCACCACGAGCGTCTCGAAGTTCTGGATCGTCGTCGCGGCGGACTCCAGCCCGATGTACTGCCGGTACGAGTTCGGCAGGTCTCCGTACTTCGCCCACCAGCCGCGTTGCTTGCCGCTCCGCGCCATCGACAGCAGGGTCTCGCGCAGCTCGGCGTCGGCCACGCCGTACAGGTCCAGTAGGGCGTTCAGTGCCGGACCCTTCAGCCCGACCCTGCCCTGCTCGATGCGGCGCAGGGTGCTTGCCGAGACTTCGATGGTGTCAGCTGCCTTCTCGGTGGTCACGTTGGCTTCCTCGCGTGCTCGGCGGAGCTGCACGCCGAGCTGGAACCGCACGAAGGTCGGGCTCGTCATGCCCACATTCTGCTCCTGACGCCTCGATCTCGGCCATCCATATTTCGTCAATCCTAGATGGCTGCCAATCCTTGACTCCACAAAAGTGCGCGCGCAAACTGTACGCACGAGCCACACCGCGCAGATGTGAGGGAGCGGGCATGTCGCAACACGTCCCTGTCAACCGGGGGCACTGGCCGAAGGAAGCCCGGTGAGCACGCACACTCCGGATCGTCCCCACTGGATGTGTGCAAAGTGCGGACTTCCATGGCCGTGCGACGCGCGCCGCCAGGAGCTCCTCGCCGAGTACACCGGCGCACGGGTGTCGCTGTCGGTCTACATGGCCACGTGCCTGATAGACGCCATGACCGACCTGCCGCTGCACAGGTCCGGGTACCTGTACTGGCGGTTCATTGGGTGGTGGCGCTGATGCCGTGTCGATCCCACAGGAGGGGATGTCGATGATGGAAGTGGGAGCGTTGTTCAGCGCGGCGCTACTCGGCTTCTGTGCCGGGCTCTGGTCGTTCAAGATCAAATCCAGGTGGTGCCCGGACTGCGGGCGTATGACCTACCCGATAGCGGATCGGCCTGGTGAGTAGCCGGCTACTCGCCACGCCGGAGCCGAAACCCGGCGACGTCCTGGTCATCGGCCGGGAAGCCAGCGTCCAGTTCGCCGACGACCGGAAGTGGACCTACGACGGGTGGATCTGGCTCACCGGGTACGTCATCGACCGCCACGGCAACGCCGCCGAACGGCGGGAGATCTTCGTCCAGCGCCACGGACTCTACCGACTACCCCGGCGCGCGGAAACCCGACCATCGACCAATTGATCAAGGGAGAGAAATGATCACCGAGATGATCCGTGACTGGTGGCTGCGCTGGCTCGACTGGCGCTCCGGCCGGTCCACGGCGTCCAAGCGGCTGTACCACCTGCGCCGCGAGTCGCGGCGACAACGGCAGACGACGCCGACATCTGCCCGTCACCGCCGACTCGACAGCAACCGGGGACACCACTGGTCCACGCAGGCCACCGAACTGGTCCCGACCCTGCGCCCACTGCTGACCTACGGCCAGCAACTCGGCTACCGGGTCGTCCCGCACGGCTCACCCTGACCGGCCCCCGCCCCCTACACCCACCAAGCCGGGGATCATCAAGATCATGTGAGGCTGAGATACCTTTTGGCCGGCGGATAAGGTATCTCAGCCTCACATCGTGGCGTCGGTGATCCACTTGCCGGGGAGGAGGATCTGTGCCGTCGGCTCCGTAACACCTCACTGGCGCACATTTCCCAGCTAGCTAGCGCGTTCCCGAGTGCGTCGACGACCGCGTGGCTGACCGCGACGACCGGAGTCGGGCCGGCGCAGCACGGGGTGCCCGGCAGCGTGTAGCGCGTGCCCGGCCGTGGTTGCCCTGGTGCACGCCGCTGGATCAATGGCGCATCGACAGCGACGCCGGCCCGGCGTTGCCGTACTGGATGACCTGGGACGAACACCGCGCCGGCCACTCAACCCTGCCGCCGCCCAACGTGGCGTTGGCAGCCCGCTGACCACGGCGTAGGCGACGAGCAGACCGATCGCCAGCACCTCGGTGTAGCGCCAGGGCCGGGTCGACCTCTGTGGATATTGACAGAAGTGTGTCAATTAGTAAACTTCCCTATTTGAGAGCGCTCTCACGACTTGCACACATCGACCTCTCGGAGGTATGCAGATGAACCGCAAGCTGGGCGCGCTGCTGGGTCTGACCCTGAGCGCCAGCCTGCTCGCCGTACCGCCACCGGCCGCCGCCGCGCCGACCGTCGGCACCCCCGGCCCCGCCACGACCGCGCCGACCACCACCACCGCCGACCCGGCCGCGGCCGCCGATGCGGCCGCGCTGCCAGCCGGCCAGATCGCCGCGCTGCGCCGAGATCTCGACCTCACCCCCGACCAGTTGGCCACCCGGCTCACCGTCGAGGCCGCCGCCGTACCGATCGAACACCGCCTGCGCACCGAACTGGCCGACGCGTACGCCGGCACCTGGGTCGCCGCCGACGGCCGTACCGTCGTCGTCGGGGTGACCGACCCGACGCAGGCCGCCCGGGTCCGCGCGGCCGGTGCCGAGCCTCGGACCGTCACCCGTAGCCTCGCCGAGCTGGACCGGCTCGCCGCCGGACTCGACCGGCGGGCCGCCAGTGCCGGTGACGCCGTGCACTCCTGGTACGTCAACCCGGTCACCAACACGGTGACCATCGAGGCCGCCGACGTCGCGGCGGCGACCGGCTTCGCCCGCGCCGCCGGGCTGCCCAGCGCCGCCGTCTCCGTGGTACGCGGCGACGACGCCTACCGCCCGGTGTACGACATCCGGGGCGGTGACCAGTACGTGGTCAACAACAGTGCGCTCTGCTCGGTCGGCTTCGCCGTCGCCGGTGGATTCGTCACCGCCGGCCACTGCGGCGGCGTCGGTGCCTCCACCGCCGGCAGTGGGGTCGCGCAGGGCACCTTCCGGGGGTCGTCGTTCCCCGGCGACGACCTCGCCTGGGTACAGACCAACGCCAACTGGGTGCCCCGGCCCTGGGTGAACAACTACGGCGGCGGCACGGTCAACGTCACCGGCTCCCAGGAGGCGGCCGTCGGTGCCGCCGTCTGCCGGTCCGGCCGGACCACCGGCTGGCGGTGCGGCACCATCACCGCCAAGAACGTCACCGTCAACTACTCGGGCCAGCTCGTCTACGGACTGGTCTCCAGCAGCGCCTGCGCGCAGCCCGGTGACTCCGGCGGCTCGTTCCTCGCCGGCACCCAGGCGCAGGGCGTCACCTCCGGCGCCGGTGGCACCTGCAGCTCCGGCGGCACTACCGTCTACCAGCCGGTCAACGAGATCCTGTCCCGCTACGGGCTGTCGTTGACCACCACCGGTGGCGGCCAGACCAGCCGGATCATCGGTCTCGCCGGCAAGTGCATCGACGTACCGAACTCCAACGGAGTCGACGGCCAGCACCTGCAGTTGTACCGGTGCAACGGCACCAACGCGCAGAACTGGGCCTTCCCCGGCGACGGCACCATCCGGGCACTGGGCCTCTGCATGGACGTCGCCTGGGGCTCGACCGCCAACGGTGCCGTGGTGCAGCTCGCGAACTGTAGCGGCAACCCGGCCCAGCAGTGGGTGCTCTCCAGCGCCGGTGACCTGGTCAACCCGCAGGCCAACAAGTGCGTCGACGTGGTCGACTGGAACACCGCCGACGGTGCTCGCCTGATCATCTACGAGTGCCACGGCGGGGCCAACCAGAAGTGGCGGCGCGGCTGACCGTCGCGTCGCTGCCGATTTCCCGGCAGTCCACCGCGCCGGAACCGGGCGCGGGCTCGTCTGCCCCGAGGCGGTCGGAGGGCGGCCGCAGCTTATGTTGGCAGGCGGGTGCGGTGTGCACTCGCGGCGGCCGATCACGGACACGTCGCCTACCTGTACGACGGCCGGCCGGTGCGAGCGCACTGGGCGGGAGAGAGGATCGAGACGTGGGGATCTACGACATTCCGCTCACCACCCTGGCCGGGCAGCCCGGCTCGTTGCGGGACTTCGCCGGCAAGGCACTGTTGGTGGTCAACGTGGCGTCGAAGTGCGGGCTGACCCCGCAGTACGCCGGCCTGGAACAACTGCACGAGCGGTACGCCGACCGGGGCTTCTCGGTGGTCGGCTTCCCGTGCAACCAGTTCGGTGGCCAGGAGCCGGGCAGCGCCGAGGAGATCCAGGAGTTCTGCTCGGCGACGTACGGGGTGACGTTCCCGATGTTCGCCAAAATCGAGGTCAACGGGCCCGGCCGGCACCCGGTCTACGCCGAGTTGACCGAAACCGCCGATGCCGACGGTGCGGCCGGTGACATCCAGTGGAACTTCGAGAAGTTCCTGATCGCGCAGGTCGGCCGGGTGGTCGGCCGGTTCCGGCCCCGGGTCGAGCCGACCGACGACGCGGTGGTCGCCGCGATCGAAGCACAACTGCCCGGCTAGGGAGCTACCCGACTGTCTCGCGGGCGGCCGGCCCTGGGCTGGGGCCGGCCGTACGGTCACCCGTTGGTTGAAGATCTGCTTCGAGTGACCCACGCAGTGCCAGATCAACCGGGGCCGGTGGGCGAATGCTAGTGCCGTGTCAGGGAACGTTTGCCTCGTGACGCGCCGTGCGGGTGCTGGTCCGGGCGGTGGGGTGCCGCCAGGCTGTCCGGGTGGGAGAGCGAGTACGCGTCCGTAAGATCGACGACGACGAGGGCCAGCGCCTGTTGCGGATCATCCGTAGAGGCACCGGCTCGGTGGTGACCTGGCGACGGGCTCAGATGGTGTTGCTGTCCTCGCAGGGCATGCCAGTGGGGAAGATCGCGGAGGTGACGTTCACCAGCGCGGACCGGGTCCGCGACGTGATCCACAACTTCAACGCTGACGGCTTCGACTCGCTCTACCCGAGGTACAAGGGTGGCCGGCCCCGGACGTTCACCCTGCCGGAACGGCGTGAGATCAAGAAGATCGCCAAGTCCAAGCCGGCCGAGCACGGTCTGCCGTTCTCGACCTGGAGTCTGGCCAAGCTGGCCGACTTCCTGGTCGCTGAGGGGGTGGTCGACGACATCAGCCACGAGGGCCTACGGGTCCTGCTCCGCGAGGAGGGCGTGTCCTTTCAACGGGTGAAGACCTGGAAGACCTCCCGCGACCCCGACTACGCCGCCAAGAAGGCCCGCGTCGAGCACCTCTACGCGATCGCCGACGACGAGGTCGTACCCGAGGCCGGTGAGCCCGACGTCATCTTCTGCCTGGACGAGTTCGGCCCGTTGAATCTGCAGCCCCACCCTGGACGGCAGTGGGCCGAACGCGGCGGACGGCACAAGGACCCCGAGCGTGGGCCCAGGCCCCGCCGACGGGCGACATACAACCGCCCACACGGCGTCCGCCACCTGTTCGCCGCCTACGACCTGGGCGCGGACAAGCTCTACGGCCACATCAAGCCGACGAAGCACCGGACACGGTTCCTGGAGTTCTGCCGCTACCTGCGCGGCCTGCACCCGCCGCGGACCCGAATCGCGATCGTCCTCGACAACTACTCCCCGCACCTGAGCACGAAGAAGGACACCCGTGTCGGCGACTGGGCCGCCGCGAACAACGTCGAGTTCGCCTACACGCCGACCAACAGTTCCTGGCTCAACCGCATCGTGCGACACGCAAGTCGCATGAGTACAGCGACACTCATCGAAGGGGGTGCGGCGTGACG
>NZ_JBHMIO010000055.1:0-24625 GCF_048060275.1 Micromonospora sp. LOL_015
CGGCGGTGGTGTGGTGCCCGCACGGGCAGGCGACGGTGACGATCTGGTGCTCGGTCACCACCACCCGGGGCTGGGGGATGTCGAACACCTGCCGGCGGGTCACCGTCACCTCGGCCGGGTCGGTCAGGCCGTCACCGCAGCCGCCACAGATGTCCGGCACATGCCGGACGACCACGTCCGGATCCGCTACCTGGGACAGGGTGGTGCCCTCGCCCCCGGCGGGACGGCCCGGCCGGCGACCCGAACGGCCCCGCAGCGACTTCGGCGCCGGTTTGGCCAGCCCGTCACTCGACGGCGGTTTCGACGAGTTGCTCGACGACTGCTTCAACCGGGCCTCAAGCTCAGCGATCCGCGTCAGCGCCTGCTCCAGCCGTGCGGCCAGCCCGGCGTTCAACGCCAACAACTCGTCATACGACGGCGGCGGATCGGCGGGCATGGCTGGTCAACCTACCAGCCTCCACAGCAGACAGCACCACCGGGATCAGGAACCTATCCAGTCACCCTGGACGTAGCTCCTTGAGGTTCGCGATCGACGAGCCCTGGATCGTGTCTACCAGGGGTCTGCCCAAACCAGGTCCGGCGGCGGCGAGCAGGTCGATCGCGTGGACGACGCGGTCGTAGGCCGCTGGATCGAGACTGTCGATCCAGTCACGGACCTCGTCGACGACGTAGATGTCCCACTCGCCAGCTGCCACCCGCCGGGTATAGCGAAAGGTAAACAAGGAGGGGTGGTCTGCCGTGCGGGGCAGGCCGGTGGCGCGTTGACCGATCAGCGGGTGTTCCGGGAGCAGACCGGTGATCAGGCGGTCGTCGGTGGGAATCTGGTGTCGCACCGGTCGTACGGCTACGACGCGGCCGGTAACGTCACCGCGATTCGGGAGCACGCCGCCGGTATTCAGGAGCGGCAGTGTTTCGGCTATGACCCGCTGGGCCAGCTGACCGGGGCGTGGACGGCGGCTGACCAGACCTCGTGCGCGGTGGCGCCGGCTGCCGCGTCGGTGGCGGCGGGTGCGGACGGGGCCCGGCCTGCGGCCGATCCACGAATGGGCCGGTGGATTCGAACAGTTCTGAAACGACAGCTTCGACCGGCTGGACGCCTACGTGCAGGGCCTCAAGCAGACACGACAGGAGGAATGACCGATGGCAGGAGCAGAGCAGGGATCACCGGCGGAGTCGGCGACGGCCGACCGGCAGCTGCCCGGCCGGGGCGAGCCGGTCGCCGGCCAGGTCAGCGGCGTTGGTGCTTTTATAGCCGGGCTTTGGCGGGTCGTTCTACGGTTGATCAATCATCGTGATAGTCGAAAGGAGGTGATCGACATGGAGAAGGTGGAGAAGAAGTCGCTGAAGAAGATCAAGATCCGCAAGGCGGGTCCGGTCCGGCTGACCGCCGCTGCCTGCCCCACGTACCCGAGCAAGCTCTGACGGTGCGGCATCGGGCGTGGGCGCGGAGTGGGCGCCCACGCCCGATGTGCCCATTCTCCATCATGGTCGCCAGCCGAGCGGAGCCCACGGCCAACCAGTGGTTAACCGGGCGCAGCCGGCAAACCGGGCCGGCGAAAGGAGTCGGACGGTGGACACCGCGACGAGGTTCGACCAGGACAGCAGGATCGTCCTGCACCCTCTCGTCTATCTCGCAGACGGCGACGAGATCACTATCGGCCGCCGCGACATCGACTCGTACGGCATCTTCCCACCTGACGGCGCGGAGATGGTCCGACGGCTTGCCGCCGGTGAGACCCCCCGCGAGGTCGACCTGTGGTACCAGCGGGAGTACGGCGAGAGCGCCGACATTGATCATGTCCTCGGAGCCCTCGTCGAACTGGACTTCATCGTCGACGACGGCGAAATGCCGCAGCGGCAACGGCCGATCCGTGGACAGCGCCTCGGAGCGGCGATGTTCTCCTTTCCTGCGATGATCCTGTACGCGGTGATGATCAGCGCTTCGCTGATCGCCATGGCGCGATCCCCCGACCTCACGCCGCACTACAGCAATCTGTTCTTCACCGACTACCTAACGATCATCGAGGCAGTGCTCGCTGCTGGCGCGGTGCCACTGGTCCTGCTGCACGAGGCGTTTCACCTGCTTGCGGCGCGGCGGCTCGGCATCCGATCGCGGATCAGTGTCGGCCGCCGGCTCTACTACGTGGTCCTGGAAACCAGTCTCGACGGGTTGGTCACCGTCCCGCGCCGACAACGCTACCTGCCGATTCTGGCGGGGATGCTGCTTGACGTACTGATTTTTTCGCTACTTACCCTGATCGCCGACCTGACGCGTACGTCGAACAGCGGGCTATCCGCCACCGGCCGGTTGTGCCTGGCTCTGGCGTTCGCGACGCTGCTGCGGATCGCCTGGCAGTTCTTTTTCTACCTGCGCACCGACCTTTACGTCCTCATGTCGACCCTGCTTGGCTGCGTCGATCTGCACACGACCGCGAAGCGGCTGCTGCGCAACCGCCTCTGGCGGTTGGCGGGCCGCCACGACCGGATGGCCGACGAGGAGCAGTGGCATCCGGTCGACCGACGCGTTGCCAACTGGTACTCCTGGTTGATTGTCGCGGGCTACACCTTCTCGATCGCGGTGTTCGCCTTCGGGGTCGCGCCTGCGGTCTATCTGATGTTCGCCAACGCGATCGGCCGGCTGAGCGGCAATCCGACCACTGGGGAGTTGGCCGACTCCGTGGTTTTCCTGGTCCTCAACCTGGGTCAGATTCTGCTGACCGTCTGGCTGGGCGTCCGGGAGCGGAGGCAACGCAGAGCACAGGAGTTCCAGCATCTCATCGCCTAAGGAGCAGCCGCAGTGAATAGTCATTTGTGGATTGCCGCAGCCGACCGGCGCGACCGTGACCGGGCGACAGCCGACCTTCGGCTGCCACCCGTGCTGGCCGAGGTCAGTGCCCATCGGCGGCTACGCGGCCCGTACACCGCAGCCGGCGCCGTGTTGCGGGCGGTCCTGCCGGACGCGCTCGCCCGCTGCAGCGAGCTCGGACCCCGCCACCACGTGGAGATCCTCACCGCGGCACCCGAGTTCGCCGGACCCGAGTTCGCCCGGTCAGTGCCGCCAATGCGCACGACGCTGGAGCACCGTGAGACCTCCGACGCCCGTACCCGATACCAGGCACGGCTGCACACGATGCGGATCTCGCACGGCTTGGCCGACATCCTGCGGGACTACCTGGTCGCGCTGGACGACGGCCCGCGCACCCTGCTGATCGGCGACGTCGCCGACGCCGATCCCACCGACCAGGAGTTCATCGCGGTCATCCTGCGCCGGCTGGCGCCCGCACAGTTGACCGTCGTGGTGTCCACCGGCACTGGTCCGTTGGCCGAGCCACCGGGGCCGATCAGCGTGTCGCTGCCGACGACGCTCGCCGAACGAACCCGACTGCTGACGGTATACGCCGACGGGACCATGCCGGCTGGGCACGTCGACGACGAGGCGGTGCTGGCTGGGGCGGACGCCGGCGCTGTCGTCGCGCTCGCTCGCGAATTCGTCGCGACCGAGTGTCTGTCCGGCGATCTACGGCAGCAGGCCGCGTACCGGTCCGTCGCCGACGCCGATCGCGTCGCAATGCATGCCGAACGCCGCCGCCAGTTGCTCGGCATCGGCGAGCCGTCCCTTCTGCTCGGCGCGGTGCCGTTCCACGCCGAGCGGGCGGGCCTGCCGCCCGCCGAGGTCGCCCGGGTACTGAGAAACGCCCAGTTGCACTGCAAGAACCGTGGCCTCTACCACGCTGCGGTGGAGCTCGGCGAGCGTGCCCGCTCCGCGATCGACCGCGCCACCGACCCTGACCTGTGGTGGGAGATCACCGGCGACGTGACAACCTCGCTGTCTGCGGCGGGGCGTGCCGAAGAGGCTGAGCAGTGGTACGACGAGGCGCGCGCGATCTCCATCGACCCGGCGGTACACATGCACGCCGCGTACGGCACAGCGATGCTGTTCGCCCGACACTACGGAAACGGCCAGCGGGATTCGGTACGGGCCCGGCGCTGGCTCAATCAGGCGGTCGCCATCGCTTCGCTATTGCCTGACCCGAAGGATCGGGCGTTCCAGTCGGTCTTCCAGCGCAACGGGATCGCGCTGGTCGAGACCCGGGAGGGGCGGCCGGAGGAGGCGCTGCGCCTGCTGAACGAAGGCATGGCCTGGCTGGACCGGGAGCTCGCGCCGGACGAGCAGATGCTGCACCGCACCGGGCTGCGCTACAACCGGGCCCAGGTGTACGGCATGATGGGCCGCCTGACTGAGGCACTGGCTGATTTCACCTCGGTGATCGATGTCGATCCCAACTTCGCCGACCACTACTTCAATCGAGGCAACATCCTGCGGCGGTTGGGGCGCAACGAGGAGGCACTGGCCGACTACGAGCAGGCGCTGCTGCTGTCCCCGCCGTTTCCCGAGGCCTACTACAACCGTGGCGACGTACGTCTGGAACTGGGTGACGTCGTGGGTGCGCTGGCTGACTTCGACCGGGTGCTCGAGCTTGATCCCGAGCACGTCGACGCACGGTCGAACCGGGCAGCGATCCGATGCGATCTCGGCGACGTCGATGGTGCCTGGGATGACGTCAATGCCGGGTTGGCGCTGGCAGATGCCAACCCCTATTTGCGCTGTCTGCAGGCCCGGATACTGAGCGAGCGCGGCGACGCGACGGCGGCCAATCAGGCTGTCCGCAGGGTTCTCGACGCCGCCCCGACGCTGGCGGAGGCGTGGGCGATTCGTGGCGGGCTGCGATACCAGGCGGGGGATCTAGCCGGTGCGATCGCCGACTTCGACCGGGCCATCGACCTCGGCGACCGCCTGGAGTTCCGGTACAACCGGGCGATGATCTGCCAGAGCGCCGGACGGCTGGATGCCGCGGCTGCCGATTACCGGGCGGTGCTCGCGGTCAGCGACGACGACGAGGTGGCGGAGGAACTGGACCGATGTCTGTCCATGATGAGAGGGCAGGTCGGGGTGTGAGGACGCCGATCGTGGCGGTCCAGCAGGAGGCCACCGGGCTGACGACCACCTTCACCGAGGCCATGGCCAGGCTGGTGTCCGGGGTCGCGGTGATCACCAGCCGCCAGGCCGACGGCGCTCCGTGCGGCCTGCTGGTGTCGTCGATCTGTTCGTACAGTCTCCGGCCACCGTCCGTGCTGATCTCGGTAGCGCAGGAAGCCCGGTCCTATCCGGCGGTGACCGGACACGTCGGCTTCGGCGTTCACCTGCTCGGGTCGGCCGGCCTGTCGACCGCACGGACGTTCGCCGCCCGCAGCGACGATAAGTTCACCGGCCTGGACTGGGTATGGGACGACGAGGTGCCCCGGCTGCCGCACGTTCCTGTCTACCTGCGGTGCCGCCGGAGTCGGGTGTTCGAACACGGTGACCACGCGATCGTCATCGGCGAAGTGACCCACGGTCAGGTTCTTCCCGGCGCTCCGTTGGTGTACTACCGACGTGGGCTGTATTCGACGTCTGCGACGATGGTGCCTGCAGACGCTTCTGCCGGCAAGCACTTCTGACGCGGCACTCACATTCGCCGGCCGACTCTCCGGGCTGGTCCGGATTGGTGCAGATGGGGCACCAGGTCGCCGAGTAGTGGGGGTGCGGGGCGGGTGCTCCATTCAGGACCACCTGGTGCAGGGCCCGCATCCCCGGTCCGGGCTCGATACCTGCCTCGTCGACCATCCTGCGGCGCGCCTGTTTGTAGACATCCAATGCTTCGGCGCGGCTGCCCGACAGGTAGTAAACGAGCATCAACTGCTGCTGGAACGCTTCCCGTAGCGGATATTGCGCACACAAGTCAATCAGTTCGCCGACCAGTTCGAGTCGCCGACCCTGACACAACTGTGCCGCGATGCGTTCCTGGAGCAGGGCCAGCCGCTCGGCCTCCAGCCGTACGGCGTACCGCTCGATCTCGCCGGATCGTGCTTCGTCGGGCAGCACCGGCCCGCGCCAGACCGCGAGCGCCTGACTGATCGCCTCTGCGCCCTCCCCGCATTTGCCCTCGGCGAGCAGTCCCCGACCAGCGGCGGCTAGTGACCTGAACCGCAGGAGATCAACCTGGTCGGCGGTGACCCGGAGGCGGTATCCACTCGGTTCGGTGACCAGAACCGGATGCTGGTGGGTGCCGTCCTTGGCAGACCAGGTGGGTATCAGCGAACGGCGGACCGCCGATACGTACATCTGCAGTGCTGCGACTGCTGACCTCGGTGGACGGTCCCCCCATAGCCCGTCGACGAGGCGAGATACTGGCAGCGTCTCGTTACCGTGCAGCAACAGGAGGCTCAGCAGAATTCGTTGCATCCGGGCGGTGGGGGCACACGGCTGCTGATCGCGAAGCACCTGCAGCGGGCCGAGGACGCCGTACCGTAGGGCGACCGTGGACTCGGCGGCGGTCATGTGACATCCGCCCGAGATCTGCTGCCGGGCGAGTGGACAGGGCGCGGTCGAGGTCTTCGTGCGGATGAGTACGTCCAGTATTCGGGAACCGGCAGGTCGTAAGTCATGGTGGCATCTTGCATTGACACGCACCTTACTCGGTTGGATGGATCCAATCGACCTTCTCGACAGTCCGCTGGTGATGGTGTCCGGTCTGTTCGCACAAATAGGCGTTTGCCTCGTGGTCCTCGGCTCGAGACTGGGTAATGATACCAACGCGAACAGTTAGTCACAAGTGCGAGTCTGTTGGTGGCCGTAAAAGGTGTGCACCCCAATTGAGCAGCGAGAATGTCATTTGCCAAAAAACAAATCGTCACAAAGCGTGCCAACCGGAATGTTGTGATCAATCGCGTTTCGATGTCGATTGTGCCACAGAGTCGGCGTGGCTCGGCATCAAGCAGGCTGCGGCATCCATTCGGATGTGGCTACTGCGATCTGCATTCGAGGCATCGGTTTCCGTGCCGTATTGCCATCCGGTCGACACCTCGGCCCGGTGTCTCCAGCGACGAGGCGGACGCACAATTCAGGGACTGGGTTGAGTGTTCGCGATAGGTGTCGAGCGGTGTGCCCGTCGGCGGGGTGGGCGACCGTCCGCCGAAGCACCCGCGTCTGGACGCCGTCGACGCGATCCTGCTACGCGGCGCGGACCGGCTGCTCGTGACGGCGGTTGCGGGCGGACTGCCCGCCGTGGGAGACCGTGTACAGCCAGTACCGCAGGTGGGGGCGGCAGGTGGTGTCGACCACATTGTGCTGCCGTGACATGTCCTTCGGGCAAGGGGGCCGGTCCTTCGGGCAAGGGGCCGGGGATGCCACAGGGTTGCGGTGCGCCATCGGATATGGCTAATGTGCGCTGTCCTTTGTAACCCGCTCAGCTGATCCGCTGCTTCGACATTCCATCGGGGGAAACCGCAGCATGCCCAGAATGACAGTTTTCGGCCGGCTTGCCGCCGGCTGCGCGGCCACCAGCCTGGCCGCTCTTTCGATCGCCACGCCGGCACAGGCCGTGGAGACCGACGAGATCGCCTGGGTCTCGCCGTCCATCGAGTACGTGACCAACATCGCGATGGACGCGACCACGCCGAAGCCGATCGAGGTCACCATCGACAACAGTGTGCCGACCCCGGCAATCGACGTGTCGGTGACGATCGACGCGTCCGCGGTGTCGGACGCTTTCCGGATCGACCTGCCCGGCGCCAGCCAGGGTTGCACGGTCGCCGGCAAGGTGGCCACCTGCACGCTCGACGAACTCGCCGGCGACTCGACGCACGTCTACCGGGTCGACGCCCTGCCGGGTGACCTGGACGTCCTGGAGTACTCGGGCGTCATCGAGGTCACCACCTCCGCCGCGAACATGCCCGAGGAGCAGCAGACCACCGGTATCGTCCAGCTCGCCTGGCCCGGGGTCGACCTCGTGGTCGACGGCATCGACGACGTGACGTTGCAGCCAGGGGAGAGCACGAACGTGCCGGTCCGGGCCGCGAACGTCGGCACGGTGGCGGCCGCCGGCGTACAGGTGGTGCTGAGCACCGGCCTGGACCTCGAGCTGCCGGACCGGTACGACAACTGCGAGTACAACGCCGACTTCCTCGAGCTGACCTGCCAGATTCTCGGCGAGGTCGGCCCGGGTGAGGTGTTCACCCTGCACGAGGAGACCCCGCTGCGGGTCAGGGTCGGCGAGACCGCACCCGGCCCGTCCGAACGGATCGTCGTGGTGTCGGTGCTGCCGTTGGGTGACGACGAGGTCGCGGCCCTCGGTACGATGTCCGCCCGATCCGCCGGCAACGAGCTCCGCCTGGCCACCCTGGAGCCGCTGCCGGACCTCAACGACACCGACAACTGGACCGAATTCCTGGTCAATATTCCGAACCAGCCGGCCGACTCGGTGGCGATCGGCGCGACGGTGCAGGGGGCGGTCGGCGACGTGGTCGACATCGAGGTCGGCATGCGCAACGACGGCCCGGCCGACCTGATCCTGCCGGGCCAGGCCTGGGCCCCGTCCGCGGTGGTGACGCTGCCCGTCGGAGTCGAAGCGGTCGCCGTCGGTGACCGCTGCGCCCCGGTCGTTGACGGCAGCCCGGTCTGGGACGACCGCGGTCAGCCGAACGGCCTGGTCTACTTCTGCCGGCCCACGCACAGTCCGGTGGCGGGGGAGTCGTTCCACTACCCGTTCCAGGTGGAGATCGTCGGCGCGGCCGGTGCCGCCGGCTCGATCGTCATCGACGGCGGCGTGCAGGACCCGGACACCGACAACAACACCGCCGAGATCACCCTCGGCAGCGGCGGCGAAGGTGCCGGCGGCGGGCTGCCGGTGACCGGAGCCAACGCCGGGCTGCTGGCCGGCGTCGGCGCGGTCCTCGTCGTCGCAGGTGCGGTGGCCGTGGTGCTGTTCCGTCGCCGTCGGATCGTCACGATCGTCGACTGACCTCCATAGGAGCATCCGACCGTACGCCGTTCATCTGGACCCCGCCGGGATCGCCCGGCGGGGTCCGATGCTGTCCGTCCGTCTACGAGCGATGTGGAGTGGTCGCCCAGTTTCGCGGGGTGGGCGGCGGACAACGGTTGCGGCCAGGAACAGCACCGATTGAGCGGCAAAACTTGAAACCTGACGACATGCACGTTTAGTGCGATTTACTCTGGTCGTGCATCGGGCGTCGACTGATTCGGACATTGTGATCAGAGATGAACTTCGAGACAGCTGTCCTGTTCATCGGTACGACGGTCGACGCCCTCGGCGTGCTGATCATCCTCACCGGGCTGGTCGTCGGCACGGTGCTCTACCTGCGTGGCGCGTTCCGTGAGCGGAACATGCGGGCGACCTACCGTCGGTACCGGCAGGACATCGGCCGGGCGATCCTGCTCGGGCTGGAGTTCCTCGTCGCCGGGGACATCATCCGTACCGTGGCGATCTCGCCGACCTTCCAGAGCGTCGGCGTGCTGGCCATGATCGTCGCGGTGCGTACCTTCCTCAGCTTCTCCCTGGAGGTCGAGCTGGATGGCCGGTGGCCGTGGGGCCGGCGACGCCGCACCGGCGACGACGCCGCGGCGACGGGACCACAGGCATGACCTGCGGCGTCGTGGGTACGGGATGTGGTACGGCGAAACTCAGTGCCGCCCCCGGCGCAGACGACGTCCGTGAGGAGGAACGATGGCCGCCAAGCGGGAAAAGGCCGACAAGCACCAGCAGGCCGAGCAGATGCGCGACGACGTGCCCAGCACGATCGCCCGCTCCGACGACAAGGCCGTACGGACCTACAAGAAGACTCTGGAGTCGGCCGAGGAGAGCTACGACGATCCGGCGCGGGCGCACCGTGCGGCGTACGCCTCGTTGAAACACAGCCACGAGAAGGTCGGCGACCACTGGCAGCCAAAGGACAGCCTGGGCCCGTCCGATCCACAGGCGGCCCAGGGCACGCCCCGGTCGCTGCGCCAGCCCCGGGAGACCGCCCAGGGGGTCGACGCCAACGCCAGCAAAGGCCACCTCGACGACGTGGCGCGCCAGGTCGGCATCGACCACCCGCAGGACATGAACAAGGACGACCTGGTCGATGCGATCGGGAAGGCAAACTCGCGGGCGACCGCGAGGGCCCGCAAGAAGTGAGGGTGCCGGCGGTCCGGCCGTCCGGACGAGGCGGATCCGATCCGTAGCGGATCGGGCGGCTCGACCCCGGTCGGCGCGGGCAGACTCGACGGGGCGGAAAGGGCACCTTCTCCAGACCGGTGCAGCGCAGCTCCGGCGGTTGCGCGACCGCCGCCGGCAGGTCGCGGCAATCAGGAAGAGGCGCGATCGTGCTGCATATGCGATGGTCGATTCACGTTGCAGGTCCCCCCTCTGGAGGCGGAAAGTGTCGATCACTGAACTTTCGAGACATCAACCTACACTCGAACAGGTGAAGAGCTCCTTGCCGGAGTTGGTGCCCACGCTCAGGGAGAAGGCACAATGGTCGGAGGAGAACCGGCGTCTTCACGATGACTCTCTCCAGGCCCTCGCTGATGCCGGGGTCTTCAAACTGCGGATGCCGGCTCGCTACGGTGGGTTCGAAGCCGATACACGTACGTTGGTGGACGTCGCTATCCAGCTCGGCCGGGCGGACGGCGCGTTGGCTTGGACTGTATCGACCTACTGGATCGCCTCCTGGATCGTGGGCCTGTTCCCGGATGAGGCCCAGGATGAGGTCTTTGCCTCGCCTGACGTGCGGATCTGCGGTGCGGTCAGCCCGAGCGGCACTCTCGTGCCGGTCGATGGCGGTGCCGTGCTGAACGGCTCGTGGCATTTCGTCAGCGGCGCGCTGCACGCGGACTGGCAGGAACTGGCTACCATCCGACTGCGGCCGGGTGCGGACCCGGAGCCGGTCATCGCCGCCGTGCCGATGTCGAGCCTGCAGATCGTCGACGACTGGCACACGTCCGGGATGGCCGCAAGTGGCAGCGTCACCACGACGGCGAAGGACATCTTCGTTCCCGAAACGCACATCATCCCGTTGGAGTCGGCAATCCGACCGAATTCTCTTTCGAAGCTGGGCGCTGACTCGCCCATCTACCGGAGCCCAACGATCCTGGCCGGTTCTGCGGCCACGGTCGGCATTCTGGTCGGAATGGCGAAAGCTGCTCGCGAGGCATTTTTCGAGCGCATGCCGTCCCGGCCGATCCGGTACACCGACTACGAACACCAGGCAGAGGCGCCGGTCACGCACATCCAGGTCGGTACCGCCGTGATGAAGACCGAGCAGGCCGAGTACCACGCATACCATGCTGCCTCGCTGGTTGATGCCAAGGCCGCCAGCGGTGAGCCGTGGACGACCGAGGAGCGCGCCCGGGTGCGCGCTGACGAGGGCTGGGCCACCAGGTTGTCCAAGGAGGCCATCGACATCTACGCGTCGGCCAGCGGAGGCTCGTCGATCTACCGCAACGAGCCGATCCAGCGAGTCGTCCGGGACATCCACGCAATCAGCGTGCATCCGATGTTCAGCCCGGACAGCAACACCGAGACGTACGGGCGGGTGCTCTGCGGGCTGCCGCCCAACACGATGTTCATCTAGGGGAGACGGCCGGGGTCACCGCCGTAGACCGGTGGTGACCCCGGAAGGCCCTCGGCGGTCGTCTGTGGTGCGAGACCGTCGTAGCCGGGCAGAGAGCCGCTGCGCTTCAGGCGCAGCGGCTCTCTGCTGTCGGGACGGGGCCGGATCGCGGCAGGGTCGGGCGGACAGCCAGTCGGGCAGCGGGACCGGCGGGCAGGTCAGCGATCTGTCTGGCCAGTTCCCGGGCTTCCCCGGGACCGCCGATGAGGTGATGCCGCAGGTGCGTATACCGGTGAGAGCGAGGCGGACATCGGCGGACCTGTACCCCACAGCTCGACTGGCTCTCAGCCGACTGCCCGACGGTCCTGCCCGCAGCCCTGTCCCTGGATCTCCACATCGCGGACGGACCTACGATCCTCAGGCAGGCAAGGGTAGGCGACAGATCCGGACGCTCCGGACAAATTCGCTTCGCCCAGCGTATGCCCTGGACAGCGGCGTGCCCGGCCAGCGAACGGGGAGGCTGGCCGGGCACGGGTCCGGTAAGGGCAGGACGCGCTCGTCGTCCTACTTGAACTGGATGATCTGCAGGTAGTTGCCGTCAGGGTCGGTGAACGTCCCGAAGCGGCCGGAGGGGCGGTCGGCGACAGGGGAGAGCCACTCGACGCCGGCGGCTCGCAGCTGAGCCTCCATAGCGTCGAAGTCGTCGACGTGGAAGTTGAGAATCATACGACCCGGTTCGTTGTTCTTCGCGTCGACGTCGTCGCGGTTCTCGATGACCAGGAGGAAACCGCCGAGGTTGATCGGGCCCTCACCGTTGTAGTCCGGGGCGAGTGCCTTGCGGTACCACTCCTTCAGCTCGGCGGGGCGGGTGGTGCCGAGCAGGATGCTGCTTAGTTTTGGTGTGAGCATGACAAATCTCCTTTGTCGTCGGGTGCGAAGCCTTCGTCGTCATCAGCCGGGGATGCCAGGTGCGCGTACGGGCCGGGTCGACTTGCCTTTGGTGACGGCATTCCGCGCGGCGGACTCAGTCCACCGACGTGGTGACTCAGTCCACAGACGCAGCCAGCTTTTGGCCGGAGGTCTGCTCCGCGGGTGTCTCCGCCACTGTAGTCTCGCCGTCACCTCCGCGCGGGCGTAGTCCGAACCAGATGAGGACCACACTAGCCAGTGTCACGGCGACGTTCACGCCCAACGCCAGCTGAATTCCGGTCAGCTCCACGCTCTGCGTGGCGGCGATTGAGACCATGATCGGAGCGCCGATGGTAAGTGCCACCTGCTGGGTCATCGAGGTCAGGCCGGTGGCCAGACCCTGCTCCTCGTTGGGCAGACCGGAGGTGCCGACCACCGTGTACGAAACGATGCACGTGACGTGTACGAAGAAGCCGATGAACAGCGCGGGGATCAGGATCAGCAGAGCCAGCCGGTCGGTACCCAGGAAGGCCAACGGCAGGATCAGCAGGCCCTGCAGGGCCAAGCCCACACTAAGGACACCCCGGCTACCGTACCGACCGAGGATGCGTCCGGCGATCGGCCCTGCGGCGACCGCGGCCAGGCCGGGCACGCCGAAGGCGAGTCCCGTGGTCACCGGCGAGAAGTTCAGAACATTCTGCAGGTAGAGCGTCATCAGGAAGATCATGCCGGTCTCCATGGAGAAGATCACCAGACCGGCGTAGTTGCCCCATTTGACGGTGGGCCGCTTGAGGAAGCGGACCGGCACCAGAGGCGCGGACGAACGGCTCTCGACCATCCAGAACGCGACCAGCAGCAGCAGGCCGACGACGCCCCAGATGATGTTCTTCTCCATGACGGCGTAGACCACGGCCAGCAGACCGGCGGTCATGGTGACCGCGCCCGGGACGTCGAGCTTGACCCGGTCGGGAATCCGGCTTTCCTTGATCAGCATCGGGGTGACCACCAGGATGGCCGCCGCGATCGGGACGTTGACGAAGAACGCGGCCCGCCAGCTCAGCAGGCTGACGAGGGAGCCGCCGAGAAGCGCCCCCGCCGTGAAGCCACCCGACAGGATGGCGCCGTTGAGACCGAGCGCCCGCTCCCGCATGCCACCCTCGGTGAACGAGGTGGTGATGAGCGAAAGCGCCGCTGGGACGGCCATCGCGGTCGCGGTGCCCTGTAGCGCCCGAGCGGCCAGCAGCATCTCGGGGTTCGTCGCGAAACCGCCGAGCAGTGACGCGCCGGCGAGCAGCACGATGCCGGACAGGAACAGCCGACGGCGACCGAACAGATCCGCCATCCGACCGAACAGGAGCATGAAGCCGGCCGCAGGCAGCGTGTAGGCGGAGACGATCCAGGGCAGCCCGGTCAACCCCAACCCGACGCCTGCGCCGACCTCGGGTAGCGCGACATTCAGGATCGAGTAGTCGGCAGCGAATACGAAGGCGGCGGCCAGTAGAACCAGCATGATCAACCGCTGCCGGCTACTGAACTGTAGTGGCGGGGATGTTTCGGTAGTCAAGATGTGATCCCTTCCTCGAAAGACCGATGTTGCCGACGATCAGCACGCTCTCCGGACTGGCCAGATGACTCGGCGGCGCACGCCGTTTGTCAGCGCAGGTCCGGAGAGCGTGGACCGGGTTTGCGTCGCGGTGTTGCTACAGGCCGGCGAGGAACTTCAGCAGCTCCGCGTTGACCTCCTCAGGTGCCTCCTGCTGCGTCCAGTGCCCGACGCCAGGCAGCACGGTGGTGCTGGTCAGACCGGGTACCAGGTACTTCAGGTTGGGAATCAACTGGTCCATCCCCGGCAGCTGGATGCTTCCGTCCCGGTCACCGTGGACGTACAACGCCGGTACCGTCACGGGCGCTCCCTGCCACGGTGCGGTCAGCTCCCAGCTCAGGTCGATCGTCCGCCACCAGTTCAGGCCCCCGGTGAAGCCGGTCCGGCTGAACTCGGCCGTGTAGTGGTCGAGGTCGGTCTCGGTCAGCCAACCGGGCAGCGCCGCCGGTTCGGGCATCAGGTCGAACAGCTTGCCGCCGGTCGGCACCACCGGCATGGTGGGCCCCGCTGCCTGTGGGGAGTTGCCGAAGCCCCAGTGGAAGATGCGAGTCAGGGAGGACCGCACGTTCTGCTCCAGCTCGGCCTCGGCGATACCGGGCTGCTGCAGATACTGCATGTAGAAGCCGTCGCCCAACGCTCCGCGCATCCCGGTCAGCGCGCTGACCGGACCACGCGGCAGGTAGGGCACGCTGAGCGAGACGACGCCACGAACTCGGTCGGGCCGCATCAGTGCGGCGTTCCACGCCACCGAGGTGCCGAAGTCGTGGGCGACCAGCACGGCCTGCTGCTCCTCCAGCGCGTCGAGCAGGCCGATCACGTCGCCGACCAGGTGCAGCTGGGAGTACTGCTCCACGGCGGTCGGCCGGTCGGTCTGGCCGTACCCGCGTAGGTCGGGGGCGACGACGTGGTATCCGGCGGCGGCCAGCGCTGGAATCTGGTGACGCCACGAGTACCACGACTCCGGAAAGCCGTGCAGCAGCACGACCAGCGGACCGTCGCCCTGCTCGGCAATGTGCATCTGGATGCCGTTGGTCTGTACGACGCGGTGACGGATACCGCTCGTCACGTCCTGGCCGGTGGCGGATTGTTCGTTGCTCACGGTGCACCTTCCTTCTTGGTCACGCTGAGTGGTTCCAACGAAGAATCCTCCCTTCCGGAACGTGCTTTTTCCACTTCTTACTTGCCCACGCTGGCCCGTTTTGGCCGTCGTGACAGATAGCGCCAGACAGGAATTTCATCCCGTGTTCGGTGTCCGTTGACAATGTTTTCCATCGCGAGGCGGCCACGACCGGTCATAGGCGCATGAATTCGAGATTCGCCGACGGGTACGCGCGCCACGCGCTACACGACGTCGTACCCGTCGGCAAGGGATGACTGGTGCTCGTGCCGGTCGGTCAGCGCAACCAGCGATGCAGCATGCTCACCGGGTCAGTCCGACTTCTGATCGGCCGATTCGGCGGCCCGTCTGATGTTGGCCAGTCGCCGGTCCCAGTCGGTCGCGACGGCGGCCATCCACCGCACGGTCGCGTCCAGCGCGGCCGGATGCACGGCGTACCGCACCTCGCGACCCACCCGGCTGCCCGAAACCAGCCCGGCGGCGTTCAGGACGGCGAGATGCTTGACCACCGCCTGTCGCGAGACAGGCAGCTGTTTGGCAAGGGTCGTCGCAGTGAGCTCGCCCTGTGCGGCCAGCAGGTCGAGGAGATGCCGCCGAGTCGCGTCGGCCAGCGCAACGAGAACACTGTCGACGAACTCGGCTTCGCCACGACGTTCTGGCGTCACACAGATGCCTCGGCGCGCTTCTTGAACCCGTCGAAGACCTGGGGCCAACCGCTGTCGTTGTTCTTCAGAGCCTCGCTGCGCTGCTCCTCGGAAACGGCCAGCGCGGCGAAGCCGCTCTCCACCACGCGGAGCCGGGTCTTGTCGCCCTCGGCGGTCAGGGTGAACTCGACCAGGGTGCTGTTGTCCTCCCGCAACTCCTCGCCGGGGAACGCGCTGGCCCAGCGGTACGCCACGTAGGTAGGTGGCTGGACCTTCTCCACCCGGACCGGGAAGTCACCGTACTCGGGGTTGCGAGCCGTCATGGACTCGCCCTCCTTCGCCACAGTGCCGGCCACCGTCGCCTCGTCGGCCACCCAGAAGCCGGGCTCGGCCACCAGCGACCAGACCCGCTCCATCGGCGCCGCGATCAAGGTCTCCCGCTCGATCCGATCTTCGCTCATCGGTGACTCCTGAACTTCGTCGTTGATTGCCACCTCATGGTTGCACGTCACCCCAGGTTGTGCAACCCACGGGTTGCACAACCTGAGTGGTTCTCGTCAGATGATCGTGCGATGTTGAGTATGCCCAGGTCAGTTGCGGATCCTGGAGCGGGCGGGTGAATGAGGAGCCGGATCGGGCGGGCTTGCGGTAGTCCTGGCGCAGGGATCACCACGGGGGTCGGGCCGGCCTGCTGGCCGTCCTGGCGCCGCTGTCACTGCTCAACGATCCTCGACGACCACGCGGCTGCTGTCGTCTTCGAGAATGCTCACTCCTTGGCTGTGGCGCGACCTGTCACGCCGGGCCCGAGCGGTCGATCGTAGACCGTCGTTGTGGGCAATATTCGACAGGCCGTGCGACCGGAGCCTGTCGTAGCAGGCCGACCGGCGGTCAGTTGTGCAAGGCAACACCAAAGAAGCGCTGCGGTTCTCTACTTGTGATGCTCGTACCGCGGCGGGCCTACCGGAGGCTGCACTGACGAAATCCGGATTGTACGGCCGAGCGGCCAAGGCCATGTGCGCACATTTTCGTTGTCCGACCGGAAAGAGGGAACCGAGATGATGGTGCTGGAAACCGTGAACCTCGAGATGGACGGCCCGGTGGCCACAATCTATCTGAACCGCCCGGCCAAGAAGAACGCGATGAACCCGCAGATGCACCGGGACATGAACCAGGCGCTCGACACGATCGAGGCGGCCGGTAACGTCAAGGCGGTCGTGGTGACGGGCGTCGGCGACAGCTTCAGCGCCGGGATGGACCTCGAGGAGTGCTTCCTGCAGCCGTTCGACGACCCGCAGCTGTTCTACCGGACCAACCTGGTCGCGTTG
Organism: Micromonospora sp. LOL_015; assembly: GCF_048060275.1. Taxonomy (NCBI): domain Bacteria; kingdom Bacillati; phylum Actinomycetota; class Actinomycetes; order Micromonosporales; family Micromonosporaceae; genus Micromonospora; species Micromonospora sp. LOL_015. The sequence continues at coordinate 17,032 of NZ_JBHMIO010000055.1, forward strand.
ACCTGGTTCAAACGGCTCAAGGCGTTCCCGGCGGTGACCATCGCCAAGGTCAACGGGTTCGCGTTCGGCGGCGGCCTGCTGGTCACCGGCCTCTGTGACCTGGCCGTGACGTCGGAAACCGCTCTGTTCGGCCTTTCGGAGATCAACTTCGGAATTTTCCCGGCCGGCGGCGCGACCTGGGCAGCCACCCACAATCTGCCCCGCAAGCAGGCGCTCTACTACATCCTGACCGGCGACACCATGACCGGCCAGCAGGCGCAGGAGTACGGCCTGGTCAACAAGGCGGTGCCGGCCGACCAGCTGGACGCCGAGACCGACCGGATCGTGCGGAAGATCGCCAAGAAGAACCCGATCACCCTGGAACTGGCCAAGCAGGTCTACGAGCGCACCACCACCATGGACCTGCCGACCGCCATTGACTACGACCAGGCCAAGCTCTGGGAGCTGTCCCGGCTCAGCGGCAACGAGTGGGTCAACGTCGCGCTGAAGCAGTTCGAGAAGCGCGCCTACCAGCCAGGGCTGAGCACCTACAGCCGGGCGGAGGCGAAGTCATGACCACCACTGCCCCGACGCCGATGACGGTCGACATCCCGGACCTGTCGCTGCCGGCATTCGTGCTGCAGCGCGCCGAACAGTACGGCGACCGTACGGCACTGGTCGACGTGGCCGGTGGCGACGGCTACACGTACCGCCAGCTGGCCTCGATGGTGCGTCGGCTGGCCGCCGGGCTGCACGCCCGTGGCTTGCGCCGGGGCGACGTGCTGGCGATGCTCGCGCCCAACGTGCCGGAGTACCCGATCGTGGTGCTCGCCGCGTCGCTGGCCGGCGGCACGGTCGTCGTGCTCAACCCGATCGACACGCCCGACGATCTGGCCGGCCACCTCACCGACGCCGGCGCGAAGCTGCTGGTGACCGTACCGTCCGAGGTGCCCAAGGCGGCGGCGCTGGCCGCCCGCACCAAGATCGAGGAGATCGTGGTGATGGGCGAGGCGGACGGAGCGACGCCGCTGTCCGAGCTGCTCAGCGACGAACCGGCGCCGGAGGTGGCCATCGACCCGGCGCAGGACGTCGCGGCGCTGCTGCACTCCAGCGGCAGCACCGGACGTCCCAAGGGGGTGATGCTGACCCACCGCAACATTGTCGCGACCGTGTTGCAGACCAGGACGGTCACGCCGCTCGGCGCAGACGAGAAGGTGCTCGCCATGCCGCCGTTCCACCACGCGTTCGGTCTGATCATGGTGATGAGCGCCAGCCTGCTGCAGGGCGCGACGATCGTGACGATGCCGCGGTTCGACCCGGAAGGATACGTCAAGGCGATCCACGACCACCGGATCACCCGCCTCTACATTGTCCCCACGCTCGCCGTGCTGCTGGCCCGCAGCCCGCTGCCGGACCGGTACGACCTGTCGTCGGTCCGGTCGATCGTCTCCGGCGGCGCCGCGCTCGACCCCGAGATCGCCCGGCTCTGCCGAGAACGGCTCGGCTGCCACATCGCCCAGGGGTACGGTCTCACCGAGGCGATGACGTCGTTCATGCAGCTCGAGGAGCCGTTGGTGCCTGCGTCGGTGGGCCGCACAGCGCCCAATGTCGAGTGCCGGATCGTCGACGTGAACACCGGTGTGCAGCTCGGTGCGCACCAGCGGGGCGAGATCCTGATTCGGGGTCCGCACGTGATGAAGGGGTACCTCAACGCCGCCGAGGTGACCAGCAAGGTGCTCCGGCCGGACGGGTTCCTGCACACCGGTGACCTCGGCTACCTCGACGACGACGGCGAGCTGTTCCTCGTCGACCGGATCAAGGAGCTCATCAAGTACAAGGGCCAGCAGGTCTCCCCGGTCGAGCTCGAAGCGGTCCTGATGACCCACCCGAAGGTGGCGGACGCGGCGGTGATCGGCGTGCCGGACGAGGAGGCCAGCGAGATCCCGAAGGCCTTCGTGGTCGCCAAGGAGCCGACCACCGAGCAGGAGCTCATGGCGTTCGTCGCCGAACGGGTGGCGCCGTACAAGAAGATCCGGCAGATCGAGTTCATCGAGCAGATTCCCCGTACCCCGGTGGGCAAGATCGAGCGGCGACGGCTGAAGGAGCGGACGTTCAGCTCGTAGTCGGTGCCGGGCAAGCGGGGAGAAGTCCCGGCGACCCGTTCCCTGTCACTCTGGCCATGGATGGTTCCGGCCGAAGTTCTGAGGAGATCTGATGAATTCTCCGCAAGTTGTCTCCAGAGAAGAATGGCTGGCGGCACGCACAGCGCTGCTGGAGAAAGAGAAGGAAGTCACCAAGGCGCGGGACATGATTGCCCAAGAGCGCCGCAATCTCCCGATGGTCAAGGTGGAGAAGGAGTACCTCTTCGAGGGGCCGAACGGCACGCTGACGCTGCTCGACCTGTTCGAGGGGCGCCGCCAGCTCGTCGTGCGGCACTTCATGTACGCCCCAGGCGACAAGGAGGGATGCATCGGCTGCTCGATGCAGGCCGACAGCGTCGGCGAGCTGTCGCACATGTGGGCCCGGGACACCACCTTCGTGATGATCTCGCGGGCTCCGCTGGCCGACTTCCAGGCGTTCAAGGCCCGGATGGGCTGGGAGATGCCCTGGTACTCGTCGTTCGGCAGCGACTTCAACTACGACTACGAGGTCTCCACAGAGCAGGGCGAGTCGCCCGGCGTCAGCGCCTTCTACCGCGACGGCGACGACGTCTACTTCACCTACTCGATCTTCGACCGGGGTGGTGAGATCTTCAAGAACTTCTACAACTATCTGGACATCACCCACCTCGGCCGGCGCGAGGACGAGCTCGAGCACCCGTGGGACTGGTGGCGTCACAAGGACCGGTACGACGCGGAGAACGCGGCGGTGCCGGGCACCAACTGGTGGAACGGCACCAGGTTCCAGAAGTAGCCCCTGATTCGGGCGAAACGGCTCCGGCTTCTGGCGAATCCGTGGATTCGCCAGAAGCCGGAGCCGTAGGCCTGTCCCGGCCGTTCCGCGTCGGACCGGCCACCAACCACCGGCCGGTGCAACGTCGGGCCGGAGCAGCCATCCAGCAGCCACCCCGTCATCTGACACAGGAGGAACCATGAGTGACATGTCTGGCCGGACCACGATCGTGGTCGGGGCGAGCCGGGGCCTGGGCCACGGGGTCGCCACCGCCTTCGCCGACGCCGGTGCGCCGGTGATCGCGGTGGCCCGTACCGCGATGGACTTCCCGGTGCCGGCCAACGGCGCCGGATCGATCCAGCCGGAGATCGCCGACGCCGGTGAAGCCACCGTCCCGGCCACCCTGATCGACCAGTACGAGCCGGAGGCCGTGATCCTGGTCGCCGGGGCCACCCCGCACATGCGCCCGCTGCAGGAGCAGACCTGGGAGACGTTCTCGGTCAACTGGGAGACCGACGTGCGGATCACCTTCCACTGGCTGCGCGAGGCGCTGCTCAAGCCGCTGCGTCCCGGCAGCCGGGTGATCGTGATCAGTAGCGGTGCCGTGCTTGGCGGATCGCCGCTCAGCGGCGGCTACGCCGGCGCGAAGGCGACTCAGCGCTACATCACCGGCTACGCCCAGGACGAGGCGAAGCGGGCCGGCCTGGACATCACCTTCACCACCGTGCTGCCGAGGTTCGCGCCGATGACCGGGGTGGGCCTGCCCGCCGTACGGGCGTACGCCGCCCGCGCCGGCAAGTCGACCGAGGAGTTCGTCAACCGGATCGGGCCGCCGCTTACCCCGCAGATCGCCGGTGCCGCGATGGTGGACCTGGTCCGGGCGGACGCCGCGACGGTCGCGCCGGGCTACGAGCTCACCGGAGCCGGGCTGCAGAAACTGTCCTGATCCCGTACCGACGGTGATGCCCCGCGGGTAGCGCGCTACCCGCGGGGCATGTCGTATCACCCCGGTCGGTGTCGGCGGTCAGGAGGCCGTCAGCCAGTCGGCGAGCCGCTCACCGATCATGATCGAGGTCAGGTTGGTGTTGCAGTTGACGATCGACGGCATGACCGAGGCGTCGCCCACGTACAGGTTCTCCGTGCCGTGCACCCGCAGCCGTTCGTCGACGACCGCGTCGGCGTCGTCGGCGGTGCCCATCCGGGTGGTGCCCACCGGGTGGTAGCCGCTGTCCAGGCTGAGCCGGACGTAGTGGCCGAGGATGTCGTCGTCGGAGACCATCTCCTCGCCGAGGACGACAAACCGGTCGCCGCGGTCGACGATGCCCGGGGTCTGCATCAGCTGCCAGCAGGTGCGGACCGCGTCGACCAGGATCTTGATGTCCTGCTCGGTGGCGAGGAAGTTCAGGTCGATGTCCGGCGGTGAAGTCGGGTCGGCCGAGGCGAGCACCAGGCGTCCCCTCGACTGCGGCCGCTGGTGCACCACCATCACCCCGAAGATCGTCTTCGCCGCGGCGAGCATCTGCAGCTCGGGGAAGAGCGTCAGATCGAAGTGATTGATCATGTAGTACTGCAGGTCGTTGAACTCGTCCGAGCCCGGTGCGGTGGTGCGCACCATGGTCTGCAGGAAGGCACCCTGCGGGTCGAACGTGCCATCCTTCGGCACCATGAACGCGCCGGTGCGCGGGTGGTCGATCAGGGTGCCGCCGACCCCGGGACGGTCGAGTAGCACGTCGATGCCGAGCCGGCGCAGATCGCCGGCCGGACCGATGCCCGAGCGCATCAGGATCGCCGGCGAGTTGACCGCCCCGGCGGCCAGTACGACGTTGCGGGCGTGGATCTCCTCGGTGCCGCCGGCCGGGTTGGTGACCTCCACGCCGTGCGCCCGGGTCCCGGTGAACAGCACCCGGTTGACCTGCGCCCCGGAGTAGATGGTCAGGTTCGCCCGGCCGCGGGCCATGCCCAGGTAGCCCATCGCGGTGGAGAACCGGGTACGGGTGTCGTCGCGGTTCGACGGGATGGGACCGACCCCGGTGGCCTCGGGGTGGTTGTGGTCCTCCACGTCGGGGAAGCCGGCCTTGAGAGCGGCTTCGTGAAAGACGTGCTGCACCGGGGCCAGCTCGTCGGGCCGCCACCGGCGGATCGGGATCGGACCGCCCTGACCGTGGTACTCATTGTCGAAGTCCAGGTCGTTCTCGAGTCGCTTGTAGTACGGCAGGACCTCGTTCCAGGCCCACGCCGGATTGCCCATCGACGCCCATTCGTCGAAGTTGTTCGGCGTGCCACGCAGGGCGATGGTCGCGCCGACAGCAGACGATCCACCGGTCAGTTTCCCGCGCGGGAAGATGATGCGCCGGCGGTCGGTGATTTCGGCCTTGAAGTGCCAGTCGTACGTGGACATCGACATGGCGCTGCCGTCGAGGATCTCGTCCGGTGTCTCGGCGACTGTGGCGTAGTCCGGACCCGCCTCCAGTAGCAGTATCCTGCGCTGCGGGTCCTCGCTCAGGCGGGCGGCGAGTGCGGCTCCGGCGGACCCGGCTCCGACCACCAGATAGTCAAATTCGTTCATCAGCGGCGTCCTTCGGCAGTGTCGAGTTGGCGATCCTGGGCGTTCCTCACAGGAATGGATGCGCATCCATCACAGGACCTTCACGTCCTCCGATGAGCATCACATTTGCCAATTCGCGGTGCTTCTCCGCCGTTGCTCAGGGTGTTACTTCTCCGGTATTGCTCAGGGCGCTGTCCTTCTGGCTCGGTGCCGACGCCGACGCCGACCGTGGCGGTCGGCGTCGGCGGGCCCGGGCCAGCGAGATCATGGTGGCTTCGTGTTTGTCGCCGGCGCCCACCATCAACGAGCGCAACTGGGTCTCGAAGCACAGGTCGGCGTCGTACGGGTCGATCAGGTAGCCGCCGAGTTCGAGGGCGACCAGACCGTGCAACGCGATCCACATGGTCTGCCCGACGAGCAGCGGATCGGCCGGCCGGAACCGGCCCTGCTCGGTGGCCCGGGACACGGCGTCGACCAGCGGCTCCAAGGTGTACCGGCCGTGCTGGCGGTCACCCTCGCCGAGGGAGAACCCGCCGAGCGCCGAACTGCCGAACATGACCAGGTAGAGCTGCGGGTGGTCGAGGGCGTTGGCGCGGTACGCGTACCCGAGCGCCATCACGTCGGCCACGGCGTCGTTGGTGGCTCGGACGGTCGCCATCCGCCGGTGCAGCCGGGCGAAGCCCTCGTGCACCATCGCCCGGACCAGGTTGTCCATCCCGCCGTAGTAGGTGTAGACGACGGTGGTCGACGTGCCGACCTCGGCGGCCAGCCGGCGGGTGGTCAGCGCGGCCGTGCCGCCTTCGGCCAGCAGCCGCGCGGCTGCTTCGAGCAGGGCGGCGGCCAGCTGCGGATCGACCCGGCGCGGACTCACATTGACATGCTCTCACGTCCGGCGTACCGTCAAGACATAACGTTGTTACGTAACCTTGAAACGTAACGCTGGTGCGTAACGATGCCGTCCAGGTCGTGTACGGCCGGTGGAGGCCCCCGATGAGCGTCGTCACCCACTCACCCCTGACTCCCGCGACCGTCCGCCGGGACAACCGGCGTCCCGTCGCTCACGAGACGACCGGCACCGACCTGGTCGTCAGCGGTCGGTTGCCCGCCGAACTCGACGGCTGCCTGGTCCGGATCGGCCCCAACCCGACCCGGCCCGACCCTCGGGCACACCCGCTGGTCGGCGACGGCATGGTGCACGGCGTGCGACTGCGGCACGGCCGGGCGCTGTGGTACCGCAACCGGTGGGTACGCAGCGACAGCGTCGCCCGTACCCGCGGTGAACTCCCCATCCCCGGCCCCCGGCACGGGCTGAGCGACAACGCCAACGCCAACGTGATTCGGCACGCCGGCCGTACCCTCGCGCTCGGCGAAGCCGGCGTCCTGCCGATCGAGCTCGACGGCGAGCTCGACTCGGTGGCCCGGATGGACTTCGACGCGACCCTGCCGCACGGCTTCACCGCGCACGCCGAGACCGACCCGGTCACCGGGGAGCTGTTCGCCGTCGCCTACTACCACGACCTGCCCTATGTCGAACACCTGGTCGTCGGCGTGGACGGCCGGGTGCGGCACAGCACCCGGATCGAGGTGGCCGGCACTCCGCTGATGCACTCGGTGGCCCTGACCGACCGGCACACCGTGCTGTTCGACCTGCCGGTCGCCTTCGACCCGGCTCTGGCCCACGCCGGATCCCGCTTCCCGTACGCCTGGTCCACTGGTCGGCCGGCCCGGATCGGCCTGCTGCCCCGAGCCGCCGCTGGGCCGGCCGTGCGCTGGTTCGAGGTCGATCCGTGCTACGTCTTTCACCCGGTGAACGCTTTCGAGACCGCCGACCGGTGCGTGATCGACGTCGTACGACACGAGCGGGTCTTCGACCGGGACCGCCGGACACCCGGTGAGTGCGCCCCGACGCTGTGGCGCTGGACCCTCGACCTGACCGGCGGGTCCGTCGCGGCCGAACAGCTCGACGACATTCCGCAGGAGTTCCCGCGCATCGACGACCGGCGCAAGACGACCCCCTACCGGTACGCGTACACGGTGGCCATGCAGGACGGTACCGGCACGCTGGGCGGCTCGGCGCTGCTGCGGCACGATCTGGACCGCCGGGACGTGGCGGTGCACGACTTCGGGCCGTACCGGGAGGCGGGAGAGGCCGTATTCGTGCCGCGTGGCCCGGTCGGC
>NZ_JBHMIO010000056.1:0-23980 GCF_048060275.1 Micromonospora sp. LOL_015
CGGGCATGGCCGGTTCTGAGGGGGCCCCGGCGCAGCAATGCGCCGGGGCTACCCGACGAACGCTGGTTCGGCCACCTCACCGAACAGAAGATCCGGCGCAGCGTCCACAAGAGCGTCCAAGCCCTGAAAGCCGACATCCGTTCCTGGATCGCCGACTGGAACACCAACCCGAGACCGTTCACCTGGACCAAGACCGCCGAAAAGAATATCGAGTCACTCGCCCGATTATGTAGGCGAGTTTCCGGTGCGGGACGCCAGAAGGGTCATTTAAAACTTGGTCGACCCTCATGAATGTTAAGCTGGGTGAGATTTGAAGTCGGTCGCATCACGGGGGAGTGTCCGGAGTAGACGCAGCGGCCGGGATCTTGTAGATCATCTTTCGTGGTGAAGTTGATCGAGGGCCAGTCGCTGCCTGTGAATGTATGACAGGACTTCCCGCTGACCGGCTCGCCGACCTGATCGGCAGGGTACGTGAGATCGTCGGCGATGAGTGGGAGACCCGCCGGTCGGGCGTCCGCACGTGTTGCCGCTGCCCACGGCGGTGATCGCGGTACTGTTCGGGCTGCGGCACAACCTGCCCGACGAGGTCCTCGGCGAGGTCCTCGGCTGTTCCCAGGCGACCATCACCCGCCATCACCAGATTCTACGGCCGATCCTGCGCTGGGTCACCCGACCCGAGGTCGATCAGCGTCTCGACCAGGCTCACCGGGACGGTGTGCTGGTCGACGGGTTCGTCGCCCCGGTCGGCGAACGCGAGGACCACCACGGCCCGTTCTCCGGCAAGAAACACATGTGCGGGCAGAACGTGCAGGTGCCGACGGCCGACGAGCTCGACCCGACCGACCAGTACATCGTCGACGGCACGCTGCTTCCCTGCTGGTCGTGGCGCACGCACCGCTGTCTGTACTCCGGCAAGCACAAGACCACGGGCATGAGCGTCCAGGCCGCCCGCGCCCTCGACGGCGCGCTCGCCTGGGTCTGCGACCCGGTCACCGGCAACCGCCACGACTCGTACGCGATCAACGACACCGGGTCCTCGTCACCCTGAATCCCGCTGACTGGATCGACGCCCTGCGCGACGACCTGCTGGTTGAGATCGCCCGGCTGGACACCATGGTCACCCTGGTCGACGCGCCCCACCTGATCGCCCAGTTGCGGGCCGGGGAGTCACTGCAGCAGCGTGGACTGGCGGCGTACGGCACTGGACGCCGCGCTACTCACCGGCACGGAACTGGCGGCGGCGGTGCGGGACTGGCGGCCGGGCTGGGCGCTTGGAGCACGTTGCCGGATCCGTTTCCTGAGTGGGATCCCAGTGAGCTGGACGAACACCTCGGTGGGCTGGACGAACATGGACATGTGTCGAGCCAGACAGTACAGACCCCTATCGCAGCTAGATGAAAACGATTACCGTTAGCTCCCGGTGGTCCATCGGGGATCACCGGGAGGGAGTCTGTCTCGTGTTGACCGCAACCCGCCGTCGGGCCACCGGTGCACTCGTCACCGCATCGGCGATGATCGCCGCACTGGTCGTTTCGGCCGCGCCGGCGCAGGCCCACGGCGCTGGCTTGCCGGTGGTCCTGTCCGCCGGCCACGTCGACGTGATCGAAGTGGAGTACGAGGACGGCGAGCTGGAGCCCGGCGTCCACGACGACACCGTCGAGCCCGGCGAGCACCGCCACCACGACGATGTGATCTTCGTCGTCAAGCCCGAGGCGAAGACCACTGTTCCCAGCGACCCGGCCTTCGCCTTCCTCGGCACCGCCGGCACGCCGGTGTGGATCCTGCCGCAGGTGGAGAACGAGGACCTGCTGTTCGCCGGCATCGCCACCGAGGAACTGGAAGCGGGCGTCTTCGAGGGCGACTCGGTCGACCTGACCGTGCAGCAGCTGATCAGCGCCCCCAGCTCCGCCAAGATGGCGATCTACACCGAGGACCTGTTCGGCCTGCCGACGGTGCTGGCGAACAGCCGCGACGGGCTGCCGGACGTCGTCGACCTGTCGGTCGGCGAGCACCTGCACGTCAACTGGGCGTTCAGCAAGGCCGGCGTGTACCTGCTCAAGGTCAAGGCCAGCGCCACCCTGGCCGGCACCACGACCGTCGTCGAGTCCGACTCGGTCTACCTGCGATTCGTCGTCCTGCCCTGATTCGGGCCGGATCGGAAGGGAGCAGCGTGATGAACACCTCCACCCGTCGGGTGCTGGCGGCGGTCGCGTCGAGCATGCTCGCGGCGGCGCTCGCGGTCGCCGTACCGGCGGCGGCGCAGGCCACGGCCATCGAGTTGACCAGCGGCCACGTCGACGTTCTGGACATCGATCACGTCGCGGGCGGGCCGATCGAGCTTACCGTCGGTGACGACACCGGGTCGACCTTCGTCGAGCGGGATCCGTCCACCGTGGTCTTCGTGGTGCCGTCCGCCGCGTACACCGCCGTGCCGTCCAGTTCCGCGTGGTCGTTCCTCGGCACCGGAGGGTACGCCTACGTCCTGCCGCAGACCAACACCGCCGGCCTGATCTGGGCCGGCTGGGACACCACCGGGGTGGCCAGCGGCGCCCTGCAGTTCAACCGGGTCACGGTCAAGCTGACTGACGTGCAGGGGCCTGGTGGGTTCAGCGTCTTCACCGCCTCCGGCGGCACCCCCACCGTGCTGTTCGACAGTGGCAACGGGCTGCCGGACAGCCTGAACGTAAACCGCAACACCCACGCCCACGTCAACTGGGGCTTCGACGCTGCCGGCACGTACGTGGCGACGTTCGAGGTCAGTGGCGTACGGGCGTCGAACGGGCAGTCGGTGAGCGCCACCGAGGAGTTCACCTTCGAGGTCGGCTGACCCTCTGCCGACCCCCGGCAGACGATCCGGCGGGTGTCCCTCGACCCATCGTCCGGCCGGTGCTGATCGTCACCTTTGTGGCACCGGCCGGACGCTTCAATCGAGATGACAACGGTTATCGTTTGCGTTACTGTGCGGTGCGCAGGGGACGATGCGGAGGCAGGTGGGACAGTGCGTGTACGGGGACTCGTCGGGTCGGTCCTGCTGGCGGTCGGCCTGACCGGCTGCGCGGCCCCGCCGACGCTGAGCGCCGCTGACGACCGTCTCCAGGTCGTCACCACCACCGGCATTCTCCGGGACCTGGTCGACAACGTCGGCGGCGACCGGGTCGCGGTCGCCTCGCTCGTCCCCGACGGCGCCGACCCCCACTCGTACGAGCCGTCGCTGCGAGACGTCCGTAACGTCGTCTACGCCGACGTCGCCTTCAGCAACTACCTGCTGCTGGAGGAGCACGCGATCATCAAGGCGCTCGACGCCAACCTGCCCGGCGGCGTACCGAACATCTCCCTCGCCGAAGGTGCCGTCAAGTACGCCGCCGAGATCATCCCGCTGGTCGAGGACGTCGCGCTCGACACCATCTGGCTCGGCATGCGGGTACGTGGCACCGGCGAGACCTACGGCGCCGACCGGGCCTCCGACATCCTGCTGCAGAGCACCGCCGTGACCGGGCCCGGCACGATGGCCGCCTACCTCACCGAGCCGTTCGGCAACCCGGCCGTCTACCTCGACTCGGCCGACGGGTTCGACGCCGCCACCGGTTACCGGGCCGACACTGCAACCCTGCCGGCTGACGCGCACACCCACATGAGCTGGGCCTTCACCGAGCCGGGCGTCTACCGGCTCACCATGTCGGCGCGGCTGGCGGTCAGCCCCGACAGCCGCCCGGTCGCCCTCGGGGAACAGGCCTTCACCTTCGCCGTCGGCGTTGACCCGCACAGCGTGCCCGGCATGGCCGGCGCCGAGGTGCTGCGCGGCGGGCACGCCGACATCACCGTCGACCTCGACGCGGCGGCGCGCGGCGAACCGGCGCTGTACCTGTACGCCGACCCGCACGCCGACGGTGGTATTCACCAGCAGGTGCACGACCCGGGCGACACCGTCATCGAGGTGCCGAACAAGGCCCGCGCCCAGGTACCGGCCGGGCGGGACTTCCGGTTCCTCGGCCGCCCCGGCACCGAGATCTTCCAGCTGCCACAGGCCGTGCTCGGCAAGCACGTACATGGTGAGATCGACCCGCATCTGTGGCAGAACGTCCGCAATGTGATCGCCTACGTCGAGCTGATCCGCGACACCCTGACCGGCGTAGACCCGGCCGGTGCCGCCGAGTACCGCCAGCGCGCCACCGCCTACATCGCCGAACTGTCGGCGCTCGACGACCACGTCCGCCAGACCATCGCGCGAATCCCGCCCGGCCGACGACACCTGATCACCACCCACGACGCGTTCGGTTACCTCGGGGCCGCGTACGACGTGCAGATCTCCGGCTTCGTCACGCCACATCCGGCGGCCGAACCGAGCCTGGCCGACCGGCGTCGGCTCACCGAGACGATCCGCAACCTGCGGGTGCCGGCGGTGTTCCTGGAGCCCAACCTGCGGTCGCGGTCGTCGACGTTGACCGAACTGGCCGACGACCTCGACGTGCGGGTCTGCGGAATCTACGGCGACACCTTCGACGACCGGGTGACCAGCTACATCGAGTTGATGCGGTTCAACGCCGAGTCGCTGCTCGACTGCCTGGCACCATGAGGAGGCATCAGTGAAGTCGATCGGTCTGTCGATGGCCGTCTCCGCGCTGTTGGCGATGACGCTGGCCGCCCAGCCCGCATCGCCCGTTGCCCAGCCGTCATCGCCCGATCCGGCGCTGGACCAGTCGATCGCCCCGGATCAGCCGGTGGCCGCCGAACCGGCCGTGCTCGACGCCGGCCACGTCGACCTGGGGCCGCGCTACGTCGACGACGAGTGGACCCTGCTGATCCACGACGACGCCGCGACGCCGGTGTGGCGGGATCCGGACCGGACCGTGCTGCAGGTCACCGACGCCGCGCTGCGGGCCGTCCCGGACGATCCGACGTACGGTTTCCTCGGCGTACCGGCCGGCACTGACGTGCACGTGGTGCCGCAGGTGCAGCACCCTGACGTGGTGTGGGTCGGCTGGAACACCCAGGACCCCCGGGTGATGCAGACCATCGACCGGGGCGTGACCCTGGAGCTGGCCGACGTGGACGGTCCGGGCGAGGTCGTCATGTACCTGCAGGACGGCACGTTCAGCGAACCGCAGGTGCTGTGGCGCTCCACCGAGCCGCCCGGCCAGCCGATGTGGGTCGAGGTCAACACCCACACCCACGCCAACTGGGTGTTCACCGCCCCCGGTGTGTACCTGATCGCCGTCCGGGCCAGCGCCGACCTGGTTGGTGGCGAGCGGGTCTCGGCCACCCGGCACCTACGCTTCGCCGTCGGCGACGCGACCAGCACCGACGAGGCGCTGGCCGCGCAACCCGGCGAGGTCGCGGCACTGCCGCCCGCCGGGTCGGATGACGCCGCGTCGGCCGACGACGTCGGTGGCACCGGACCGTGGCCGGTCATCGGCCTCGTCGTGGTCGCCGTCGTGCTGGCCGGCGCGCTGGTCGTCGTGGTGCTGCGCGGGCGGGCGGTACGGCGTCGGGTCGAACAGGAGCGTGCCGGCTCGTGACCGCGCTCGCCGTACACGATCTCGACGTGGACCTCGGTGGCCGCCCGGTGTTGCGCGGTGTCCGGCTGCACGTCGACCCGGGGGAGCTGGTCGGGTTGATCGGGCCCAACGGCGCCGGCAAGACAACGCTGTTGCGCGCGGTGCTCGGGCTGATCCGGATCCGGTCCGGGCAGGTGCTGGTCGACGGGGTGCCGAGCCGGCCGGGGCGGTGCGCGATCGGGTACGTGCCCCAGCGGCACGAGTTCGCCTGGGAGTTCCCGATCTCGGTGCAGGAGGCGGTGCTCAGCGGCCGTACCGGTCGGATCGGCCTGCTGCGGCGAGCGGGGGCGGCCGACTGGCGGGCCACCGCCGAGGCGATCGACCGGGTACGCCTGGGCGACCTGCGCCGCCGGCCGGTCGCCGAGTTGTCCGGCGGCCAGCGCCAGCGGGTGCTGGTGGCCCGCGCGTTGGCGTTGCAGCCGGCGTTGCTGCTGCTCGACGAGCCGTTCACCGGGCTGGACATGCCCACTCAGGAGCTGCTCGGTGAGCTGTTCACCGGCCTGGCGGCCGAGGGTACGCCGTTGTTGATGACCACGCACGACCTGATCGGGGCGATGGATGCCTGTTCCCGGCTGGTGCTGCTGAACCGGCGGGTGATCGCCGAGGGCAAGCCGACCGACCTGCGGGATCCGCAGCTGTGGATGCGGACGTTCGGGATCAGTGAACGGTCACCGTTGCTGCGTCTGGTCGGCGTCGACACCGCGGCCGTGGCCGCCGCGTCCAGCGAGAGGACCGGCTGATGCCGATCACCGAGTTCGTCGCCGACCTGTTCAATCCGGACTTGGCGTTCCTGCCGAAGGCGCTGCTGATCGCGGTCATGTCCAGCGTGGTCTGTGGAGTGGTCGGCTGCTACGTGGTGCTGCGTGGGATGGCGTTCATCGGCGACGCCGTGGCGCACGCGGTCTTCCCCGGGCTGGCGGTCGCCTTCGTGCTGCAGGGCAGCCTGGTGCTCGGCGGCGCGGTCGCCGGGATCGTGACCGCGTTGCTGATCGCGGTGTTCGCCCAGCGTCGCCGGCTCAAGGAGGATTCCCTGATCGGGGTGTTCTTCGTGGCCGCCTTCGCCCTGGGCATCGTGATCATCTCGCAGGCGCCGGGGTACGCCGGTTCGCTGCAGCAGTTCCTGTTCGGCTCGATCACCGGCATCCCGGACCGGGACCTCTACACGGTCGGCTTCACCGGGCTGGCCATCCTGACCGCGCTGTTCCTGCTGCACAAGGAGCTGGTCGCGGTCAGCCTGGACCGGGAGTCCGCCCGGTCGGTCGGATTGCCGGTCTTCTGGCTGGACATCGGGCTGTACGTGCTGGTCACCCTGGCTGTGGTGATCTCGTTGCAGACGATCGGCAACATCCTGGTCCTGGCGTTGCTGATCACTCCGGCGGCGGCGGCCCGGCTGCTCACCGACCGGCTCGGCGTGATGATGCTGCTCGCCCCGGTGATCGGCGGCGGTTCGGCGCTGGTGGGGCTGTACCTGTCGTGGAGCTACGACCTGCCGGTAGGCGGCACGGTCGTGCTGGTGGCGACCGGGGTGTTCCTGCTGGCCTGGGTCTTCGCCCCGCGTCACGGTCTGGTCGCCCGCTGGCGGCGGCAGCCGGCAGGGCCCGACGAGGCGCAGGTCACACCGGTGCTGGCAGAGGTGGCCGAACGGCCGATAGGATAATGAAAACGATTGTCGTTACGGTCTGGTGGGGCTTCCGTCCCGTCACGACCACGTCCCGTACCGGTCCACAGTGCGGGCGAGGGAGGAACCAAGAATGAGAACGACAGGTGCTTGCACCCTCGCGGCCCTGGCCGGCGCGGCGGTGATCGCCGGCGGTGTGCTGCTGGTGCCGACCGCTGCGGCTGCCGCCGAGCAGGTGGTGCTCGCCAAGGGCCACGCCGACGCGGTCGACGTCCACTACCACGACGGTGAACTGTCCCTGGAGGTCCACGACGACACGGTCAGCCCGTCGGTCAACCGCGACCCGGCCGACGTGACCTTCCAGGTGCTGCCCGAAGCGGCCACGGCCGTGCCGGACGACCCCCGGTTCGCCTTCCTCGGGCCGGCCGGATCGCAGATCTGGCTGCTGCCGCTGACCCAGGACCCGGACCTGCTCTGGCCCGGCTGGAACACCACCACCCTCGGCTCCGGCGTCTTCGCCGGCGACAAGGTCCAGTTGAGCCTCGTCGAGGTCACCGGACCAGGCGCCGTCTGGGTATTCACCCAGGACAGCTTCGGCGGCCCGATCATGAAGTTCCGCAGCGACGACGGCCTGCCGGACGCCATCGACGTACCGATCCGCACCCATGCGCACGCCAACTGGGCGTTCAGCGCGCTGGGCGCCTACACGCTGACCTTCCAGGCCGACGCGACGCTGACCGACGGCACGACCGTCAGCACCGGCCCGGTCGACTACGCGTTCGTGGTCGGCGAGCTCGACGGCACCGGTCCCGAGACCGTGCTGAGCATCGCCGGCATGGCCGACGAGTACCAGCCCGGCGACACCGTCACCCTGCAGGCGATGCAGACCCCGCAGACCGAGCTGGACCACTACCACTGGTTCAGCCGCTGCCCCGGCAGCGACGACTTCGCCATCATCGGAGGCGAGGCCGGCGCGTCCTACAGCTTCACCGCCACCCGCGAGCTCAACGCCTGCGAATACCAGGTGAAGCTCTACGACGACAACCACAGCGTCGTCGCGATCAGCGCGGAGGTCTGGCTCTGGGTGGCCTTCACCCCGACCGACCCGGAGGCCTCGCAGACCATCACCGCGTCGATCGACCCCACCCAGGGCGCACTGGTGATCAGCGTCGACCCGGACGACCGCAGCGTCGTCCTGCCGCCGGCGCAGCTGACCAGCGGTGGTGACAGCTGGGAGAGCACCGGAAGCCTGCGCCCGGTCACCGTCACCGACACCCGGGCCGGCGCCCCCGGCTGGAGCGCCGGCGGTCAGCTGCCGGACAACTTCACCGGCCCCGACGGTGCCACCTTCAGCTCCGGCTACCTCGGCTGGACCCCGCAGGTGGTCGACCAGTCCGCTGGTCAGGGCGTCGTGGCCGGACCGGTCGTCGAGCCATACGTCGTCGGCGTCGGCGGCGGACTCGGCAGCAGTGCCGTTCTCGGCTCGGCACCGACCGGCGTGGGCCGGGGCACCGCGACTCTGTCGGCCGGCCTGCAGCTGCGTCTGCCGACCGAGACCGTGCCCGGCACCTACACCGCGACTCTCACCCTCACCGCGATCTGAGGATCGCACCAGGGAACGGGCCGGGCGACGACACCGTGCCGCCTCGTCACCCGGCCCGTCCCACGCCCTCCGCGAAACGGACCACCCCGCATGCGTACGCCAGCAGCCCTGCTCGCCGGTTTCCTCGCCGTCGCCGTCGTGTCGACGGGCCCGGTCGCCGGCCCGGCGACGGTCGGATCGCCGAGCTACACGCCCCTCGCGGCGCAGTCCCTCACCTGGGGCGTCGCTCCGTCCAGCCCCGACGGGCCGAACGGCCGGCCGGCGTTCGAGTACAAACTGGATCCGGGTGCCACTCTCACCGACTACGTGGCGATCACGAACCACTCCGACCAGCCGATCACCCTCGACGTGTACGCCAGCGACGCGTTCACCACCGAACAGGGCGGCTTCGACCTGCTGCCGGCGACCGGGGAACCGGTCGACGTCGGTGCCTGGGTGACGTTCGAGTCCGGCACCTTCACCGTGCCGTCGATGTCGCGGCTGGACGTGCCGTTCACGATCGCGGTGCCGGACAACGCCACTCCCGGCGACCACCCCGGCGGCATCGTCGCGTCGCTCACCGGCACCGGCACCGACGCCGAGGGCAACCAGGTGGCGGTCGACCACCGGGTCGGCTCCCGGATCTACCTACGGGTCACCGGGGAACTCCAGCCGGGTCTGGACGTCGGGGACCTGTCGACGACGTACGAAGGCACCTGGAATCCGATCGGCGGCGGCACCGTCACGGCAAGCTTCACCGTGCGCAACACCGGCAACGTACGGCTCACCGGGCAGCCGCAGCTGACCGTCGCCGGACCGTTCGGGCTGGCCGGGCGCAGCGTCGACGGCGATTCGCTGCCGGAGATCCTGCCCGGCGAAAGTTTCCGGACCACGATCCGAGCCGCCGGCGTACCGCCGATGTTCCGGCTCGGCGCGCGGCTCACCGTCGCACCGACCGCCGTCACCGACGAGGTGCTCGACCCGGCTCCGGCGACCATGATCGGCGAAAGCGACGTGTGGGCCGTCCCCTGGCCGCAGTTGGTGATCCTGCTGGTGATCGGGCTGGCCAGCTGGCTGGTCGTCGCCCGCCGCCGCCACGCCCGGCGACGGCGGGCAGCACAGCTGGAACAGGCCGTCGCCGCCGCGCGCGAACAGGGTCGCGCCGAGGCCGTACGCAACCGCGCGGTCACCGATGCCACTGACGACAAGACGACCCAGGGGACCTCATGATGATGATCCACCGCCACACCGGTGCGGCGACGCGTCGCCGGTGCGCCATGGTGCTGGCTATCGGTGCACTGGCCGCGGCCCTGACCGCGCCGGCCCCGGTGACCGCCGCACCCGCGACCGCCGTGCCGCCGACGTCTCCGCCGCCTACCGTGCCGCCGACGTCTCTGTCGGTGAGCGCTGCCGGGGCCGACCTGGTGGCGGTCGCGATCGACGGCGAGACGCTGTCGGTGGTCACCCGAGTGGCGTCCGGGCCGGCCCGCGCGGAGTCGGTGACTGGTCGAGGAACTTCCGGCGTCGGCCGGCAGCCGGCGACGGTGGTCTTCGGACCGGCGGGCGGCGTGGCGGTGCGGACACCTGACCATCCAGCATTCCGGTTCCTCGGAACGCCCGGTCGGCTGATGTGGGCACTGACCGGTGGCGACACCGATTTTTCGTACCTGGACACGAGGGCGTTGCCCCGCGGGGCGGTCCGCGGCGACACCATCGAGCTGTCGCTGCGTCAGGTCGACGGCCCGGGTGGATTCGCCGCCTATACCCTCGGTGGGCTCGGCCAGCCGACGCCGTTGTTCGGCACCCTCGACGCGATGCCGCGTACCGCCCGGCTTCCGACAGCGACCAGGACCGGCGGTCTGGTCTGGCTCTTCGACGCCGCAGGCGAGTACCGGCTGACGCTGTCGGCGGCCGCGACGTTGGCCAACGGCACCGAGGTGACGGCCGACGCCGACTATCGGGTGCTGGTGCCGCGGCTCGACGAAGCGCGGCCCGACCCCGCAGACACCCGGCCGGTGCCGGCCCCGGCTCCCGCTCCTGCGGCAGACCTGGCGAGGGTGTCCGGTGCCGCCTCGGGCGACGGCGTACCGCTCGGTGCCGATTCGCCGTCGGCCGGCACCCCCGCGCGGGCGCTGGCGGCGGGTGCCGCACCGGCGGCGACCAGCGCCGCGCCGCCGCTCGCCGCAGCGGCTCAGCAGGACGGGTCGCGGGTGGTGATTGACGACGGTCATGTCGACATGGGTCCGGATCTCACCGGCGGCGCGAACTGGACGATCCGCCTCAAGGACGACACCGTCTCGCCCCCGGTGTGGCGCGAGCTCGCCGACGTGGTGCTGCACGTCATGGACAACGCGAAGATCACCGTTCCGGACGACGCCGACTTCCTCGGTGCGCCCGGGGACGAGGTGTGGCTGTTGCCGCAGGGGCAGCGTTCCGGGATCGTCTGGCCGGGCTGGAACACGCAGCATCCGTCGGTCGTGGCCGGGGTTCGTGGCCCGGTCACCTGGACTTTTACCGGTGTCGACGGCCCCGGCCGGTTCGCGCTGTTCCTGACCGGGTCGTTCGGCGAATCCGAGGTGCTGTTCGATTCGTCGGCCCGGCTGCCGCAGCAGCTCGACATCCCGATCAACACGCACGCCCACGGCAACTGGGCGTTCAGCGAGCCCGGCATCTACCGGCTGGCCTTCGAGATGTCGGCCACTACGTCGTCAGGATCGACGGTCACCGACTCGCGCTCGCTCACCGTGGCGATCGGTGACGCGACGGACCCGGACACGGGCTTCGGGCCCGGCGGCGACGACAACCCGGGTGGTGGCTCCGGTGACGGGAGACTGCCGCGGACCGGATCGTCGTGGCACCTGCCGGCCACCGGAGCCATCCTGGTGATCGCTGGCGCGCTGGTGCTGTTCGCGACGCGTCGGCGACGCGCCGATCAGTGCTCGTCGTAGTGATCGCCGTGGGACACCATGTCGGGGCCACAGTCGGGACCATGCGTGTGGTCGGCATGCGACTCGGCTGTCACGTGCTGGTCCGTGCCGGGGAGGAAGCCTGATATCCACCCTAGGTGCGGTTTTCCGGGATCGAAGTGCGGACTTTGCGTTCTTGACCCGATCGACCGCGACCAGCCAGAAGACGATCGAGTGGACCGACGGCCAGACGTACTAGGTGGTCGACGTGGAGATCTCCTCGGCCAGCCACCCGTTCTGAACGGGTCGGCAGCGCCTGCTGGACAGCGCCGGTCGAGTGGAGAAGCTTCGTGCCAAGTACGCCCGGAAGAAGCGCCCGGAGGGCGACGCTACGGCCGGCTAGCGTGAGCAGCCGCCCCCGCGCTTCCCGGTGGTCGTGGCCGGGTTAGCCGCGCCGGTCGCCGGGTAGCCGGTAGGCGCTGGTAGTCGCGACCGTAGCGGCAGCGGCCGGCGAGGAGGCGTGATGGCTGGCATCGGTGCCCGCGTCTGGGCGGTGGCCGGGGGACGGATCCCGCCGGTTAGCAACGGCGACGAGCCGGAGTTCACCAGCTTCGACCAGCTCTGCCTGCTCAACGCCGGCGACGTCGATGCCGAGGTCGAGCTGACCGTGTACTACGACGATCAGGAGCCGGCGGGGCCGTACCGCTGGGTGGTGTGGGCGCGCCGGATCCGGCACGCCCGGCTCAACGACCTCGTCGACCCGGAGCCGATCCGGCTGGGCCGACCGTTCGGCTGCGTACTGACCTCGTCGGAGCCGGTGGTGGTGCAGTTCCAGCGGCAGGACACCCGGTTGCCGGGGGTGGTGGCGTTGACCGACGCGACCCCGTACGCCGGGTGAGGGCCGGCGTATCCGTGGCTGCCTGTTCATCAACACCTTCGGCGAACTGGGCGGGACCACGCCGCGCGTCGCCGGGTTCGTCCGGGCGCAGAAGGCCGAGTTCCAGCAGCGGGTGGCGGCACTGGTCGCCGAAGCCGGCCGAGTCGAACCGCCAGTAGCCGACGGTGGTGTGGCGCAGCACCGCGACCGGCGGCCGGGGAGCGGCCGGCGGCACCGGTGCGAACCGGTTGGAACCGGGCCGCGAAGTCGACCTCGACGCTGAACCGGTCGACCGGGCCGGTCAGCTCGACCGTCTCGGCCTGCAGCGGCGTGCGCATGGCCGGATCCCGGGTCTCGGAGTGTTCCGGCTGGTGGGTACGCAGGGGATCGTCAGTCACCCGAGCAACGTCGCGCCCGGTGGTGAGCGTCGGGCGTCAGTGGCTGAACGACGTCTGCGACCAACGGAAGATCAACTCGGTGGGGCAGGCGGCCGGTCCACCTGGGCGGCGGTGCCGGGTGCCGGTGCCGCGCCGATGCCGGCGAGCGTGTTGTCCCCCACGGCGGCAACGTGCTCCGCCGCCCGGGTACGCCACTGTCGCTCCGGCAGTCGCCGGTGTTCCAGGAAGAACAGCGACAGGTGACCCCCGGCGGCAGGTGCAGCCGGCCATCGACCACTTCGACGCCGACGAACTGGTCGAGCTCGCCGTGGTCTGCGCGGTCGCGTCGATGCTTCAGCGGTTCGCCGCGCTGACCGGACCGGCCGTCGAACCGCAGGTACGCGAGTTCCTCGCCCGGGCCGATCTGTCGGCCGATCCACTGGTGCTGCGCTACCCGGTGTCGGACGGCCCGGTGTCGGACGGCGCGGTGTCCGCCGGCGGGCGGTAGCCACTCACCGCGACACCGCCAGTTCGCCGAACCACCGGCCGGCGTCGCGGAAAACCTCCCGGACGGTCAGCCCACCGGCGGCCGCAGCGGCCCGTACCGCGTCGGTGTCCAGCCGTGCCCACCGGAACGCCGGCCCCAGCCGGGGCCGGCCTCCGGCGGCGGTGCTGACCACGTGCGCGTACCCGCGCCACAGCCCGACCCCGGGCGGATCCAGCTCCACCAGCAGGGTGCCCAGCGGATGCAGCAACGACCGGCACCGGCGCAGCAGCGCCACCGGGTCGCCGCCGATGCCGATGTTGCCGTCCAGCAGTACGGCGTGCCGCCACCGGCCTTCGGCGGGCAGCCGGTCGAACAGGTCACGGTGGATCGCCACCCCGCCCCGGGCCCGGGTCAGCGCCACCGCTCGGGCCGACACGTCCACCCCGACGGCGGTCACCCCGGCCCGGGTCAGCGCCACCGTGACCCGGCCCGGCCCGCAGCCCAGGTCCAGGGTCGGGCCACAGCACCGGGCCACCACCGCATCGGTCGTCGGTTCCACCGGCCCGTGCCAGCGCTCCACCGGCAGCCGCCAGCGGACCCCGTCACCCTGCACCAGCCAGTGTCCGCCGGCCGCCGGAGCCAGCAGCGCGGCGGCGAAACCGTGGTCCGCCGCGTACCGGCCGGGCACGCTGGCGGTCACCGTCGCGCCCCGACGGCAGGCACCGGTATCCGGGCCAGGGCCGGCACGCCCACCGCCGCCACCTGGCCGGCGAACCGGCTGCCGGGGACCGCGTCGGCCACCGCCAGCGCGTCGCGCCACTCGTCGACGTCGCGCAGCACCGGCAGTGGCGCGACCCGCAGCCCTCGCGCGCGCAGCGCCGACCAGGTGTCGCGCCCGGTGTGCGAGGTCGACATCGGCACCCGCCGCAGCACCTCGGCATGCCGGGGATCGGTCAGACCCAGCGCCCACCAGCCGCCGTCGGCCGCCCAACCGAGCACCGCGCCGGTGCCGGCCCGCACCCCACCCGCCTTGGTCGGTGCCCCACCGGCGTCGGTCAGCGTCTCGACGGCGGCGGTCAGTGCCGCGCCGGTCAGCTGCGGAGTGTCCATCCCGATCTGCAGCACCGGCCGACCCAGGTACGCCGCCGCCACGTCGGCGTGCGCGTTGGCCAGCCGGTCGGCGAACCCGTCCCCGCGCTGCGGCAGTACCCGCCAGCCGGCAGTCGCCACGACCAGCTCCTCAGCGGCACCCGGGTACGCGTCGGCGTCGGTCAGCCGGCCGGCCAGCGCCAGCACCGGCGTCACCGCGCCGGCCGCGCGGACCGCGCGGACCGCGTCCATCGTGTCCAGCAGCGCGGCGGTGGCGATCCGGGCAGCCTGCCCGGGGGTGGCCGGCGGGCAGAGCCGGGTCTTCACCAGCCCGGCCACCGGTGTCTTCGCCATTACCAGCAGGACGGTCACCGGGTACCGTCCACGGTGCGCAACACCCGACCGAAGTCGCGGGTCGCCCGCAGCGTGCCGCGTACCGAGCCGGACACCTTCGAACGGGTGCCGGCCGCCCGGGGCGCGTACGTCACGTCCAGCTCGACGATGCGCCACCCGGCACCGGCGGCCCGGATCATCAGCTCCAACGGGTAGCCGAAGGCCCGGTCGGTGACCCCGAGCGAGAGCAGCGCCTCGCGGCGAGCCACCCGGATCGGGCTGAGGTCCCGCAGCGGTACGCCGCGCTGCCGTAGCAGCGCCGCGACCAGCGCCGTACCGGCCCGGGCGTGCCAGGGCCAGACCCGCGCCGACACCGGTCGGCGGCGTCCCACGGTCAGCTCGGCGTGCCCGTCGGCGACCGGACGCACCAGCGCCGGCAGCTCCGTCGGATCGAACGACCCGTCCGCGTCGAGTACGCAGACCAGCTCGGTCTCGGCGGCCAGCAGGCCGGTGTGCACGGCGGCCCCGTACCCGCGCCGCGGCTCGTGCACCACCCGCGCGCCGTGTGCGGCGGCCACCTGCTGGGACCCGTCCCGGGACCCGTTGTCCACCACCACCGCCCGGTAGCCGGGCGGCAGCGCGGCGAGTACGCCCGGCAGGGCGGCTGCCTCGTCGAGGCAGGGCAGCACCACGTCGATCGGTGTCGGCATACCGCCGACGCTAGGACGAACCGCCCCCGACCGGGTGGCGTTCCGCGCTTACGGAAGTCTTACGGGCGGCAATTCTTACCGGAGGGTTACGGTCTGGCCGTTGCCCGGCCCGGGTGCCGGCGCAGGCCGTACCGTCCGTTGGTCATGACACCAGAATCCGCCACCCGGCGGTCCGGCCGTGCGGACCTGACCGTGCTCGGGGTCGAGTTGGCGCTGATCGCCGCCGCCGTCGTCGTCGGTGTGGTGCTCAACCGGCGTGGCGTCGGACTCTACGCCGAGACCGCACCGCTGTACGCGTTCTGGCGTCCGCACGTCGGTTGGGGCACGCCGCTCGCCGTCGCGGTCGCCGTCGTGGTCGTCGGTTGGGGGGTACGGTGGGCGCGCACCGCCGGCTGGGCGCGGCTGCTCAGCGTCGGGTACCTCGCCGCGGTGGCCTGGATTCTGTCGCTGGCCCTGATCGACGGCTGGACCGCCGGGGTCACCGAACGCCTCACCAACCAGGCCGAGTACCTGCACGAGGTGCACCGAGTCACCAGCATCCCGGTGATGCTGGCCGGTTTCAGTGACCGGATCATCGACTTCCAGCCCGGCTCCTGGTCCACGCACACCGCCGGCCACCCGCCGGGGGCGCTGCTGGTCTTCGTCTGGCTGGACCGGATCGGCCTCGGCGGTGGCACCGCGGCCGGCCTGGCCTGCATCCTGATCGGCGCGACGATGGTGGTCAGCGTGCCGGCGACGCTGCGTCGGCTCGGCGCCGAGGACGCCGCCCGCACCGTCCTGCCGTTCCTGGTGCTGCTGCCCGGCGCGGTGTGGATCGGCTCGTCCGGCGACGGGGTGTTCACCGGGGTGGTCGCCGCCGGGCTGGCCCTGCTGGCCGCCCGCCACCCGGCGGCGCTGCTCACCGGCGGCCTGCTGCTCGGCTTCGCGCTTTACCTGTCGTACGGGTTCGTGCTGGTCGGGCCGTTGGCGTTGGCGGTGCTGGTGACGCGGCCCGGCCGGTTCCTGCCGGCGCTGCTGATCGCCGGCACCGGGGTGGTGGCCGTCGTGGCCGCGTTCACCGCCGCCGGTTTCTGGTGGTGGGAGGGCTATCAACTGGTCGTCGAGCGGTACTACCAGGGCTGGGCGGCCGAGCGTCCGTACAGCTACTGGGTGTGGGCCAACCTGGCGGCGATGCTGCTCTCCGCCGGCCTGGTCGTCGGGCCGGCGCTGCGGCGCACGATCGGGGCGGCCCAGCAGGCGGTACGCCGGGCCGCCCCGACGATACCGGCGGCCGGCGTGTCCCGCGGGCGGCGGCTGCTCGCCGGGTTGCGGGCCGCCGCGCGACCGATGGTGGTGCTGCCGCTGACAGCGGCCGCCGCGATCGTCGCGGCCGACCTGTCCGGGCTGAGCAAGGCCGAGGTGGAGCGGATCTGGCTGCCGTTCGTGGTGTGGCTGCTGGTCGCCACGGCCCACCTGCCGGCCGGCGCACGCCGCTGGTGGCTGGCCGGGCAGGCGACGACCGCGCTGGCCGTCAACCACCTGCTGCTGACCTTCTCCTGACCGGATCCCCGGCCGGCGCCAGTAGCGCCGGCCGGGGATCCGGCTTCAGGCCGGCACCGGCAGGGCAGCCGGTTCACGCGGCAGCGCGGCCGACTCCCGCAGCGGGTCGGTGGCGAACGCGGTTACTCCGTCGGCGAAACCGACCTGGGCGGTGAAGCCGAGCAGTCGCGCCGCCCGACCCGGGTCGGCCACCACATGCCGTACGTCCGCCGGCCGGGCACCGCCGACGATCGCCGGCGCCGGCCCGCCCATCGCCGCCGCCAGCTGTCGGGCCAGCTCACCGACCGGGTGCGGTTCACCCGAGCAGACGTTCACCGGGACCATGCCGGCCGGCTGGTCGGCGACCATGGCCAGCAGGTTTGCCCAGGCCACGTCGGTGACGTGGACGAAGTCCCGCTGCTGCCGGCCGTCCTCGAGCACCTGCGGTGCCCGCCCGCCGGCCAACGCCGACCGGAACAGCGACGCCACTCCCGCGTACGGGGTGTCGCGTGGCATCCGGGGGCCGTAGACGTTGTGGTAGCGCAGCGCCCAGCCACCGCCGCCGGTCTGCCGCGCCCACGCCGCCGCCAGATGCTCCTGGGCGAGCTTGCTCGCCGCGTAGGTGCTGCGCGGCTCAAGCGGTGCGTCCTCCGGCACCCGTGTCCAGCGGAGTTCACCGGCGCACTGCGGGCAGCGGGGGTCGTACCGGCCGGCGGCCAGGTCGTCAGGGCGGCGTGGCGCCGGCCGGACGACGCCGTGCCCGGCACAGGTGTAGCGGCCTTCGCCGTACACCACCATCGAGCTGGCCAGTACCAGTCGGGTCACGCCGGCCCGGTGCATCGCGGCCAGCAGTACCGCGGTGCCGTAGTCGTTGTGCCCGGCGTAGGACGGCGCGTCCGACGGGTCGAGGCCGTGGCCGACCATCGCCGCCTGGTGACAGACCACGTCGACGCCGGGCAGCAGCCGGTCCAACAGTTCGCCGTCGCGAACGTCGCCGCGTACCAGGTCGTGCCGGCGGACCCAGTCGGGTGGCTCGTCGCCGTGTGCCTGCGGCAGCAGCGCGTCCAGCGCGACCACCTCGTGTCCCTCGTCGACCAGCAGGTCGGCGACGTGCGATCCGATGAACCCGGCCGCGCCGGTGAGCAGTATCCGCATCCGCTCACGGTATGGCCGGCCGGTAGGTCGCCGGTCCGGTTCCGGCCAGCCGTCAGAATTCCGTAATCGTCGAACCGGGCCCTGACCCGGTCGTGGCGAACTAGCGTCCCGGTACATGGCCGCCACCACCGATCCGGCACCGGACCCCGGCTCCGGCCCCGCCTCCGCCGGTCCCACCTCCGCCGGCCCGTTCGACGTTGCCCACCGCTGGCGCAGTCCGCTGCGCGGCCCCTGGCTGACCTCGGTCCTCGGCCTCGTTCTGCTGATCGGCCTGCCAGTCGTGATGATCACCGGGCTGCTCGACTACATCGCCTACGGGCCGCAGTTCGGTCAGGCGTTTCCGCGCGACGTCGGCTGGCTGCGGCTGCCGTACTTCGACTGGCCGACCCGCCCGTCCTGGCTGTTCCGGGTCAGCCAGGGCCTGCACGTGGCGTTGGGGATCGCGCTGATCCCGGTGATCCTGGCCAAACTGTGGTCGGTGATTCCGAAACTGTTCGCCTGGCCGCCGGTGCGGTCGGCGGCGCAGGCACTGGAGCGGATCTCCCTGCTGCTGCTGGTCGGCGGAATCCTGTTCCAGACCGTCACCGGTGTGCTCAACGTGCAGTACGCGTACCTGTTCGGGTTCGACTTCTACACCGCGCACTACTTCGGGGCGTGGGTGTTCACCGCCGCGTTCGTCGTCCACGTCGTACTCAAGCTGCCCCGGATGATCACCGCGTTGCGGTCCCGGCCGCTGCGTGCCGAACTGCGCACCTCGCGGGCCGACACCCGGCCCGAGCCGCCCGAGCCGCCCGATCCGGACGGCCTGGTCGCCCCGCGGCCCGCCCCGGCGACGATCAGCCGCCGGGGAGCGCTCGCCCTGGTCGGCGGCGGGTCGCTGCTGCTGGCCGTGCTCACCGTCGGGCAGAGCCTGGACGGCCCGTGGCGGCGGCTGGCCCTGCTGCTGCCCCGTGGCCGACCGGCCGGTGACGGACCGAACGGCTTCCCGGTCAACCGCACCGCCGCGGCGGCCGGGATCCGGCCGGCCGACACCGGCGACGGCTGGCGCCTGGAGCTGCTCGGCGACGACGGCCGGGTGGTGAGCCTGAGCCGGGAACAGCTGCTCGGCATGCCGTCGCACACCGCCCGGCTGCCGATCGCGTGTGTGGAGGGCTGGTCGACCCTGCAGACCTGGACCGGGGTACGGCTGCGCGACCTGGCCGCCGAGGCCGGAGTGCCCGAGCCGGCGTCGGCCCGGGTCACCTCGATCCAGCGCGGCGGCCTGTTCAACAAGGCGACCCTGCAGGCCAACCAGGTGCTGGACCCCGACTCGCTGCTGGCGCTGCGGGTCAACGGCGTCGACCTCTCCCTCGACCACGGCTTTCCGGCCCGGATCATCGTGCCGGCGCTGCCCGGCGTGCACTGCACCAAATGGGTGGCGACCATCGAGTTCAGCGGCGACGGTGACGGCAATGGGTGACCGGAGCGGGCAGCTGGTGGCCGGGCGGCTCCGGGCCGGCTATGGGGCGCCGTGGTGGCACCTGCTGTTGCTGGTCGGATGCTTCGCGGTCGCCGGCTGGGTGGTGCTGCGGCTGGCCGGCGAGGCGACCGCCGTACGGATGCTGATCTGGTTCGTGGCCGCAGTGATCGTGCACGACCTGGTCATGTTCCCGGTCTACGCGGCCGCCGACCGGGCGCTGCTCACCGCGACCCGGTCCGCCGCCGCCACCCGGTCCGCGACCGCGGCCCAGGCGGATGTCGGGAACGGTAGCCGTCCGGCCCGGCTGTCCGTGGCGAACCACGTCCGGGTGCCGGCGCTCGGCGCGGCGCTGCTGTTCGTCGTCTACCTGCCCGGCATCCTGCGGCTCGGCGGCGGCACGTTCACCGCCGCGACCGGCCTGACCCAGCAGCCGTACCTGACTCGCTGGCTGCTGGCCAGCGTCGCGATGTTCGCCGTCAGCGGGCTGTGGCTCGCCGTCCGCCTGTACCGCGTCCAGTTGCGGGACCGCCGATGATCAAAGCGTCGGGTCGAGGTCCGCCGGTCCGCCGGTCCGCCGTACCGCCACGGGTCAGGCCTTGGCCTGCATGCCCGACCGAGCGGGATTGGCCTGCTTGGCCGCTTTTGGATCCTTTTCATCCTGCTTGGCCCGCACTCCGGCGGCCACCCGGTCGCCGATGTTCTTGTCGACGTTGCGCCAGTACCCGAAGGCACGTTGCAGCACCGGTTCGCTCACCCCGTTGAGCAGGTGCCCGACGATGTTGTCGACCAGCCGGTCGCGGGCCGCGTCGTCCAGCACCTGGCGAACCATGGTGCCGGCCTGCCCCCAGTCGTCGTCCTCGGCGTGCGACGAGTACGCCGCCCGGACCATCTCGCCGTCGGCGTACCAGGTGCCGCCGTCGTCGGTGAGATTCGGCTGCGCCTGCGGTCCGCCGTACGAGTTCGGCGCGTACACCGGGTCGGTGACGTTGCGCACGCGCATCGCGCCGTCCTTCGAGTAGCTGTGCACCGGCACCTTGGGCGAGTTGACCGGGATCTGCCGGTAGTTGACGCCGAGCCGGGCGCGGTGCGCGTCAGCGTAGCTGAACCCGCGGGCCAGCAGCATCTTGTCCGGGGACAGCCCAGTGCCGGGTACCACGTTGTTCGGCTCGAACGCCGCCTGCTCCATCTCGGTGTGGTAGTCGGTGACGTTGCGGTTCAGGGTCAGCCGGCCCACCTCGTGCAGCGGGTAGTCGCCGTGCGGCCACACCTTGGTCAGGTCGAACGGGTTGAACCGGTACGTCCTGGCCTGCTCGAACGGCATCACCTGCACGTACAGCGTCCAGGACGGGAACTGTCCGGCGGCGATGTGCTCGAACAGGTCCCGCTGGTGGTAGTCGGTGTCGGCCGACGCCATCTGGTCCGCCTCGTCCTGGGTGAAGAACTCGATGCCCTGGTCGGTCTTGAAGTGGTATTTGATCCAGAACTTCTCGCCCCGCGTGTTGATCCACATGTACGTGTGGCTGCCGTACCCGTTCATGTGTCGCCAGGTTCGCGGGATGCCCCGGTCGCCCATCAGCCAGGTGACCTGGTGCGCGGATTCCGGCGACAGGGTCCAGAAGTCCCACTGCATGTCGTGGTCGCGCAGGTTGTTGTCGGCCCGGCGTTTCTGCGACCGGATGAAATGCTGGAACTTCATCGGGTCCTTGATGAAGAAGATCGGCGTGTTGTTGCCGACGATGTCGAGGTTGCCGTCGCTGGTGTACAGCTTCACGGCGAAGCCGCGCGGGTCGCGCCAGGTGTCCGGGCTGCCCCGTTCCCCGGCGACGGTGGAGAACCGGACCATCGTTTCGGTCTCGGTGCCGGGCTGGAAGACCGCCGCCCGGGTGTACGCGCTGACGCCGCCGGTCACCTGGAACGCGCCGAACGCGCCGCCGCCCTTGGCGTGCGGCTGCCGCTCCGGGATCCGTTCCCGGTTGAAGTTCGCCATCTGCTCGATCAGGTAGTGGTCCTGCAGCAGCAGTGGGCCGTTCGGGCCGACGGTGAGCGAATGCTCGTCGCTGGCGACCGGCACCCCGGCGTCGGTGGTGGTCGGTGGGCGTTGTCGCTGGTCGGTCACGAGCTCTCCTCGGGTCGGCGGCAAGTCCGTGCGCTACTGGCACCCATACCCAACCAACGACGCTCTCAGCCCTGCGTGCTCGGCCGCCGGGCCCGACACCGGATCCCCGATCAGGCGATGCGGGTGGCCGTGCCGACCGGCACGGCCGGCACCCGGTCGGTGTGCAGCCCGGCAGCGATGGTTTCGACCCTCGTCGTGGGCCGGGTCGACAAGGAGCTGGTGATCGGGCGGCGGCTGGCCGGCGGGGCACCGCTGACCGGCGAGAAGGAGACCGACGAACCGGACTTCACCGGCGCGGTGAACGAGGTCGGGCTGCCGATCTAGCAGCGGCTGGCCGACCACGACCTGTTCAACGAGTGGGTGACCCCGATCGGGTCGGCGGTGTTCGCGATCCCGCCCGGCTGCGGGCCCGGTAGCTGGATCGGCGAGAGCTGCTGGCCTGACAGGTCGGCGGTACCGCAGACGCCGGTGTGCCGGACCGCGGGGAGTGGTCCGGCACACCGATCGGGGGGAAAGGTCAAATCATCCAGCGGTTGCGCTGCACGAAGGGCAGCTTCGCCCAGAGCCGGCCGAGACCCCAGGTGTGGCCGGCGTACGCGGCGGCGAGGACGACCAGGACGACCGCGTAGACGATGTGGTAGTCGACCAGCGGGTTGGTGGCGTGGGCGGGTTCGCCGCTGGCGGTGACGCGATCGAGCGGGAACTCGGCGAGCCACATGAACACCATCATGAGGGCACCGGACGCGGCGGCGACGCGCAGCCCGATGCCGGCGATCAGGGCGATGCCGATGGCACCGAGGCCGGCCATGAACAGGGTGTCGGCCCACCAGGTGCCGGCGATCGAGTGGAAGAACGACTGCAGCGGGCCGACCTCGACCGAGGAGAGGAAGCCCTTGGTCGGCGAGCCGCCGTTGGCCCAGGCCCGCTCGGCCGGGGTGGCGAAGCCGAATCCGAAGGTCTTGTCGAGGAACGCCCAGAGGAAGACGAACCCGGTGGAGATCCGCAGCACGGCCAGGGCCCGGGCGGCGGTGGTGGTCAGCATCGCGCCGGGGAGTTCGGCGTGCTCGAGGGGCCGTTGGATCGACCGGTGGCTGCTGTGCTGGATGGTCGTCATCGTCGCCTCCGCGACTCGCATCTCGCTGTGACGAGATCAGCTTCCCGCGTTGGCGGTTCCCGCCGCCTGAGGCGGAACACCCGTGGTGGTCGGGACTAAGGTCCCGACCACCACGGGACGTCCGTCGGCGCCGTCGGCGCTCCGCTCGTCGTGGTCAGAGTCCGGCTGCGGCGTCGTAGCGGAGACGCAGATCGGCCATCTCCGATTCGGCCAGGGCCTCCTGCATTGCCAGCTCCGCGTACTTGGCCGGGAACATCTGCCGCAGCCGGTCGACGAACATGATCTCAGCGGTGGCCTCGACGACCTGGATCCCCGGTGGCTCGGTGGACAGGTCCACGATTACCGGACCGGCGAGCTTCGGGGCGACGTCCCAGGGGCGGTCGGGTCCGGCGACCCCGCACAGGTGGAAGCCGTAGACGGTCCGTACGTCGGCGAGGGTGTCGACGTCGGTCGGCTCGTGGCCGTAGATGTGGACCCCGCAGATCACCGCCGGTGCCGGCTCGTCCCCGTTGGCCGCCTGCACGATGTGTCCGGCGTGGTTGTGCTGCTCCGGGTCCGCCTGTTCAAGCGTGGCACGCATCCGGGTCATGATCTGTCCACGCAGATCCGCCGGTGCCAGGTCGGGGTCGGCCGAGTCGACCAGTACGACCACGCTGACCGACGTCGCCAGCAGGATCACCGCCACCCAGGCAACGCGGTTTCGGTACCACCTGGCGAATCTCTCCCGTGCAACCATGGCTACTTCTCATTTCGTCGCCGAATCCGGATCCTTGGCAGATCAGAGTGGATATTGCCGACGGGGCAGCCCGTCGGGCGGCGCGGCGCGGGTGTCTGTCAGGTGCCGCGCTGTCGACGCTGCGATGCTCCCGGCTGGCCGCTGTCAACGCGGTTGCCCCCACGCTACGGCGATGTGAGTCATTTCAGCACGAGCGAACCCAATTCAGCAACATCGATGCCAGTGTGGTTGTAGGAACACCTAGTAGGGCAGCCGTACTTCGTGACCTGACCGGTGCGGTGGGGGTGTGGACGGACAGGATGTGCGGCGACGGAGACGGCCACCGCATGATCGTCCGGTGTTGTGTGG
>NZ_JBHMIO010000057.1:0-23883 GCF_048060275.1 Micromonospora sp. LOL_015
CTCGACTTTCCTGACAGGGTAACCTTATTGGCTCCCTGTCCGGAATCCTCGGGGCACCTCAACGTGCTGGAGTCCGGCTGCTCGTGGCGCAAGCTGCCCGCCTCGTTCCCGGTGCACTGGCGCACCGCGCACCGCCGGTTCGCCGAATGGGTCGAGGCCGGGGTGATGTCCGCCCTGCACCGGGCGACGCTCGATGTCCTCGGCGCAGCCGGGCGGATCGACTGGTCGAGGGTGAGTGTCGACAGCATGCACGTGCGCGCGGTGAAAAGGGGGACCTGACCGGGCCCAGCCCGGTGGACCGGGGCAAGCCCGGCTCCAAGATCCACGCCGTCGGTGACCGTGGCGGGTTGCCGCTGCACGTGGGCGTCTCCGCCGCGAACCTCAACGACCATCGGATGCTCGAGGACATGGTCGACGGCATCACACCGGTACGTCAACCGGTCGGCCGGCCGCGTAGACGACCGGCCAAACTGCACGCCGACAAGGGCTACGACTACCCCGAATGCCGCGACCTGTTGCGCGAACGCGGCATCGTTCCGCGGATCGCCCGCAAGGGCATCGAGTCGTCGAAGCGCCTGGGCCAGCACCGCTACGTCATCGAACGCTGCCTCGAGTGGATGACCCGGTTCCGGCGGCTGGTCCGCCGCTACGACCGCAAGGCTTCCCACTACCTCGGATTCCTCCACCTGGCATGCGCTTTGATCTGCTACCGCCGCGCCGACCGACTCAACCTGTTGACCAGCAACAACCCCTACTGACACACGGTCTTACCGACACCGGCGTAGGGCACCTCGACGGGGTGGGCGTCACCGGGTTGCGCGGTGGTGGACGAGGTGGTCGCCACGATGTAGGCGATACCGCGTTCGGTCAGGCCCTGACGGAACTCGGCGACCTGGCCGTAGCCGGCGTCGGCGGTCAGCAGCGGTGGACGCAGCCCCCACTCGGCCAACTCGTCGAGCATCTCCAGGGCCATCATCCACTTCGGCCGGTACCGTTCGGTGTCGGGGACTTTCGATGCCGCCCTGCGTCTGCGGATCTGGTCGATCTGCTCGGCGGGTGGCAGCCGCACCCGTGCGTGTGGTTTCTTGGCACCGGCCGCATCGAGGGTGACCGGTTGCTGGCGCAGCCTGCGGGCGTGTGTGTTCTCGGGCTTGCCGTCCGGGCCGGGCACGCAGGTCTCGTCCCAGGACTCGGGCACGAACAGTCGCCAGTTCAGCACCGCCGACGCGGTGTCGGTCGCGGCGTGGACGCTGACGGCGATCTGGCAGTTGGCGACCTTGCCGAGGGTGCCGGAGTACTGCCGGGCCACGCACGCCGACGCGGTGCCGTCCTTGGGGAATCCGGTGTCGTCGACCACCCACACTTCCGGTTCGACCAGGTCGACCGCGGCAGCGGCCGTCCGCCGTCGCACGCCGGTGACGTCCCAGGTGGACGAGGTCAGGAACTGCTGCAGCTGCTGGTGGTCGACCCCGAGCCGCTGCGCCATGGGCTGCATCGACTTGCGCCGGCCGTCCAGCATCAGCCCACGCAGATACCGCAGACCGGTCGCCCGCTGGTCCGACCGCCGCATTCCCGAGAACACCCCGGCCGCGGAGTCCTCCAACTGGGCCCGCACCCGAACCAGATCCAGTTCATCCACGCACCGCAGCCAAACACCGCCGAGATGCCCGCACAAGCGACACGCCACAACAACCTAACAAAGCACTATTAGTGCGTGACGTCCGAACCGGCCCCCCGGCGCGAGCCCTCGCCGACGCGCTGCGGGCGTTCGGTGCGGCGGGCGACGGTCCCGCCCGGGCCGCCGCGGCGGCGTTCGTCCGCTTTGGGGCCGACTGACGGTGGCGTCCCGGAGAGTTCGTCAGCGAGACAGCCCGCGCCGTGTGTCCCCGCGTGGTGGCGACTCAATGGTGGGGACCTCGCCGCCAACTTCCCTGCTACCGCGGCTCGAACGAGTACGAGGTCACGCGAAAAGCGACCAGCCGAGCCACCCGTAGCCCCCGGCAGGATCACGGGCAGGCATTCTGTGCCTGACGCCGCGGGACGGGATGACCCGCCGTGGACCCGCTGCTTTGGTTATTTCGGCCAGGCCTGGTGGTCGACTCGACTGAGAAGCTCGGTGATGCCCCTGGTGAAGAGGTCGTCCTCGTCCCACTGGCTGCTGTCGAGGTGGCCGGAGGCGACGAGCGTGGGGTACGTGGCGGGCCGTGCCGCGATGTGTTCGCGGGCCTGGTTGCGGGTTCGGCCGGGGGACACCTGTCGCCAAGTCGCCTCGGTGAGCGCGGCCCCGATCACGAAATTCGCGATCATCCGGGTGGAGACCACCAGCCGCACGCCGGTGAGTCCGCCCCGGACCAGCGCCGACTGGAGAAATTCGGTGCGGGCCAGGACGTTCGGGCCGAGCATCGGGCGTCCGATGAGGCTGGCCGCCCACGGGTGTCGCAGCATAACCTCGCGCCATTGGCGAGTAAGTAGCCGTACGTCGTCCTGCCAGTTCTCGCTCGGCTCGGGTAGGAGCACGTCTGCGAAGACCTGGTCGACGGCCAGGTCGAGGATGTCGTCTTTGGTGCGCACGTGCCAGTACAGCGCCGTGGGGGTGACGTCGAGGCGCTGTGCGAGGCGGCGCATGGTCAGGCCCTCGATGCCGCTCTCGTTGAGGAGCGCGACCGCCTGGGTGACGATCCGTTCGCGGGTCAGTGGCATGCCGCGGGTCGCTCGTTCCGGTTCCGGGCGGAGCCAGATCGAGTCGACAGTCCCGTCGTGACCCCGTTCCGAGGACTCAGCGCTCCGTCCAGTCGACCTCATGAGTCGCAGCCTAGTACGATGCTCACGGACTTAACGGCGGTAAGCTAGGTTGTCACTGTGTAGGACGTCTTAATGGTGCAGGAGTGCGATGTGAGCGCATCGAATCGTCGCTCGTGGATCCTCGCGACGGCAGGATCCGCGCAGCTTATGGTGGTTCTCGACTCGACGGTGGTGACGATCGCGTTGCCCTCGATCCAGGCCGACCTGGGAATCAGCGACGCGGCCAGGGGATGGGTGGTCGCTGCCTACGCGCTGGTGTTCGGAGGGCTGCTGCTGCTCGGCGGCCGGATCACCGATGCCGTCGGCGCCCGGCGGGCGTTCGGCATCGGCCTGGCCGGGTTCCTGTTGGCGTCGGCGGTCGCCGGCCTGACTCCGAACGCGGGCCTGCTCTTCGCCGGTCGCGCGGGGCAAGGGCTGTTCGCCGCCCTGCTGGCACCGGCCGCGTTGGCGATCATCTCGATGACGTTCGTCGAGCCGCGCGAGCGGAGGATCGCCTTCGGCGTCTACGGGGCGCTGACCGGGGCCGGCGCCGTGCTCGGGTTGCTGGTTGGCGGCGCGTTGACCGAGTACGTCAGCTGGCGGTGGTGTCTGCTGATCAACGTACCGATTGGTGCAGTCACCCTGCTCGGGATGAGGCTGCTCCACGCCACCCGGCCGAACCGGGTGCGGCTGGATCCGGTCGGCACGGTCAGCAGTGTGGCGGGTATGACCGCGCTGGTCTTCGCGCTCGCCGAATTGGCCGTCAGGGGATGGAGCGATCCGCTTGTGCTCGTCCTGCTGGTGGCGGGCGCGTTGTCGTTGGCGGTCTTCGCGCTCGCTCAGCGATCCGCCGCCCGGCCGTTGCTGCCGCTACGCGTGCTGCTGGACCGCCGGCGCGGCGGTGCCTTTCTGGCGGTGGGGCTGCCGCAGATGGCGCTCTTCGGGTTTTTTCTCGTCCTGACCTACTGGTTCCAGCAGTTGCTCGGATACTCGCCGATCCAGGCCGGCCTGGCGTTTCTTCCCTTGGCCGTGGCCATCGCCGTCGGCTCCACCATGATTGCCGGCCTGCTCGGAGCCCGGTTGAGTGAGCGTCAGATGATCGTGCCCGCGTTGCTCGTGATGGCGGCGGGCATGATGCTGCTGGTGGGGCTGACACCCGGGACGCCGAACCCCTACCTGTTCCGGTTCCTCCCTGCCGAGATCCTGATCGGCCTGGGGCTCGGCTGCGCATTGAGCCCCGCGATCGCGGCGGCAACGGGTGGCGTGCGGGAGGAGGACACGGGAGCCGCGTCGGCCGGGGTCAACGCTGTGACGCAACTCGGGGGATCCATCGGTACGGCACTGCTCAACAGCATCGCGGCCACCGTGACGGCGACCGCGCTGCGCGAGACACCCGCCAGACCCGAAGCCGCGACCGTTGCGGGCTTCGACGCCGCTCTGCTGACCGCCGTGGGTCTTCTTCTGCTCGCCGCCGTCACTGTCGCCCTGATCATGCCGCGTGGGCGGCGTGATCAGGAGAGCGAAGCCACGGGGGCGGGTACCCAGGTGCCGAATCTGGCCAGGGTCAATGCCGGCTGACCGAGGGAGAGCCGACGGACCTCGCAGCCGCGATGCCGTCCAGCAGGTACCGCAGGCCGGCTGCGAAGTTGCCGTCCCAGTCGTTCTCGGCCATGAACCCCAGCTCCGCCAGGACCGGGTAACTGTCACTGCGCTCCCGCAGCAGATGGTTCGCCGGCTCGTAGATCTCCCGTCCGGTATGGTTTTGCCACGCGGTCTGGCTCAGAACGGCGCCGGTCACGTAGTTGGCGAGAGCGTAGGCGGCGGAGTTGAGGTCGGGCGGTGTGAAATCGGCGTTGGCCAGCGTGGCGTGCAGAAACTCGGTACGGGCCAGCACGTTCGGCCCCAACATCGGACGGCCGAGCAGGGTTGCCGACCATGGATGCCGGAGCATCGCGGCCCGCCAGCCGGTGAGCAGCGCGACGATCGTCTCCGTCCACTTCTGCCCTGCGGCCGGCTCCGGGAGGTCGACCTCCGCGAAGAGCTCGTCCAGCACCAGATCGAGGACGTCGTTCTTGGTATCGACGTGCCAGTACAGCGTCGTCGACCCGGTGCCGAGCCGCTGGGCGAGCCGCCGCATGGTCAGCCGCTCGACGCCTTGCTCGTCGAGCAGTTCGATTGCGGCGGTGACGATTCGTCTCCGCGACAGCGGAGGTGCGTCACGGGCGACTCGCTGGGGACGTAGCCATACATCGCCCGCGCGTCCGTCTGACGCACGTGACCTGTCGGAGAACCGCTGCGCCTGATCAGCAGTGCTGTTGTCTGACATGCCGGGAGTCTAGTATATTCTATGTTCACTAGAACATTGGGCGAGTCAATGGATCAATGTTCGAGAGGTAGTGTCCCATGGGATACATCGACGTGAGTCACCTGACGTATGTGCTCCCGGATGGCCGCCTGCTGCTCAACGACGTGTCGTTCCGCGTGGAGGACGGCGCGAAGTCCGCACTGGTCGGTCCCAACGGCGCCGGCAAGACGACGCTCGTACGCCTGATCGCGGGTGACATCTCGCCGGTCGACGGACGCGTTACGCAGGTGGGCGGTCTGGGCGTGATGCGACAGTTCATCGGGGACATCCGAGACGGTCGGACGATCTATGATCTCCTGCTCTCCGTGGCCCCCGACGCCGTACGGGAGGCGACCGATTGTCTCCGCCAGGCTGAGCGCGCGATGGCGGAGTACGAAGACGAGTCCTCGCAGATGCGGTACGCGCAGGCCATGGGCGACTATGCCGACGTCGGTGGCTACGAGATGGAAGTCGTCTGGGACGCGGTGTGCATGCTCTCGCTCGGCTCCACCTACGAGAGTGTGCGGGATCGGCCGGTGACCACGCTGTCCGGTGGCGAGCAGAAGCGTCTGGTGCTGGAGGTGCTACTGCGCGGCCCGGATCGGGTCCTGCTGCTCGACGAGCCGGACAACTACTTGGACGTGCCCGCCAAGGAGTGGCTCTCCGATCAGCTGCGCTCGACCTCGAAGACCGTCCTCCTGGTGTCGCACGACCGGCAGCTCATCGCGGACGTTGCCGACCGGATCGTCACCGTCGAGGGTCGTACGGTCTGGATTCACGGCGGCGGGTTCGCCTCGTACGCCGAGGCCAAGCAGAACCGGCGAGACCGGCTCCTCGACCGCCGCAAGCGTTGGGAGGAGGAGCGCGCACGGCTACGGCAGATCGTCCACCGGCTCCGGCAGAGTGCCACGAACAGTGACGCGATGGCGTCGCCCTACCGTGCGGCCCAGACTAGGCTGCGGCGCTTCGAGGAGCTCGGCCCGCCGGAATTGCCGCCGAAGGAGCAGAACGTGCGCATCCGGCTGCGTGGCGGTCGAACCGGCAAACGTGCCGTCGTGTGCACCGGAATGGAGCTCGTCGGACTGATGCAACCGTTCGACACCGAAATCTGGTACGGCGAGCGGGTCGCCGTTCTGGGTTCGAACGGGTCCGGCAAGTCGACGTTCCTGCGGCTTCTGGCGGAGTGCGGCGGTGACGCCCCGGTGACCATTCCGTATCGGGGGGATGTGAAGCTCGGTTCCCGTGTCGTCCCCGGTCACTTCGTGCAGACGCACGCCCGTCCCGATCTGATCGGCCGGGCCGCCACCGAAGTCGTTCTGTCAGCGAAACCGCAGACCCTCAACGACGCGATGTCGGCATTGGCCAGATACGAGTTGGCGCCGGCCGGAAATCAATTGTTCGAGACGCTCTCCGGCGGCCAACAAGCGAGGCTCCAAATTCTGCTCCTCGAACTGTCCGGCGCCAATCTGCTGCTGCTGGACGAACCTACGGACAATCTTGACATCGCAAGTGCGGAAGCGCTTCAGGATGGGCTGGCGGGCTTTTCCGGAACGGTCCTCGCCGTTACTCACGACCGCTGGTTCGCGTCCGATTTTGATCGGTACTTCGTCTTCAGCGCGGACGGCCGGATCTACGAGTCGGACGAACCGGTCTGGACCGAGGGGCGTGTCGACCGGGTGCGTTGAGTCAGCGGTCCCACCAGTGGAAACCGGCGGCGGACCGCCGCCGGGCGGACGTCGTCCGTTCGTAGGGCAGGGCACCGTCCGGCATGTTCACCACTTCCAGGTACAAGCCGATGGGAGACCGCAGGTAGACCCACCGGTCCCCGGTCAGCGGACCCGAGCGGAGTGTCTCCGGTGCGCCGAGCTGGGTGCAGCCGCCCACGGCCGTGAGGTACGCGGCGGCGGCGTCGACGTCGTCCACGGCTATCGCCAGGTGACAGCCGCCGATGTCGCTGTTGCGTGGTCGCCGGCGACGTGCGTCGTCGGCGGCGAACTGCCAGAGTTCGAGCTTGTCGGTCGGGCCCAGCCGGAGCGTCGCGCGGTCGGTCCGCACGCGGGCGGGGAGTTCGGGGAGCCCGTGCTCACCTGGGTCCCGCGCACCGGTACGCGAGAGCGGCTCCGCGCCGATCACATCGACGAAGAACGCCACGGCCAGGTCGAGGTCGTCCACGGTGTACCCGATGCGGTCGACGCTCCGCAGCCCGGGCACGGCGGTGGCGGCCGGAAGCCCGTCATCCCGGTTCGACCACGTGACGGCGGCTCCGAAGTGGCGGTCCGCCGGCGCGGAACTCAATTCCAGGTTCACCCCCGCGCAGCCGTGGAGGCGGACTAGCCGGGTGCCGGCGTCGGGATGGTCGGGCGGCGCGGTCCAGACGGGGCTGGCAGGACGTACGCCGTGCTGTTCGAGGGCGGCCAGTGCCCGGTCGACGTCGTCGACGCCGAGACCGAGGCGCTGGTATCCGGCGTCAACGGGCCGCGGCGGTGTGCGTACCTGGTCCGGTGCGGTGTACTCGAACAGTTCGATGTTGGCGAAGAGTCCGAATCTAACCATTGCGATCGTGGCGCTCGCCCGTGGGTGGACGTCGAGGCGCTCCGCCATGTAATCGTCGTCCCGTGACAACGGCGGGAGTCGGTAGACGAGTTCGCCGCCGAGTACGTCGGTCAACAGCCGTATCGCCTCGTCGAGGCTCGGCACGGTGATCGCCACATGGTCGACTCGGCGGGCGGTGGGAATCCCTCGTCGGTGGTGCCGTGTAGTGCTCTGCGTATTGGTCATGAGCCCACCGTGGAGAGCCCTGGTATTTTGTGACTAGACCAAGGCTCGAATGCATTCCGGTGGCGGGCCGGTGCGATCGAGTCGTGAGGTATGCGGGGTCGAGTGCTTTTCGAGCCTAAGGTGTCACCCTGGAGCGGGACAATGTGGGAA
Organism: Micromonospora sp. LOL_015; assembly: GCF_048060275.1. NCBI lineage: Bacteria > Bacillati > Actinomycetota > Actinomycetes > Micromonosporales > Micromonosporaceae > Micromonospora > Micromonospora sp. LOL_015. The sequence continues at coordinate 8,054 of NZ_JBHMIO010000057.1, forward strand.
TAGCCGAACCTGTCCGACAGCTGGGAGGGCGGTACAAACTATGCACTCGCGGATCCAACGCCTGGAGGTTCGGCGATGACAGCTGGTGCCACGATGGCGATGACTTCCGGCCTCACCCGTACCGGTGGGCGTTCGTATCAATCATCCTGGCGGGTCACCACGGCGAAACCGGTGACCTACGACGTGGAATTTCGATCCGGCCTCCTCGATCCGGACGACTCCTCCCTGGTGCGCGCCGGCGGCGTCGACGCCGCCGGCGGTCGGCGGCTGGTCGTGATGGAACGTCGCATCCAGGAGCTCTATGGGGACGCCGTCAGCGCCTACTTCGACGCGCACGGCGTAGCCAGCACAACCTGCCTGCTCGACACCAGTGAGCAGGCGAAGTCGGTGGCGTCGGCGCTGCTGGTGGTGGCGGCGATGGACCGGTTCGGGATCTCCCGCCGCTCCGAGCCGATGATCGCGATCGGCGGCGGTGTGCTCACCGACATCGTCGGGTTCGCGGCGAGCCTGTACCGGCGCTCGACTCCGTACGTGCGGGTACCGACCACCCTGATCGGCATGGTGGACGCGGCGATCGGCGCGAAGACCGGGGTCAATCACGACGGCAAGAAGAACAGGCTCGGCAGCTACCACCCGTCCACGACGACGCTGATCGACTGCGTCTTCCTGCGGACGCTCGACCGGCGGCACATCAGTAACGGGCTCGCCGAGGTGCTCAAGATGGCCACGGTTGCCGATTCCGCGCTGTTCGATTTGCTCGCCGAGCACGGTCCCCGCCTGATCGACGAGCACCTCCAGCCCGTACCGGGCAGCTCGGACGCCGGCGTGGCGGCCGAGGTGATCTATCGCGCCATCGACGGGATGCTGGCCGAACTCCAGCCCAACCTGTGGGAGGAACGGCTGCACCGCTGTGTCGACTACGGTCACTCGTTCTCGCCCGCGATCGAGATGCAGGCCCTGCCGGACCTGCTGCACGGCGAGGCGGTCGCCATCGACATGGCGTACACCACGATTCTGGCCAGGCGGCGCGGTCTCATCTCGGCGGCCGAGGACGACCGGATCTTCGCCGTGCTGCGCGATCTGGAACTGCCGGTGTGGCATCGGGTCTGCCGGCTGGACCTCATGACGGCGGCGCTGGCGGACGTCGTCCGGCACCGCAACGGCCGGCAGCAGATGCCTCTTCTCGACGGGATCGGCAGGGTGCGTTTCGTCGACGACGTCACGGTGCGGGAGCTGCACGTGGCGCTGGCCGAGCTGGCCGACCGGGCCAGCCTGACCTCGGGACAGCTCGCATGACCGGCGGCCCGACCGGTAGGGCCTTCGTCGTGGTCGACGTCGGCGGCACCACCCTGCGAGTCGGCCGTTACGAGGAGGACGGGCAGCGCCTCATCCAGGTGATCCGAACGCCGTTGGACGGGCTGGGGCGGTATCCGGACGCACCGGCGGCCGTGCTGCAACGGCGCGTACTGATGCAGGTGGCGCAGACCGTCGAGAGCTACCTCGGCTCACCGGCGGGTGAGGGCGTCTCGGCCGTCGGCATCGCCTTCGCCGGACCGGTCACCGCCGACGGCGTGGTGACCGCGGCCCCGACGGTCTGGGGCGGCGGTGGGTCGGCCGTGGAGGTCGGGGCCTGGCTGCGCCGTCGGCTGGCGATGCAGACACACGTGGTGAACGACATGACCGCGTCCGTGTGGCGGTACGCGCGCCCGGGTGCCGCGGACGCGGACTTCTGTCTCATCACGGTCAGCTCTGGGATCGGCAACAAGGTCTACCGGGACGGTGTGGTGCTGGTCGACCGCAGCGGCGCCGGCGGCGAGATGGGCCATTGGCCTGCGGACCCGACGGCCGAGGATGTAGTCTGCGACTGCGGCGGACGTGGGCACCTCGGCGCGATCGCCTCCGGACGGGGTATCCTGAAGTCCGCCCGGCTCGCGGGCGGTCGGGATCTCCGTGCATTCCGGGACTCGATGCTCGGGGCGTCGTGTGCCGCGGATCCGGCCATGTTGACGAACGAGGACTTGGTCCGGGCGATCCGGTTCGGCGACAACTTCGCCCTCTCCGTGCTCCGCGCCGCGCTACGGCCCCTCGCGCAGGCCATCGCCGCTGTGCACAGCGCGATCGGAATCGGCCGCTATGTGATCATTGGTGGGTTCGCCACGGCGGTCGGCGACCAGTTCGCCCATCACCTCGGGGATCAGCTAGCGGGGTTCGGATGCTTCGGGCTGAGCGATGACCAGGCGCGCTCGATGATCGAGATGGGGGCGCCGGACGACGACCACGCGCTAATCGGAATGGGACGGATGCTTTCCCAGGTATCGCCTGCCGTCGACCGTCAGGGGGTTCGACATGCGTGTCCTGGTCGTGGGTAGCGGCCTGATCGGTGCCCGAATCGGGGCAGCGCTGCTGGCGGCCCGATGTGCACCGGTCCTCGCCTCCCGGCACAAGCAGGCTGGCAGGCACCCGGGCTCTCTGCCGTGGACCCGCCTCGACGCGACCGACCGGGCGCAGTGCGCGGCGGCGGTCCGCGCCGTAGGGCCCGACGCGGTGGTGCTCGTGCACGGGCCGTCCGATGTGACGTGGTGCGAGGAGCACCCGGAGTGGGCGCTGCGGGACCACGTCGCCGCCGCGGAGAACCTGACCGCGGTCGGACGCGATGTTGGTGTCCTGCTGATCTCGACCGACAACGTGTTCGACGGGACGGCGCCGACATATGACGAAAGCGCGGTGCCCGTGGCGGCCAACGCCTATGGCCGGGCGAAGCTGCGCGCTGAGGAGACCGTGCGGTCGCGGGCACCCGGTGCCACCGTGCTACGGGTGAGTCTCGTCTACGGCTGGGAGCCGGTGGAGCCGGCAAAGTGGTCCAACTTCTTCGCCGCGTGTGTGCGGCGGCTGCGGGCCGGCCGGGTGGTGGAGGCCCCGGCGGACCTGTGGAACACGCCAGTCGTGGCGGACGACGTCGCACGGGTGGCCTGCGCGCTCGTCCGGGACCCGGTCGGTGGCCTCGTGCATCTGGGCGGCCCCGATCGGATTTCCAGGGCGGATTGGGCATCGCTGATCGCCCGCGAACTCGGTGCCGATCCCGGCCTGGTGGTGCCGGTGCCGCGGGTCCGCACCCGGTACGCGTCCCGTCCCCGTAACTCGTGCTTGACGAGTACGGTCCTGGGTAGACATCCCACGTTACGCCACATTCGTCTTCGTGGAGTCGTCGAGGCGGCTCGCGCGTTCCTGGCCGATGACCGCCGCACACCCTGGTAGTGTGTGACTTCGCCCGTTCAGAAGGTGATCACGCGCCGGGAGGTGCTTCATTGCGACGCGTACACTCCCGGACGGTCTATCGCAATGCCTGGATGGAAGTCCGTGAAGACCAAGTGGAGCGATGGGACGGCACCCTCGGCGTTTACGGCGTGGTGGATAAGCCGGATTGCGCATTGATCATGCCGGTCGACGACGGATTTCACCTCGTCGAGCAGTTCCGTTATCCGGTCGGGCGGCGCCAGTGGGAGTTTCCACAGGGATCCTGGGCGTCCGCTGACACTCCGGCGGGATTCTCGGGAAGTGCACAGGATGCGACCCTTGACAAGGGCGCGGTGGCCTTGGCCCAGGCGGAGCTCCGGGAGGAGACCGGGCTGGAGGCCACCCGATGGATGATGCTGGGCCGAGTGAACGTCGCCCACGGCTACTCCAACCAGGGGTGTGTCGTCTTCGTTGCGAGTGACCTGCGCCGCGGACGCCCCGCCCGCGAGGCGACGGAGCAGGACATGAGGCAGCGTTGGGTGACCCGTGCCGAGTTGGACGACATGGTGCGGCGCGGGGAGTTCGTCGACTCTCTCTCGTTGTCGGCGCTCGCGCTGTACGAGCGGAGCCTCCGTTCGGTCGACGGAGCCCGCTAGTAGTGCTTTGTTAGGTTCTGAGGCGTTTGTTGAGGTGCGGGGGTTTCACGGGTTGGTGGCAGGTGATGCAGGCGCCGGTCCAAGTCGCGAGGAGGTGTTGCAGCTCGCGGATGACCTTGTAGAGGGTCAGGCCGGCGCAGCCGCTTTGGGTCCAGGCGCAGTTCGGTGATGAACAGGTGCGCGGCGGTGACCAGGGTGACGTGGCGGTGCCAGCCGGTCCAGGAGCGGCCTTCGAAGTGGTCCAGACCGAGGCCGGTCTTCAACTCGCGGTAGTCGTGTTCGATCCGCCAGCGGATCTTGCCGTAGCGGACCAGATCGGTATGGCTGGTCGTCTCGGGGAGGCTGGACAGCCAGTACTTGACCGGCTCGGCTTCGTCGTCGGGCCACTGGGCGATCAACCACCGCTCGGGCAGCAGCCCGTCAGGATCGCGGGCGACCCGGTGCCCGGCCGGACGCACCCGAAGGAACACGAACTGGGAACTCATCGTGGCCTTCGAGCCTTCCCGCCAGGTGATCGTCTCCGCGACCTCGCGTCCGGCCGCGCGAACGTGCTCGACCAGACTGATAGCCGTCTTCGGGTAACGCGGCTCCGTACGGATGGGCGGACGGCCCCGCCCGGACCATACCCGCGGCACGGGACGCACCTGCGGCGTGTGGGCGAGGGCGTCGCCTGACCTGCATGATGTAGCCGATTCCCCGCTGGTCCAAGGCCCTACGGAACTGGCTGTTGTCGCCGTAACCGGCGTCCGCGGCCACCAGCGGCGGACGCAGCCCGTACGTGGCCAGTTCGTCGAGCATCTCCACCACCAGTGCCCACTTCGGCCGGTGGCGTTCACCCTCGGGTATCCCGCACCGGCCCCGACGGGCGGCCACCTCGGGCCGGCCGGCCTCGTCGACCGTGTGGTCGTCCCACGACGCCGGGAGAAACAGTCGCCAGTCCAGAGGACACGACGCGGTGTCGGTGACCGCGTGGACACTCACCCCGATCTGGCAGTTCGCCACCTTGCCCAGGGTGCCGGAGTACTGCCTGGCCACACTCGGCGAGTTCCTGCCGTCCTTCGGGAATCCGGTGTCGTCGACGACCCACGCCACTGGTCCGACGACTGGGCTGTGTCAAGGATCTTGGACAGGTCTTCGTCGGTTTGCTGGTCAGGCGGCTATCAGGGCCTGGTAGCCGGTGAGGGCTTCGGCCGGGGTGCGGTAGTCAAAGCTGGAGTGCAGCCGTTGTCTGTTGTAGAACACCTCGATCTACTCGGCGACGGCGAGCCGGGCGCGGGCACGGGTGTCGAACCGTTCCCGGTGGTACATCTCGTTCTTCGTGGTGGCGAAGAACGATTCGGCGGCGGCGTTGTCCCAACATTAACCGGCTAATTGGCCTGTTGCTCCGCGTTTGGCCGGTTAAGGTTTCGGGTCAGTGTCCTCGTTTGGTGATCTGGCGTAGCTGTTCTTCGTGGCGGCGGACGCGGCTGGCGATGGCTTCGATGGCGGTTCGCAGGGCTGTGATGTCGTCGGCGAGGCCGCTGAGGGTTCCCGCTTGCGTGGCGTTGTGGCGGTGTTGCTCGATGAGGGCGCGTAGTGACGGGTTGCGGTAGAGCGTTGTGCGGCCGAGGCCGGTGCGTGCGGCGACCTGTGTGAAGGTGATCGGCTGCTGGGTGGCGGTGAGTTCGGCGCAGGCCTGTTCGGCCTTGGTGATCGCGGTGTTCATCCGGCTTGTGCCTGTTCGATGAGGGTGTCCAGCCGGGCGATGAGTTTGTGGTGGCGTGCGGCCTCGGTGATCCAGCCGCGTTGCTCGGCGTCGTGGGCGAGGGCGTCCGCGTCGACGCGTTGGGCGGTGAGGATGGCGAGTGAGCTGGCGTCGGAGTGGAAGCTCGGGCAGTGTTCGCAGATGTTGGCGTAGGTGCAGGCGCCTTGGGCGGGTGCCCGTAGGCAGAACCCGCCGGCCAGCCGGGACTTGATCAGGGGTGTCGTCTTCCAGTCCGCGCCGCGGGTGATGTCTGTCAGGGGCAGGCTGGTCGTCGGGTTCCGGGGGATGCCGGCACGTTCCTTCGCCAGGGTGAGCGCGCGTTCGTATTCGTCGCGGATGGTGGTGTCGAACAGCCGCCCGTAGCGGAGGCTCATCTCGGCGGAGACGTGGCCGAGTAGCGCCATCAGTGCCTGCAGTGACACTCCGGCGTTGACCAGGGCGGTTGCGTAGGTGTGGCGGAGCTGGTGGGGTGTCGTGTGTCCGAGGCCGGCGGCGTCGGCGGCCCGTTCCAACTCCTCGCGGACGGTGTTCTGGGACAGGCGTCTTCCGTGGTGGGTGAACAGGAACTGCGCTCGGCGTCGGTATCGCGGGTGGGGTAGGGGCTGGCCTGGGGAGCGGATGGCGATGATGTGGTCGATCAGGTCGACGACGTCGTCGTCGTCGAGGGGGACCATGCGTTCGGACTCGAGCTTGCCGAGCGGGACCTTCAGCCAGGCTCCTTGCCCGGGGACCTCGTGCACGCAGTCGATTTCGAGGTCGAGGAGTTCCCCGATGCGTAGGCCGCAGGCGCGTTGCAGTCGCAGAGCGCAGGCGGCCAGTGCGTTGCCGGTGCTGGGCTTCCGGAGTTGCTCGGTGAGTCGCCGGTCGGCGTCGACGGGCAGGTAGCGGGGCAGGACTTTGGGCAGCTTGGGGATGTCGTCACGGAACACCAGCCGTCGGGTCGGGGCGTCGGGCCAGCCCCATTCGGTGATGTCGGTGAGGAATCCTGCCAGTGCGAGGACGCGGCGGGAGCGTTCCGCGACGGTGATGACCTCGTTGGTTTTGGTGTTGATCGCATCGACCTGCGCCGACAGGTAGGGTTCGATGTGGCGGCATCGTTGTAGGTCCGCGATCGAGTGCAGAGCCGGGTCGATGCGGGCGAGGAAGACCCCGAAGTGCATCAGCCGGGTGGCCATGGATGAGACCGTCTTCGGCACGCATGTGGCGCGTTTGCGTTCGAGGTAGGCGACCAGTGCCGAGCGGACCGGTGGGGTCACCCCGCGCAGCCGATCCGCGAAGGCGATCCCGGATGCGGTGGCTGACGGGGCGGACAGGACCTGGAGATGGAACAGCACCCGACGGGTGTTGCTGATGGCGGCACGGTAGTGCCGCCAGCCGTTGCCGGTTCGTTGTTCCCGTTCGACGCAGGCGTAGGTGAAGGCGTCGATGTCTCGGTCGGTGAGGCGGTTCAGCGGCCGGCCTGTCTGGATCAGGAGCCGGGCGGGTACCTGCGAAGCGGTGGCGAGCCGGACCCGTTCGGCGAAACCCAGCTGCTCAGCGGTGCTGAGGAACAGCGCCAGGTCGGTGCCGACCTGGCAGCCCTGCACTTCTCGCCAGATGCTGGAGAACTTGCGTTCCAGCAGGTAGTCGTAGCCGGGTCGTAGACCGCCGTGCAGGATCAGGAACGTGATCAAGGGTCGGGTCGAGCCGTTGGCGGACAACCGCACCGGCAACGGCTCGGCCGCCCACGCGGCCGGGTCAGGCCACCGGGCGAAGAACGATCTTCAGCGGCCGGAGCTGCCGTGCGTTCTTGAGAAGGTCGAACAGCTCGGGTCGGCTGGCCAGGGTTTCCCAGAAGAACCGTTCGGTGTCGCCGGCGAAGTCGCGAAGCCTCCGCTTCTGGCTGACGACTCCGACCGACGTGATCGTGTCCGTGATCGGGATCTGCCACACCCACGTGTCCACCACCGGCAGGAAGTGGATGTAGATGTAGTCCATGCGCTCCGGGTCGGTCGCGAAGGCATTGCGGTCGAAGTCCTCGAACCAGCTGTGCACCGCGTACTGGTTGAAGACCGGGTCCGGGCGTTTGACGCCGAGCTGAGTACCGAGTTGCGTGCGGCGACCGCTGGCGTCGACCACCATCGCGACCGGGATGTCGACGCTCCGCCCGCCCAGCTTGGCCTCGATCCGGGGAATCTCGCCGGAGAAGTCCACCTGGCCGACCGACACACCCTGGAACACCTGCGCGCCGGATGCCTCGGCGTTCTTGAGGAGGATCTGGTCGAAGAGCCCGCGATCCACGTGGTACGTGTATGCCCGGTCGACCCCCGGCTGGTCACGCTCGTCGAACCGGATCTCGGCGGTGCGGAACCCGTCGGTCAGGTTCCGGAACCCGAGGTGGTCGATCTCGCGATCCTCGGCCGAGGTCCACGCGGCTCCGTACTTCTTCGGGAACCCGGCCGCCTCGACCGCGTCCATGCACCCGATCTCGAGCAGAACCGGCGTCGTCGCCGGTACCAGGGACTCGCCCACATGCTCGCGCGGGAAGTTCGCCCTTTCGAACATGGCGACCGACAGTCCGGCCTTGGCGAGGTATGCGGCGGCGGCGGACCCGGCGGGGCCCGCGCCGATGATGCCTACGTCGTACTCGGCTTCCACGGCAGGATCCTCCTTCCTTGACGGCTGGTCAGGTGGATTGCAGCAACAGCTTGTAGACCAGGTCGGTGATGGTGCCTAGGTTCTTGAAATGGCTGCCGGTGACGTCGACCGGGGAACCACCACCCCGAACGTCTCCTTGATGTGCGTGATGAGCTGCAGCAGGTTCAGACTGTTCAACACGCCCCACTCCAACAGCGGCGTGTCGGCAGCCAGTTGAGCGGTAGCTGCGTCACCGAGGAAATTGCCGGTGATGTAGCGATCCAGATCCGCCTGTACTGCGGTCCTCTCGATTCGCGGCACGGTTGTTTCCCTTCGCCTAGCCGGTGCGATGATCCGAACCGTACGAGACCGTGGTGGAGCGCGACTCATTCCCGACTATGGCCGGGCTCGGTGCCGAATCGATCGAGATGGTGGCACAGAATGTCGAGAAACGCCACGTCCCGGACGAAGAAGTGGCCGCCTGCGAGGATCGTCAACTCGAATGTCGAAGTCGTCTCCTGCTGCCAGGCGGCCATTCCGTCGGAGGTGGTCAAGCCGTCGTTCACGCCCCCGAAGGCCAGCAGCGGCAGGTCGAGTGCTGGTCCCTCGCCGCGTCGGTACCGATCTGCCATGAGAAGGTCGGCGCGCAGGGCCGGAAGGTAGGCGCGGACGATGTCGAGCTGGTCGTCGAGCTCGGCGGGGATCCCGCCCAGCCTGCGGATCGCGGCCAGGAAGGCGTCGTCCGGCAGCTCATGCGGCGCCGGCGTCGGTGATCGTACGGTGGGCGCGTCGCGGCCGCAAACGATCAGCGCCGCCGGTAGGCGACCGGCGGCCGTCAGCAGCCGGGCGACCTCGAAGGCCAACAGGGCCCCGAAGCTGTGTCCGAGGAGGACCACGCGGTGCCCGTCGTCGGCCCGTACCCGCCGGGCCACATGCTCGACGAGCGGTTCGAAGTCGTCAAAGGGCGGTTCCTGAAGGCGGCTCCCATGACCCGGAAGCTCCATGGGCGCGACCACGACACCGTCCGGAAGGTGACGTCGCCAGCGACCGTAGAATGCGGCGCCGCCTCCCGCGTGGGGAAAGCAATGCAGCCGGATCGGGGCGAGACGCTCCTGCGCGCGTGATTCCATGCCATGCCTCTCTGCCTTCGCAGGACTGTCGTTGCTTGAGCGATCCCCGAGTGATCCGGGGGACTGTCGACATGGTTCTGGCGCGCATCCAGGCCCCACAGTACGCGGTATTTGGCCGGACGAGCCCGAGGGAGTTCAGATGAGCGACGCCATCGCCATCGTTGGGATCGGCTGCCGGTTTCCCGGCGGAGTTCGCACCGCCGACCAGTTTTGGCGGGCGCTGATGGACGGTGTCGATGTCATAGGTGAGGTGCCGTCCGACAGGTGGGACAGCCGTTTCCACGCCGACGGCGCCATTCACAGCGCACTCGGAGGTTTTCTCGACGACGTCGACCGCTTCGACGGCAGCTTCTTCTCGGTGAGCCCCCGGGAAGCGGCGGACATGGACCCCCAGCAGCGGATCCTGCTCGAAACCACGTTCGAGGCGATGCAGGATGCGGGGCGGCCGATGCCGGACTGGGTCGGGTCGCGGACCAGCGTGCACATCGGCATGCTGGGATCGGACTATTCGCTGCTGCACGCGAAGACCTCGGGAGCCGGGGCCATCGGGCCGTACTACGCCAGCGGTAAGGAGTTCAGTTTCGCGGCCGGCCGGATCGCGTACACCTTCGGACTGCACGGCGCCTGCATGACGGTTACGACCGCCTGCTCGTCCTCGCTGGCCGCCGTCCAGCTCGCGTGCCAGGGACTGCGTGACGGCACCGCCGACACGGCGATCGCCGGCGGCGTCAACGTGCTGGTCGCGCCGGAGCTGTCCATCTTCATGAGCAAGGTGCAGGCCATGTCCCGTACTGGCCGGTGCCGGCCGTTCGACACCGGTGCCGACGGGATCGTCCGCGGAGAGGGTTGTGCCGTGGTCGTTCTCAAGCGATACGCCGACGCGGTACGGGACAACGACCAGGTGTACGGCCTTGTCCTCGGCGGCGCGATCAACCACGACGGCCAGAGCGCCGGGCTGACCGTACCCAACGCGGCGGCACAGCAGGCGTTGCTGCGTGAGGCGCTGTCGCGTGCCGGTGTAGGTGGGCACGACGTCGCGTACGTGGAGGCCCACGGCACCGGCACGCCTCTGGGCGACCCACTGGAGGTGTCGTCGCTCGCCGAGGTCATGGGCAAGGGCCGCCCTGGCGACCGGCCGCTCATCATCGGCTCCCTCAAGGCCAACTTCGGGCACATGGACGCCACCGCCGGCGTCGCCGGTCTGGTGAAAGCGGCGCTCGTGCTCCGGCACGGACGGGTGCCCCAGCAGGTTCACCTCACCACGCCGTCGCCGCACATCCCCTGGGAGGAATCCGGAGTCGTGGTGGCTGCCGAGGACATGATTCTCGACACCGGCCGGCCGCTGATCGCCGGAGTGAGCGCCTTCGGCCTGTCCGGCACCAACGTGCACGTGGTGCTCGGCGCGCCGCCGCCCCGCCCCGCCCCCGCCGGCGGCGCCCCCGCCGGTCCGAGGACGCTGCTGGTCTCCGCGAGCACGCCCCTCGGACTGCGGGAACTGTCGGGTGATTTCGCGCGGGCGCTGTCCGAGCGGCCGGCGGACGAGGTGATGGCGGACGAGGTCGTCGCGACGGCGGCGGTACGCCGTACCCATCACGCCCATCGACTGGCGGTGGTCGGCGACACGACCGCCGAGTTGGTCGCCGGGCTCGACGCGTTCGCCGCCCGGCAACCCCACCCGAACATCCGCGCCGGTACCGGCGACGCCGTACCGCGCACCGTCTTCGCCTTCTCGGGACACGGCGCCCAGTGGCCCGGGATGGCTCTCGATCTCTACGCGTCCGAGCCGGACTTCCGGACCGCGTTCGACGAGTGCGACCGGGCCCTGGCGGCTCACAGCGGCTGGTCGGCCTCGGCGGTGCTGCAGGCCCGCGACGACGCGGCGCTGCGGTCCACGGAGACGGGGCAGCCGGTCCTGTTCGCGTTGCAGGTGGCGCTGAGCCGGCTGTGGATGTCGTGGGGTGTACGGCCCGACGCGGTCGTGGGACACAGCATGGGCGAGATCGCGGCGGCCCACATCGCCGGTGCGTTGACGCTGCCGGACGCGGCCTGGCTGATGGTGGTCCGTAGCCGGGCCTGCGAGCGGGCCAGCGGTACCGGCCGGATGGCGTCGGTCGACCTGGGTGCCGACGAGATGCGAACCTGGCTCGGAGACGAGTATCCGGGAGTCACGATCGCCGCGGTCAACTCGCCCGGAGCGGTGGTCCTCAGCGGCCCCGCCGAGCCCCTTCGGCGGCTCGTCGCACGTTTGCAGGAACGGGACGTCACCGCCGTCGAGCTGTCCGTGGAGTACCCGTCCCACGGTCCGCTGATGCAGACGTACGCGGATCAGCTCCGCGAGCTGCTCGACGGGCTGGCGGTGCGCGGTCCGGACGTACCCTTCCTGTCCACCACCTTGGGCGGGTATCTGGAGGGTCGGCCGCTTGATCCGGAGTACTGGGCCCTCAACCTGCGGCAGCCCGTGCTGTTCTGGCCCGCGGTGGACCGGCTGCTGGCGGACGAGGACTGCGCCGTCGTGGAGATGGGCCCGCACCCGGTTCTCCACCGGGCCCTACGGGCGGCGATGAACCACCGGAGCCGGACGGGACCGGTCGTCGCGTCCCTCGTCCGGGGAGAGGACGCGTCACCGGTTCTGGCCAAGTCCCGTGCGGAGTTGCACGTATCCGGCGTACCGGTGCGCTGGGACGCGGTCTGGGGGCGCCCCGTCGCCGCCGTCGCGTTGCCGCCCGAGCGGTGGGGGTGCAGCACCTACTGGTTGCCGGGTGTCGTCCGGGGCGCGCAGGGCGGGGCGCCGGCGATGACGGCGACGGAGACCGAGCCGATCCCCGCGAGTTCGGCTGGGGACCGTCCGGCGTTGGTGCGAACCATCCAACGCGCGGTCGCCGACATCCTCGGGCAGCCCGACGGCGGCACCCTCAACGTTCATCGCGGGTTCTTCGAACTGGGACTGGATTCAATCTCCGCCGTCGAGCTGGCCGATCGGCTCCGCGTCGGCACCGGCCTGGCCGTCGACGGCGCCGACGTGCTCAGGTGCGGGACGATCGGCGCGTTGGCCGAGCGGCTGTCGTCCTCCTCCTCGACGCGCACCGCGCGGGTGGTCTCCCCGGCGCCCGACCCGGCCTCGCAGCCGATCGCCGTCGTCGGCCTCGCCTGCCGCGTGCCCGGCGGCTCGGACGCGAGCGGCTTCTGGCAGCTGCTGGAGCAGGGCCTCGACCCGAGCGCCGATGTCCCGCCCGACCGGTGGGACGGAACGCACCGGGGATCGTTCCTGCCCGCGATCGACGGCTTCGATCATCAGTTCTTCCGGGTCTCACCTCGAGAGGCCAGGAGCATGGACCCCCAGCAGCGACTCTTCCTGGAGGTCGCCTGGGAGGCCCTGGAGGACGCGGGCCTGGCGGCCGCTGCCCTGCGTGACAGCGAGACCGCCGTGTACGTGGGTCTCAACACCACCGACTACCAGCAGCTAGTGCTGGCAGGTGAACCGGAGCTTTCCCTCTACTACGGCACCGGCAACTGCTTCTCCGGGGCGGCCGGTCGGCTTTCGTACCTGCTCGGCCTGCGTGGGCCCAGCATGGCGGTGGACACGGCCTGCTCGTCATCGCTCACGTCGGTGCACCTCGCCTGCCAGGCGTTGCGGGCGGGGGAGTGCCGGGTGGCCGTGGCCGGGGGTGCCAACATCATGGCCACGTCCACGGTCTTCGAGGTGATGTCAGCCGCGGGCGCCCTCTCCCGGGACGGCCGGTGCAAGACGTTCGCCGAGGGGGCGGACGGCTACGGCCGAGGTGAGGGAGCCGGGGTCGTCGTCCTCAAACCGCTGTCCGCCGCACTGTCCGACGGGGACCGCGTCCACGCCGTCATCCGCGGCAGCGCGGTGAACCAGGACGGTGCCAGCGGCGGTCTGACGGTGCCGAGCGGCGCCGCGCAGCAGGCCGTCATCATGACCGCGCTCGACCGCGCCGGTGTCACCGCCGCCGACCTGAGCTACCTGGAGGCGCACGGGACCGGTACACCGCTGGGTGACGCGGTCGAACTGCGGGCCATCGCGGACGTCCTGCGAGACGCGGCCCCGCTGGACCAGCCACTGCTGGTCGGCTCGGTGAAGAGCAACATCGGGCACCTGGAGGCGGCAGCCGGCGTGGTCGGTCTGATCAAGGTGGTCCTGTCGCTCCGGCATGAGTGCCTTCCTGCCCAGCTCCACCTGGAGGTTCCCACCCGTGCGTTCGACTGGGAGGCTTCGGGCGTCGCGCCGGTGCGGCGGCCCACCCCGTGGCGGCGAGGCCGGCGGCCCCGCATCGCCGGGATCAGCGCGTTCGGCTTCACCGGCACCAACGCTCACCTGATCGTCGAGGAGCCACCCCGGGAGGCCGCGCCCACGGCGCAGGACGGAGGCCCCTATCTGGTCGCGGTGTCGGCGGCCGACGGCAGGGCCCTCGCCGAGGCGGCGACCCGACTCGCCGACCAGATCTCCTTCACCGACGAGAGCGACCTGGCCGACCTGGTGTGGACCGGCCTCGCGCGGCGCGGCCACCTTGAGCACCGGGCCGCTGTTGTGGCCTCCACCGGACGCGATCTGGCGAGGGCGCTGCGCCGGCCGCATCATGCCGGCTCGGTGGCGGCCGGTGAACCTCTGCCGCTGACGATGCGCCTCGGATCGCGCGCGCTGCCCTGGCGCGACCTGGCGGAGGCGGCGTCCGCGTTGCCGGGCTGGGAGCCGGATGCGGCGGCGGCACTGCGCACCCGGGTCGGGTCCCTGCCGCAGGCGGGTCCCGAAGATCCGGCCGGGGCGTTCGTCTCCCAGTTGGCCACGGCGACCGTGTGGCGTGCCGTGGGTCTGACACCGACGTCGGTGACGGGCGAACCGTACGGCGCGCTCGTGGCAGCCTGCCTGGCCGGCGAGCTGACGCCCCAGGACGCGTTGCGACACCTGCCGACCGTGGAGTCGCCGGCGGCCGGGACGACGCCGGGGGAGCCCGGTGTGGTCCTCGACCTGAGCGCCGGCCCCGCGACGGTGTGGCTGGCGGGACGGGCGGTGCACCGCATGCCCGACGGGCTCACCACCGCCGAGGCGATGCTCAACGTCATCGCCGCGCTGCACGTCCACGGGGTCGTCGTCGACTGGACGGCGTTGCTGCCGGCGGGCGGGCGTGTCGTCTCGTTGCCCTCGTATCCGTGGCAGCGGTCACGTCACTGGGTCGACGCCCGGGATCCCCGTTCCGGACCGCCTGCCGAAGTGGGGCGGGACGGCCCTGCCCCCGACGTCGAGGTTTCGCTGCCGGCGATCACCGCGCTTCCCGCCGACCGGCGGGTCCCGGCACTCGTGGACCTGCTGCTGCCGCTGGTGGCGGAGATCCTCGGGACCACCGACGAGATCGACCCCCACCGCGGATTCTTCGACCTCGGCTTCGACTCGATCCTGTCCGTGAAACTGAAGCGGCGCGCCGAGCAGGCGCTGCGGGTGGATCTGCCGAAGACGGTGCTGTTCGAATGCCCCAACACGGCGGCCCTGGCCCGGTTCGTCGACGCCGAGGTGCTCGCCGCGGCCGAGCTACCGACGCAGGACGTGGACGAGCTCGACTCTCTCAGCGAGGACGCCCTGTCGGAACGGCTGGCCGCGGTGCTCGCGGCGGCCGAGTCGCATGTCGAGTGACGTGCGAGTGGTGGTAGAGGCCGCCACGGTTAGCTGAGTCTCACGGCGCGGAAGGGATCACCATGGCCCAAACAGACCTGCATGCCCAACTTGTCAACGCGCTGCGCCTCATCGAGCGGCTCCAGCGACAGGCTGGCGCGGAACCGGCCGCGGACGGCCCCGTCGCGGTCATCGGCATGGGATGCCGACTTCCGGGCGGGGTGCGGGGCCCGGACGAGTACTGGGAGTTGCTGACCGGCGGCGTCGATGCGATTCGGGAGTACCCGAGCGACCGGGGGGACATCGCGCGCTGGTACGACCCGGACCCGGACGTCCAGGGGCGCACCTACGTCAAGCACGGCGGTTTCGTCGACGACGTGAGCCGCTTCGACGCGGGCGTCTTCGGCATCTCCCCCCGCGAGGCCGTGGGGATGGACCCTCAGCAGCGCATGGTCATGGAGGTCGCCTGGGAGGCCATCGAGCATGCCGGGTACGCGCCGGACTCGCTCACGGGATCGGCGACCGGCGTCTACCTCGGTGTCAGCACCACGGACTACGTACGGCTGCGCCAGCAAACCGGAGACGTCCACGACGTGGACGCGTACCAGCTGATGGGAGAGCCGAGCTTCACCGCCGGACGGCTGTCGTTCGCGCTGGGTCTCATGGGCCCGAGCCAGGTGGTCGACACCGCGTGTTCGTCGTCGCTGGTCGCGGTCCACGACGCCTGCCGGGCGCTGCGGCTCGGCGAGTGCGACCTGGCCCTCGCCGGGGGGGTGTCCCTATGGGTTGTGTCAAGCGGCGAGGCGGGGTTCGTCCGCCGGTTTGGG
>NZ_JBHMIO010000058.1:0-23133 GCF_048060275.1 Micromonospora sp. LOL_015
CCCGGTGATGAGAAGGCCAAGCGGCCACGTACGAAGGCGACGCCAGGGGGTGTCGACCCTGTTTTGGTGTCACAGTTGACCCTGATGGCTTATTCGGTGTAGGTCAGGCGGCGAGGGTGAAGTCGAGGCGTTGGAGGTGTGTTGTCCGGGTGCGGTCGAGGGGGCGTCCCGTCCAGTAGCTGTCGAGGCGGATGATGTTGATCGGGGTGGCCGCGAGGGTGTGTTCGAGTCTGGTCTTGGGCAGGCCCCGGTGACGGGCGGTACGGGTTCCGGTGACATGGGTGCTCTGGCGCATGGTGCCCTTGATTCCGGCGCGGGCGGCGTAGCGGGCCTTCCACTCGGAGGTGTTCTGCTGGATGCGGGCAGCGGTGAGGGCTTCGTGTAGGTCACGGGGGTGGATGGTGATCTGGCGGCGGGTGCCGCGGGTGCATTCCTGGCGGGTGGGGCAGGGCTGGCAGACGGTCTTCGGCCAGGACACCACGATGGTGTCGGTGTCGCGTTGTCGGCAGGGTGACCAGCTTGTGCTGGTGTTGCCCTGGGGACAGACGCCGTGGCGGGTGTCGAAGTCGAAGGTGAACGCGGCTTTGTCGTAGCCTTGCCCGGCGCGGGCCTGGGCGGACGGGTCGATCAGCATCGGGGAGATCAGGGTGATCCCGTGCCGGCGGGCGGCGGTGACGATGATCTCGGCGGACGGGTATCCGGAGTCGACGAGGTGTTCGGCGGGAGTCAGTGCCTTGTCGGCCAGTCGCTGGTGGATGATGGCGGTCATGGCCGGGTCCGGGACGGTCGCGGTGGTGGTGGCCACGTTCGTGATCAGGTTCGGGTGTTCTCCGCGCCCGGTTTCCCGGCCGGTGGTGCCGGTCGGTGGGTCGCGGGTCTCGGTGAAGTGGACCTTGTAGCCGCCCCAGCCGGTGTCGCGTTTGATGCTGTATCGGGCGTCCAGGTCGTATGGGGAGATGACGCGGTCTCTGCCGGGCGGGACACCGTCCCCGTCCGGGGCGTGTTCCCGCCGTCGCACCTCCTGCCCGGTGTTGTCGGTGTCCCGGTAGAACTGCTGGATCCAGATCAGGCGTAGCGTCTGCACCGCTGGGATCTGTGCCAGCCACTGCGGCGCGTCCGGGTGGTGCGCCGCGTCGAGCAGGTGGTAGCCGTCGATGCCGTAGCGGACCATCAACTCGTCGCGTCTGGTCCGGCTCTCGGGTAGGCGCAGGTTGTCGACGCGGGTGCCGTAGACGCCGGTCCAGGAATCGTCGATGACCGAGGTGAGCCAGTGCGGTGCCGCCGCGGCGAGGGCTTCCAACGCCGCCCGTAGTGTCTCTCCGGCCAGTTCGAGGCGGTTGAGGTCGCGGATCGCGCCGAGTATGTGGGTGGAATCGGTGCGCTGGCGGCCCCGGGCCTTGACCAGTCCGAGCCCGGCCAGGCGTTGCAGCAGGGCGTCCAGGGCCAGGCTGGTCAGGTCACCGGCGACCAGCCGGTCCCGGAACTCCGACAGGACGGTGGGGTCGAAACCCGGATCGTCGAGTTCCAGACCGAGGGCGTATTTCCAGGTGATCCGGTCCCGGACCGCGTCGGCGGCCTGACGGTCGGTCAGGTTCTCCGAGAACTGCAACACGCTGGCGGTCATCAACTGTGCCGGGGAGATCCCCGGCCGTCCCCGGACCCCGAACGCCGCCGAGAACCGGGCGTCCTCGTACACCTGGCCGAGTTCGTCACGGATCCGCGTCGCCAGGTTCCCTTTCCGGAACGCCGCCCGCGCCATCCGCGCGGTCTGCTCCGGAACGTCTGGCCACGGCCTCGGTTGCAGCGACATGACCACACAACCCTACTGACCCACCAAAGGAGACGGGTACACGGCCGAATAAGCCATCAGGGTCACAGTTGGTGACACAGGCCCGTGAGCAGGGGCTGCAGCTGTCCGGCGAGGGTGGGCTGCTGCAGCAGTTGACGAAGATCGTGCTGGAGTCGGCCCTCGATGGTGAGATCACCGACCACCTTGGCTACGACAAGCACGACCAGGCGGGCGCGAACTCCGGCAACTCCCGTAACGGCAGCCGAGCCAAGACCTTTTCCCAACCGAAGATTCTCTACATCCGCGAAGACCACCTGCTAGACCGCGTCCAGCACGACCGAGCGCTCCACCGCAACCACCCCAGGCTGCGCCGCCTCGGCCCCGAGAAGACCGCCGCCTACCTGCACACCAGCAACATGATCATCGTGTAGGACCACCACGCTTGGGCAGTCGAAGCCGAGACCGCGGTCTTCACCCTCCACCGGCAGGGGAGCGGACTCGCCAGCACAGCAACAATCCCCGCCCAACGGGACGGGGATCACACAAAGCACGAAGAACCATCACGCTTCGTGTGGAAATAACGTGTCCGAGGGGGGACTTGAACCCCCACGCCCTATACGGGCACTAGCACCTCAAGCTAGCGCGTCTGCCATTCCGCCACCCGGACCTGCCCGGACCACTCTACCGCCCCCCATTCGGTACGGCGGCACCGTGGGGCCGGCGGCTGAGGGCCGCACGGGGCAAGACTGTACACGAACGGCATGGATCATGCACAACCGAGCTGACGGGCACCGTGGGCCGGGGCACGGCTAACCGGACAGGAGCCCCCGGACGCTGCCGGCCACTGCGGTCACCACGTCGAGCGGGACATCCGCCAGCCGGCAGATCGCCACCCCGAGCAGCAGCCAGCCTCCTCGGCGGCTCAGCACGACCCGGACGGTGATGCGGAACTCGACCGGCGGCATGGGACCGGCTGCCCGGCGGCCTTCGACGCCGCCCTCCCCGCCGACGTCCGGAACGTGGCCGCGCCCGCGTCGGTCGCCGCGTCCGACCGGCCTTCTTCCGGCCATCACAATCGATCCCGATCTCCGGCCGGCCGGTCCCGGACCGAACAGCGTACTTGTCTGGCCGACATGCCGAACAGTTGCCTGAGGTCTCGGGCGAACTGGTCCGGACGGGAGTAGCCATGCGCGGAAACGATCTCGTTGATGGCGGCCGACGACAACGCTGGGTCGCGCAGGCTGCGGTGGCATTCCGTCAGCCGCAGTTTCTTGACGAGCTGCATCGGTGTCGTCCCGGTGTCTTCGAAGATTCTGTACAGGTAGCGTGGCGAGATGCTGGCGGCTCTGGCGATCCCGTCCGCGTCGAGATGCGGATCGGCGAGTTTCCGACGGATCACTGCAGTGACGTGGGCGCGGTGCAGCATCCTGCGCGCGGCCGGGCTGATTCCGGGACGCAGGCCGAGTCGTTGCCGGATGATGCCGGCCACGCATTCGCCGAGAGCGTCGGCGAGCTGGGGGTCCGCCGACGGATCCGCAGCCTCGGCGATTCCGACCAGGAACGCCGCGACGAGCCCGCGTCCCGGCATCCGTCTCGGTAGGGCCGAGCCGACGGGTGGGCGTACCGCCGTCTCGGGCACCGGCACGAGAGCCCGGGGGAAGGTCACCATGGCCAACCTCATGGGGGTAAGCCCGGGCACGTGTCGGGCGTCCCAGGGGCGGGAGGTGTCGTAGAGCGCGATGTCGCGGGGGCGTAGCCGTCCCTGGTTACCGTTCTGCTCGACCCGGAGCTCCCCGCTGACGAGGACGCAGATCCGGTAGGACTCCGGATCACTGGCCCGGATCAGCCGTTGCGTCCGGAGGGCCACGCCTTCGATGTCGGACCGCCAGCTGGTCGTCTCGATCTCATATCGGCCGACCTGGGCGATCCGCATCGCGGCGGTGAGGGACAGCGACGATCGGCCACGAATTTCCACCGGCGCTACCTCGGCCGTCGCTTCCGTTCGGTAGTACTCGTAGCGGTCCAGCGGATGGACCGACCCGGTGTCGTAGAGGGTACGCACTGCAGATCACTTCCTACTCGAGAACTCTCCTGTCAAGAAGAGTGTCGGGCACCGCAGGCCCGGTGGAGTTGGCTGTGGACGCACAAATCACACTGCCGTGCGTCGATCGACTGACTGCCGCCTTCCAGCTCACCGTGGCCGCCGGCGGTGGCCAGCAACGGCCCGGCCTGGGGCATGTCAGGGCATGTCAAGGGCCGTTGTGCCCCTGCCTGACAGGCACTGGAGCCGCGAAAAACCGCAGCGGCCCCTCTACGATCAGTCGTGGACGTACCCCCTGATGAGGAGGAATCCGCTCGTGACTGCCGTGACCGATCAGCGCACCCCGACCTGGGCCGGCCGCGCCGGCGCGGACGACGGGCTGCTGCGGGTGCTCGCCGCGCCCGACGACGCCGAGCTGGCGCAGTTGGACGCCTGGTGGCGGGCCGCCAACTACCTGACCGTCGGGCAGATCTACCTGCGGGGCAACCCGCTGCTGCGCGAGCCGCTCGCCCCCGAGCACATCAAACCGCGGCTGCTGGGCCACTGGGGGACCAGCCCCGGCCTTTCGTTGATCTACGCCCACGTGTCCCGGCTGATCCGGCACACCGGGCAGCAGACCATCTACCTCACCGGCCCGGGCCACGGCGGTCCGGCGCTGGTCGCCGCCGGCTACCTGGAGGGCACCTACACCGAGATCTATCCGGACGTCACCCGGGACGAGCCCGGCATGCTGCGGCTGTTCCGGCAGTTCTCCAGCCCCGGCGGCATCCCCAGCCACGTCTCGGTCACCACTCCCGGTTCCATCCACGAGGGCGGTGAGCTGGGCTACGTCCTGGTGCACGCGTTCGGCGCGGTGATGGACAACCCGGACCTGCTGGCCATCGCCGTCGTCGGTGACGGCGAGGCGGAGACCGGCCCGCTGGAAGGCTCCTGGAAGGGCGTGTCGTTCATCAACCCCGCCCACGACGGCGCCGTACTGCCGATCCTGCACCTCAACGGCGCGAAGATCGCCGGGCCGACGGTGCTGGGCCGCAAGGACCGCGCCGAGGTTCGTTCGCTGCTGGAAGGCCACGGGTACGAGGTCATCGAGGTCGAAGGCGACGACCTGCCCGGGATGCACTTGCGGTTCGCCGCCGCCCTCGCCGACGCCTGGGGCAAGATCCGCCAGATCCAGGAGGCCGCCCGCTGCGGCGACTGGGACGGCTCCCGCCCCCGCTGGCCGCTGATCATCCTGCGGTCGCCGAAGGGCTGGACCGGCCCGGAGCAGGTCGACGGGATCACCGTCACCGGCACCTGGCGGTCGCACCAGGTGCCGCTGTCCGGTGTCCGGGACAACGCCGACCACCTGGCGATCCTGGAGACCTGGCTGCGCTCGTACCGTCCGGAGGAGCTGTTCGACGCCGACGGCGCGCCGACCGCGACGGTGACCGGCGTCAACCCCGACGGCGACCTGCGGATGAGTGCCAGTCCGCACGCCAACGGCGGCCTGTTGACCCGTGACCTGGACATGCCCGACTTCCGCGAGTACGCGGTCGACGTGCCGCAGCCGGCGCAGCTGCGCGCCGAGTCGACCCGCAAACTCGGCGAGCTGATGCGTGACATCTACACCCGCAACCCGGACCGGTTCCGGCTGTTCTGCCCCGACGAGACCAACAGCAACCGGCTCGGCGCCGTCTTCGAGGTCTCCGACCGCGGCTTCATGGAGCAGGTGTACCCGTCGGACACGGCGATCAGCCGTAACGGCCGAGTGATGGAGGTGCTGTCCGAGCACAACTGCCACGGCTGGCTGGAGGGCTACAACCTGACCGGCCGGTACGGCATGTTCGCCACCTACGAGGCGTTCGCCATGGTCAGCGCGTCGCAGACGGTGCAGCACGGCAAGTGGTTGCAGGAGGCGGCGCACCTGCCGTGGCGGGCCAAGGTACCGAGCCTGAACATCCTGCTGACCTCGACGGCCTGGCGTAACGACCACAACGGCTTCTCCCACCAGGGTCCCGGGCTGATCCAGGTGGTGCTCAACCAGCGGGGCACCGTGTCGCGGGTCTACCTGCCGCCGGACGCCAACTGCCTGCTGTCGGTCGCCGACCACTGCCTGCGGTCCAGGTCGTACGTGAACCTGGTCGTCATCGACAAGCAGCCGCAGCTGCAGTGGCTGACCATGGACCAGGCAGTCGAGCACTGCGCCAAGGGTGCGGACATCTGGGAGTGGGCCGGCACCGACGACGGTAGCTCGGAGCCGGACATCGTGCTGGCCTGCGCCGGTGACGTGGTCACCATGGAGACGGTCGCCGCCGCGCAGATCCTGCGGGAGCGGCTGCCCGGCATGAAGGTCCGGGTGGTCAATGTGGTCAACCTGATGCGGCTGCCCCGGCAGAAGGACCACCCGCACGGCATGAGCGAGACGATGTTCTCCGAGCTGTTCACCGACTCGGTCGACGTGGTGTTCGCCTTCCACGGCTACCCGGGGGCCATCCATCAGCTGGTGCACGGCCGGCCGGACGCCGACCGGTTCCGGGTGCGGGGCTTCATCGAGGAGGGCACCACCACCACCCCGTTCGACATGACGGTCCGTAACCGGGCGTCGCGCTACCACCTGGTGATGGACGCGATCAACAACGCCCGGCGGCTGCCGCGCGGTGCCGCCGATCTGAAGGCCTGGTGCGAGCAGCAGCTCGCCAAGCACGAGGCGTACGTGGTGGAGCACCTGGAGGACATGCCCGAGGTGCGGGACTGGTCGCTCGGCGACTGGGCCAACCAGGGCTGAGCGCACCCGCCCCCGACTAGGCTGTCCACATGGCAGTCGTGAAGATCAACGCGATCGAGGTCCCTGACGGCGCCGGCGACGAGCTGGAGCGACGGTTCGCCGCCCGCCAGGGGGCGGTGGAGAACGCGCCCGGTTTCCTGGCGTTCGAGCTGCTGCGCCCGGTCGCGGGGGAGGGCCGTTACTTCGTCTACACCCGGTGGGAGAGTGAGGAGGCCTATCAGGCGTGGGCGGCCGGCCCGGCTCGGCAGGCCCACGCCGCCGGGGACGGCGAACGACCCCGCCCGCCGGTGGCGACCGGCGCGAGCCTGCTCGAGTTCGAGGTGGTGCAGTCGACCAGCCGGTAAACGGGGTATACCTGCGCCCATGATGTGGCTGTGGGCGGTACCGGGTGGCGCGTTGATCGCCGTGGTGGTGGTCGACGTCTGGTTGACGATCCTGCATCCGGATGCGGAGGGTCCGGTCGCCGGCGCGGTCCGGCGTTCGGTGTGGCGGCTGTCGTCGTTTGCCGCCAATCGTCGCCGGCGGCCTGAGCGGACGTTGCTGGTCTGGGCCGGGCCGCTGCTGGTGACCGGCACCTTCCTGGCCTGGATCGTGCCGCTGGTGTTCGGGGTCGCCCTGCTGGTGTGGCCGCACCTGGACGGCTACCACCGGGTCGCCGGCTACGGCCCGACCGGTTTCGCCGACGCCCTGTACTTTTCCGCAGGCACCCTCACGGTGCTCGGCTACGGCGACCTCACCCCGGACACTCCGGCGCAGAAGCTGCTCGCGGTGTGCGTCGCGGCGCTCGGCTTCGCGTTGTTCGCCGCGCTGGCGACGTACCTGATCGAACTGATCACCGGGTTGACAGTGCGGAACCGGTTCGCGCTCGCCGTGCACGACCAGGTAGGCGGCAGCGACGGCGTCGGGCTGACCGTGCGCAGCCTGACCGCCGAAGGGGTTGACGCCACCCGCCAGCGCTGCGCGGACTGGGCTGCCGACCTGCGCGCGATCGACGACACCGTCCGCCGGTACCCACTGGTGGCGCTCACCTACCGGCCGCGGCGGCCGGACTACGACCTCGAGCCGGCCCTGGAACATGTCATCGAGGCGACGGTCGCCGCGCTGCTCATCGCCCGCTGCGCCACCTGGCGCGGTCTCGGGCCACGGGCTGAGGAGCTGGCGTACGCCCTGTTGCGAATTCAGGACACGATCGCCCGTCGCTACCTCGACGACACGGTCCTGGACGCTAACCACGCCGACGCCGACGCCGAACAGGGGGCCGCCGCCCGGGCCAGCGCACCCTTCGACGACGCCGACCAGATGCTGCGGCGGCTGCAGTCGCGGCTCGCCGCCGAGTTGGGCGCCCGGTACGACCAGCCGGCGAGTCGGGACGGTCTGGTCGGGGTGGTGCTGGCCCGGTCCGTGCCGTTCCTGGCCGGTCTACGGGGCTGGTCCGCCCCGTTGGTGACGCTGCGCGACGTCGACCGGTCCGAGACGGGCGTGGGTGGATGTGGTTAGCTGGCCGCTGCCGACGAAACCGATGGGAAAGGAGATGTCGGACGTGTCCGACGCCCTGGTCAGCGCCGCGATCGTGGTCGGAGCGGCGGCTGGTGCAGCACTCGCCGTCGCCGTCGCCTACCGTATCCTCCGCTTCGCGGGCCGCCGCTCCGCGCTGCTCACCGACATCTCCCGGCGCGCCTTTTGGCCGACGGCGATCATCGCCGCGCTGCTCGCCGCCCGGTTCACCATCCCGATCGCCACCACCAACGGCTGGCATGAGCCGGTGCAGCACGCCATCCTGCTGGCCACCATCGCCACCGGCGGCTGGCTGGTCGCCACCCTGCTCGGACTGGCCGCCGACACCGCCCTGCGCCGCTTCCCGATCGATGTCAACGACAACCTCGCTGCGCGCCGCGCGCACACCCAGATCACCGTGATCCGTCGGGTCGCGTTCGCCGTCGTCGGCGTGCTCACCGTCGGGGCGATGCTGGTCACCTTCCCGGCGGCCCGCGCCGCCGGGGCTAGTGTGCTCGCCTCCGCCGGCCTGGTCGGCGTGGTCGCCGCGCTTGCCGCACAGAGCACCCTCGGCAACATCTTCGCCGGCCTGCAGCTCGCCTTCGGTGACGCGTTGCGCCTCGACGACGTGGTCGTCGTCGAGGGCGAGTGGGGCCGCATCGAGGAGATGACCCTCGGCTACGTGGTGGTGAAGATCTGGGACGAACGCCGGTTGATCCTGCCGTCGAACTACTTCACCACCACCCCGTTCCAGAACTGGACGCGTACCGCCGCGTCGGTGCTCGGCACCGCCGAGATCGACGTCGACTGGAGCCTGCCGGTCGAGTCGATGCGTCAGGAACTGCGCCGCATCGTCGAGTCGGAGGCGGCGGCGGCGCTGTGGGACGGCCGGGTCTGCGGGCTGCAGGTGACCGGGGCGACCGACGGCAACATCCGGACCCGCGCGCTTGTGTCGGCGGCAAACTCGTCGGCGTTGTGGGACCTGCGGTGCCTCGTCAGGGAACAGCTGGTCGCCTGGGTGCAGGAACAGCATCCGCAGTCGCGGCCCCGGGTCCGCGCCGAGGTCGGCGGCCACGACAGCGGTACGTCGCACCCGGCGGCCCCGCTGCAGCGGGTCAACCTGTCCGACCCCGCTGCGGTCGAGACCACCCCCGGCGTCGGTGACCAGAACTCGTCCGCCGACCGCCGTTAGCAGCAGCTACGTCACGGGGTCGAACCCGTGGGAACTTCCGCGCTGCCACGTCCGACTCAACTATCGGAAGACCCCGAACGGGGAGACAAGCGCCGGCAACCGGGTGGCCCCGGTAGCCGGCCCACCCTTTGTATCCGAACAGGGAGAACACGACACGTGAACATCAACGGATCGGACCGCTGGCGTACCGCTGTCGCGGTTGTCGGCTTCGCGTCGGTCGGCGTCCTCGCCGGCTGCGGCGACGACTCGTCCGGCTCCACCGACGCCGCCGACACGTCCACGGAGCCGTCGGCGTCGGCCTCCGCGATGTCCGACGGGATGGACGGGACGGACGGGATGGACGGGATGGACGGGATGATGATGAATGACCCGTCCGCCACGCCGGCCGATCAGATCGACGGTGCCGTGGAGGCCACGTTCGCCCTACTCGACACCCGGCCACCGGGCACCGACGACGCCGCCGGGACCGCCTGGCTGGCGCAGACCGAGGACGGCACGACGGTCACGGTGAAGTTGACCGGGCTGGAGCCCGGTGCGGAGTACATGGGCCACCTGCACGCCCAGGAGTGCGCCGCCGACAACGGCGGACCGCACTTCAAGTTCGACGAGAGCGGCCCGGAAACCCCGCCCAACGAGGTCCACCTCGGCTTCACCGCCGCCACCGACGGCACCGGCACCGCGACCGTCACCAACGAGCAGCAGGTCGGCGACGCCGCCAAGTCGGTGGTCATCCACCCGATGGAAGCCATGGACAACCGCCTGGTATGCGCCGACTTCTGAGTCACGCCGCGGTCCTGGCCTGCGCGGGGGTGGCGGCGGTCGCGTTCGCCGCTCCCGCGTGGGCGCACACCGAGCTGATCTCCGCCGCCCCCGGGCCGGGCGACGAGGTCGCCCCCGGTGTGGAGACCATCGCGTTGACATTCGGCCCGCTGTCCGGCACCGGCGAACGGCAGATCACCGTCACCGGCCCCGACGACACCGCTGTGGCGGTGGGGGAGGCGGTCGTGGTCAACGCGAAGACCCTGTGCGCCACCGTCGACCCGCTGACCACCGGCGTACACACGCTCGCGTACGAGGCGACGTCGGCTGACGGACACGAGATCAGCGGCAAGTTCTACTTCGAGGTCGTCAACGGCGGGAGCGACAGCGCCGACCCGGCCGACTGCGCCCGCGCGGTGCTGCCGGCACCGGGCACCGCAGCGGAACCGGAACAAGCCGGCTCCGTCGACGGCACCGACACCGACGGCGGTACGGCCGACACATCCGCCGCCGGGTCGGACGACCGGGGCAGTGGGCTGCTGCTGCCCGGGGCCGCCGTCGGCGGCGGGGGACTGCTTGTGCTGCTGGTCGTCGGCTGGCTGCTGCGCCGACGGGTCCGGCAACGCCCAGCCAGCTGACCGGCGACGCCACCGGCTGACAGACAGCCCGGCCGGCCGGCTCGACGTCGAGCCGGCCGGCCGGGCTCAGCCCGTGCGGTCGCGCTGCAACACGATCGCCTCGTCGAAGTCGCCCCGCCCGGGCAGCACCGTCGCCAACTCGGTACGCGCCGACGGCGCTGGTGCTCTTCGAACCCTGGTTGGGCAGTCCGCCGAGAGCGCTGACGCTGTGGTTTGTGAAACCGTGGGGGTGGTGCTGGTCGGGGTCGCCGATCCGTTTCGGTCGGGACTCATCGAGTTCCTCTCCGTGTGGGGCTGGGTCGACAGTGGACTCACTAGACCTCGATGGTTCAGGCGCCCCGAAGAGCTGTCTTGAAAAGCTGCGCCGTCGGCGTCAATGCCTACATTCAGTCATATCGAGTGAGGTTTCCGGGAGGGTCTGGCCGGCCGCCGACGGCAGGAAGCTCAACCGGCCGCAACCGCGTGTCAAAGAACGACCACCAAGGGTGACGGCTGTCGTGGTTGGGGTGCGGTGCTTTGCCGAAGTGAGATAACTCGGTGGCTCCGGGTACTGGCGCACCATGCGGGCGAAATGAGAATGTATGCGCCGCGACGCAGTGATCGGACCCGGACAGGCTGTCAGCCGGAGGTGGGATATCGATGTCCGACGAGGACATTCAGCAGGATCCGTTGCCCGTCGAGCGCTGGCTCACGTCGGCCGAGGGCCAGCCGACACCCGATGACCTGCCCCGCCGGCTCGGTTCCGCCCCGCGCTGGCCCCGACCGCCGGCGGACAGCCCGCTCTCGCTGGCCACCGCCCGGCTTAGCCAGGTCAGCTGGTCGAGCCCCACGACGATCGACGGCGAGGTCACCGACAGCACAGTGGTCGCCGGCACGGCCGCAGGCGGCCCGACTGCCGCCGGGTCGGGCCGGCGCGGCGGAGCGCGCGGTACCCGCGCCCTGTCCGCCACGCCCGCCAAGCATGCCGACCGCTCGACGACACCGCCCCGCCGTGCCGCTATCGGCGCCGTGGCGGTCCTTACCGCCGCCGTCATCATCGTGACTGTGGCCACCAACCGGGGCAACCAGCAGAAGCCGATCCGGGGCGAGTTCGTCGCGGGTGTCCCGAGTGGCGCAGCCACCGGAACCCTTCCCCGCAGCCCGAACACCGTACCGTCGGCCGTTGAGCCAACCTACGACGCCGACGACGCCGACCGGGTCGGCCCGGTCGGCGACCCCGCCCGCGCTGCTCCCGCCCCGGACCCGATCGGCGAGTCGACGCCGGCAGCACCGCCGCCGACCACCGAGCCGGCACCGGACCCGAAGCCGACTGCACCCGCCTACCTCACCCTGACCGTCGGCGGCACGTTCGGGCTGGAGCCGGTCAACCTGCCCGGCCGCCGGGTGCGGCACCGCAACTTCGACGGCCGCGTCGACATCGTCGACCAGCGCAGCAAGGCCGACGCGGCGTTCGTGGTCCGCCGAGGACTGGCCAAGTCGAGCTGCATCTCCCTGGAGGCGGTCAACTTCCCCGGCTACTACCTGCGCCACAAGAACTTCCGCTTCTACCTGCACCGGGTCGACGGCAGCGCCCTGTTCCGGGCCGACGCCACCTTCTGCCCGGTCACCGGACTGACCGGGCAGCACACCTCACTGCGCTCCTACAACTACCCGGACCGCTACCTGCACCACGACGGCAGATACCTGAAACTCTCCGAGATCGGCAGAGGCGCCAACGCGTCCTACGCCACCTTCATCGTCCGTACCCCGCTGTAGGCGGGGTCGGTCGGGTGCCGGGGTCGCGGCGCATCGACCACAGCGGCGGCCCGCCGGGGGAGAGGTGCCGTGGGCCGGGCGTGCGCCAACCGCGCACCGCCAGCAGGTCACGGGCGTACTCCTCGTCGGTGACGGTGTGCCCGACCAGCCCGGCGGCGTCCAATGTGCGCTGATGATGGTCGAGCAGCGCCGCGCCGATGCGGCGGCGGCGCAGCCACGGCGCCGCCGCCAGGTACACCAGCTCGTGGCCGACCACCGGCTCCGGTGCGGACCCGTCGGCCAGCCCCGCCGACAGCCCGGCCGACGGCCCGACCGGCAGCCGCAACGCCGCCGCCCGGTGCTCGTCACGCACCGCCCGCAGGTGCGCGACCCGCCGCCGGTAGATGCCGGCCGCGCCGAGCACCTCCCGCTCGTGGTCGGTCACCGTCGCCAACCGCATCGGGTACGGCTGCCAAACGGCCACCCCTTCCCGGTTGCCGGCGACGTGGACGACGCCGTGCGTCAGCCCGTGCGTCAACTCGACGTCGAACAGCCGCAGGAACGTGGTGTACCGGTTGGACACGTCGGCGATCAGCCAGCCGGCCACCGGGTTGGTCACGAACGCCTCGGCGAGCAGCGCCGACAGCTCGGCGATGTCGGTGACGTCGGCGTCCCGTACGGTCATCTCGGATTCCATCGTGGTCTCTCCAGTGGGTTCGGAACGGGTGGCGGCCCGCGCCCAGCCGAGGAACCGGGCGTACGCCGCCGCCGGGGTCAGCCCCGGCAGGTCGAGGGCGGCCGCCGCGGACCGCTCGGCCACGTACATACACAGGCCGATCCGGTCGTACGCGGCGACAAGTTGCGCCTTCGCCGGCTGACACGGCCACGGTGCCCGGCACACCCGGCACCGCCACGACGGCCGCGCCGCCACATGCTCGGCGGTCACCGGCCGGCGGCCCGGGGCGCCGACCGCGCCCGGGGCGACCAGCGCCGCCCGGTCGTCGGCCGGATGTCGAAGGTGACGAACTGCCGGGAGCCGCAGTCGGGGCAGCGCAGCGTCTGCCCGCAGGCCGGGCACCAGCGCCGCCGCAGCCGGCACAGCAGCAGACCCGGCGGAATGCCGAGCACAAAGCCGGCGGCAATGAACGCGAGGGCGGTGAACATTCCATTTCCTCCCGAGCGAAAATCAATTAATCGTGCGGGCAGGAGCGCATGCGCCGGGCCCGCCGCAGCCGGTCACGGGGGTTTCCCGACTGCGGCGGGTGACTATGGACAGCACCGGCATCAGTTATCTAAGTTGGACCGCATGCATAAGACAAGGCGCGATGCGCCCTTATCGTCGTGGGCAACCCCTGGTCGAGGTCAGTCATTTCCATGCCGAGCGCCTTCACGATTATGAAGGCGCTCGTCAGTTGATTGTCCACCACGTTGGTGACTACACTCACCACAGAGGATGAAGGGGGCGAGCGATTTGTCCGGCTCCATCGGCACAACCCTGCTCCGCCGACACATCGGCCGCTGGCTCACCGTGTTGCGGGAGTCCGCCGGCATCAGCCAGGACGCCGCAGCTCAAGCACTGCAACGCGGCTCCTCCACCATCTGGCGCATCGAGGCCGGCGACTCGCGGATCCGCTTCCGCGACGTCGACGTCGACGCCATGTGCACCCTCTACCGGGTCTCCCCGGAGACCCGCCACCGCCTGCTCACCATGACCAGGGAGACCCGCGATGCCCCGAGGCGTGCCTGGTGGCACGACTACACCGAATCGGCCCTACCCGCCTGGTTCGGCCTCTACGTCTCCCTCGAAGACAGCGCCGCCATGATCCGCCAGTACGAGCCGGAGTCAGTTCCAGGACTACTGCAAGTACGTGCTTACGCCGAGACGGTGACCCGCCTTCCGGTCGGGCTGCTCACCGAGGAACAGATCGCACACCGAGTCAAGGTTCGTATTGAACGGCAAGCGCTTCTGGCTTCGCCGCGCCCGCCACACCTGAAGGTGATGCTGAACGAGGCTGTGTTGCGTCGGGAGGTCGGCGGGCCTGAGGTGATGCTCGCGCAGCTTCAGCACCTCCTTGACGTCACCGAGCGGCACAGTGTCTCGGTTCAGGTGATCCCGTACTCGGTCGGTGCTCACGCCGGCATGAACTCGGCGTTCAGTTTCCTGACCTTTCCCAACGCCCCACTCAGCCCGGATCCGGTTGAGCCGCCGCTGGTCTACGTCGACACCCTGACGGGATCGCTCTACCTGAACAAGGCCGACGAAGTCAGGGCCTACGATTTGGTCTGGAAGGATCTTGAGAGCCGTGCCCTCGACGAATCGACGTCAAGGGATCTCATCCGTCAGATACTGGAGGAATTCGCTAGTGGACAGCTTGACCGACGCGAAGTGGCAGAAGAGTAGCCGAAGTGGCAACTCGGGCAACTGCGTCGAAGTAGCGACGAACCTGCCCGACGTCATCGCCGTACGGGACAGCAAGGACACGACCGGCCCGGTCCTGACCTTCGCCCCCGCCCAGTGGGCCACCTTCACCACCCATCTGCCCACGCCTGACGCCCGCTGAGACTGTTTGGTGGCGGCTGGCCGGTACCCCGGCCAGCCGCCACCAAAACGTGCAGTCTGGCGTCTGAAGTTGATCTAGGAACCTCCGGTGACCACGCTCCAAGCGTGGGGTTCCGAACCGCCAAACCCCTACGATTGGGACATAAACTGCTCGTGAGCAACGCGAAGTCAATCGTGATTGGTGAATACTCGCAGCTCGCGAGCCGCTGCGCCGGACCTCCGGGTCCGGCGAGGATCGCAACCGGGTACGGCGGTGACGCACAGCTACACGTGGGGTGGGCTGCGCCGGACCTCCGGGTCCGGCGAGGATCGCAACCCGCAGCCGGCGCGCCGCGATGTGCCCGCGCCGCGCCAGCTGCGCCGGAGCTGCGCCGGACCTCCGGGTCCGGCGAGGATCGCAACCCGCCCATCTGGCCCGCACCCTGCGGTCCTGCGCGTGCTGCGCCGGACCTCCGGGTCCGGCGAGGATCGCAACGCCGCCCATGGCGAACTGCGCCATCAGCAGGTTGCCGGCTGCGCCGGACCTCCGGGTCCGGCGAGGATCGCAACACCTCGGCCGAGGTCAGCTGATGCCGACGCTGCGCGCTGCGCCGGACCTCCGGGTCCGGCGAGGATCGCAACAGGGTCAGGTCACCACCGCCGCCGGTCGCAGTGACAGGCTGCGCCGGACCTCCGGGTCCGGCGAGGATCGCAACTGTTTCGCCGCGTAGGCGGCGGCCATCTCCGCTTGCGCGCGCTGCGCCGGACCTCCGGGTCCGGCGAGGATCGCAACCATCGCAGGTGCAGGTCGGCGTCGCAGTCGGGCATCGGGCGCTGCGCCGGACCTCCGGGTCCGGCGAGGATCGCAACAAACCACTTTCAGTGGTGTGCTGCTGGCCAGCGACAAGCTGCGCCGGACCTCCGGGTCCGGCGAGGATCGCAACTTTGTAGTGCTCTCGCCAAACCCTAACTCGTTGCATGGAAGCTGCGCCGGACCTCCGGGTCCGGCGAGGATCGCAACCGTGTCTCTGACTTGCCCCGTAGAGCTTTACAGCTCGACGCTGCGCCGGACCTCCGGGTCCGGCGAGGATCGCAACGCGCACGTAAGGCCACGGCGCTCTCCGGAGTCAACGAGCTGCGCCGGACCTCCGGGTCCGGCGAGGATCGCAACGCAGCCGACGCCGTCGCCGTCGCGGTCGAGGTGCCGGCGCTGCGCCGGACCTCCGGGTCCGGCGAGGATCGCAACTCGAGGGCTGACCATACCCGGCCGGGGGCTGGGGGTGTACTGCGCCGGACCTCCGGGTCCGGCGAGGATCGCAACGTCGCGAAGGCCCGCTCGGCGAACAAAGGCAAGGGCTGCGCCGGACCTCCGGGTCCGGCGAGGATCGCAACCACCCCGTACGGACCGTCTGTGAGACGTCCAGCTTTGCTGCGCCGGACCTCCGGGTCCGGCGAGGATCGCAACGATGGCGGCAGCGGAGAATCCGGCCTGCCGCAGCAGGGCTGCGCCGGACCTCCGGGTCCGGCGAGGATCGCAACTCCGCCGGGGTTGTCGAGCACCGACCGGACCACCGTCGCTGCGCCGGACCTCCGGGTCCGGCGAGGATCGCAACACGAGCACCTGGACGTGGGCCGAGTTGTGCGCCGAGTTGCTGCGCCGGACCTCCGGGTCCGGCGAGGATCGCAACAGCTTCCAGGGCTCGAAGTCGCTGGCGGTCGGCGACAGCTGCGCCGGACCTCCGGGTCCGGCGAGGATCGCAACAACTGCGGTTTCAACCTACGGTTGATGATCCTCAGCTGCGCTGCGCCGGACCTCCGGGTCCGGCGAGGATCGCGACTACGCGCATTAGCGTTGAGTCATCGTGCGCGGAGGCGTAGCGTGTCCAACGCGATACTCATCGACGTGACCTGCGCTTGGCCTCTTGACCGCGCCGAGCCCTGGTCAGGGTCTACCTGCGCGGTTGCCTGACTCGGCTGCCGTCGGTCGCTAGACCTACCTGGCTGCCTACGTCCTCACTGTCCGCAGCGGCCAGGACGGCGTCCAGGAGGCCGGGGAACCGGGTGTGCAGGTCCTCGCTGCGCAGGACGACGTAACACCGAGTGCCTTCCTGCCGGGTACGGGTAAGCCCCGCGTCCCGCAGCACCCGTAGGTGGTGGCTCAACGTCGACTTGGAGACCGGGACCCGCAGTGCTCCCCAGCCCTGTTCCTGGCCGTCGGACAGCAACCGGACCAGCCCAACCCGGATCGGGTCACTCAGTGCCGCCATCACCTCAGTGAGAACCATCTCCTCGGGATCCGGGTGCCGTGTTTCCTTCACCCCCACATGGTACCTTGTTCGATGTTCTACGAACGTCGAACGAAAGGTGTTGTGATGATGGAACCCAACGACAGTGGGTCGTTTGCGGACCGTGTTGTCATCGTTACCGGAGCGGGGTCGGGAATCGGTCGTGCGACCGCGATCGCATTCGCCGAGGCCGGCGCGCACGTCCTCGGCGTCGGGCGCCGTAAAGACGCGCTGAACACCACCGCGCAGCAGCACCCACGCATCGCCGTGCTTGCCGCCGATATCCGCGCCACACATGCACCCCAGGCAGTCATCGACGCCGCCGTTGACCGATGGGATCGGGTCGACGTCCTGGTCAACAACGCCGGTGCCACGACGATCATGCCGCTGGCCGACGCAACTACGCACGGCATCGCCAACCTATTTGATCTTCACGTCACCGCGCCCAGCCTGCTCGCTCGCGCGGCCCTGCCCCACCTGCAGCAGACCCAGGGGTCGATCATCAACCTTTCCAGCACGTACGGGCACCGCCCGGCACCCGGCATCGCCCACTACGCCGCCTCCAAGGCCGCCCTGGAACAGCTCACCCGATGCTGGGCACTGGAACTAGCAGCCACAGGAATCCGAGTCAACGCCCT
Organism: Micromonospora sp. LOL_015; assembly: GCF_048060275.1. Lineage (NCBI taxonomy): Bacteria > Bacillati > Actinomycetota > Actinomycetes > Micromonosporales > Micromonosporaceae > Micromonospora > Micromonospora sp. LOL_015. The sequence goes on from NZ_JBHMIO010000058.1 coordinate 17,874, forward strand.
GGCCCCCGGCCCCACCGAAAGCGAGGCCCTGACCGCCGCCGGCCTCCCCGAACCGGTGCTCAACCAGATCAAGCAAGACGAGGCCGGACGGATCCCGCTTGGCCGTCGGGGAGAGCCCGACGAGGTCGCCACATGGGTCCTCCGCCTGGCTGACCCCGTCGCCACCTGGCTGACCGGACAGATCCTCACCATCGACGGTGGCCTCGAACTCACCTGACATCACCCGGACCAGCGCCGGTGACCCGCGCAAGCGCTCGTCAAACTCGTTGCTTAGTGTGGACACTGCGCTGAACCTTGTATCCGGCGAGGATCGCAACCAGGCTTCAGTCATGGCCTCTACGTCGCATGTGGTGGTTGCGCCGGGTCTCGGGGGCGGCGAGGATCACAACGCCGGACGCGTCCGTCGACTATTCGGACGGTGGACCGACGAGCTGGCGGATCTTGTCCAGCGTCTCCTGCGCGTTGTTGTCGGCAAGCTGGCGCAGCACCTTGGCCGTGCTCCTGCTGGGGTTGAGAATCGCGTTGACTACGGCAGCGATAGGACCAGAGGTCAGGTACACGACCACCTCCTGCTCCTGGTATTGGGGCAGATCAGCCGGAAGATGCCGCAGTCCGTACGCTTCAAGCTTCTGACTGATCTCGGCACGTACGGTCGAGCCGAGTCGCCCAGCGCCCTCGATGTCCCGCAGCACCTGTGCAGTCGTACCGAGGACCCCGCCCTCATCAGCCACCCGCCGACGCAGTTCCTCATAGCTCGTGGGGTTCATCCTGCCGGCTGGTTCCGGCGAGAGCATGGCGTCCGGCGGGTCTACTCCAGGTCGAACTCGGCGGTGGCGACATCCTTGTCCAGTCGCAGCAGCCAAGACGCGCCGATCACCCCGGCTCCGGCAACCGCCGGCTTGGCTCGGATGATCTGACTGCGTCGGAGGGCGTCCGCAGCGCCGGCGCTGTCGCCGGCCGCTGCGCTTGCTCTGCTCAGGTTGTGTAGCACCGCTGCGAGGTTGGGGTCGACGTCGGTCGCCGTGTCCAGGATGGAAGCCGCGCGAGCGAGCAGGTCCTTTGCCTGTTCCGGCTCGCCCAACGCTTGGCGGACGGCGGCGAGGTCGTTGAGGATCACGGCAACGTCCGGGTGGGCGGCGCCGAACGCCTGATCGTAGATGCCAAGTGACTGCTCCAGCACCTGGCTTGCCTCCTCTGACCTGCCCAGCTCGTGCAGGATCACACCGTGGTTGATCAGGTCGGCGGCCAGGGCAGGATGCCGGGTGCCCAGAGTCTCGGTGTCGATCTCGACTGCCTGTTCGGCGCAGCGGCGGGCAGCAGCGAAGTTCCCCGCGTCGGCGTACGCGTTCGACAGGTTGTTCAGCGAGGTGGCGACATCGGGGTGGCTGACCCCGAAATGGGCCCGCCGGATGTCGACAGCGCGCTCGTGCGCGCGAACTGCGCCATCGGCGTCGCCGGCCTGCCGTTCCACGTTGCCGAGGTTGTTCAGCGTCGTCGCGCAAGCGGGGTGATCCCCACCGAGCGTGTGCTCCAGGATCGTCAGCGCCCGGAGGTGGTAGTCCCGCGCCTTGCTGAGCGAACCTAGACCCCGCAGGACCGTACCGGAGGCGTTGAGGGCGACCGCCAACCGGGGATGATCCTGGCCGCGATTGGTCTCTCCCAACTGGATGGCTTCTTCGAGCGCGGCGAGCGCTTCCGGAAGTCGTCCGCTCGCCCGCAGCGCCATTCCGGTGCGGGTCAGGATCTCCGGCAGGTCTGGAGTGGTGAAGTCGTGCGGCCGGCGCAGAATGTCCATGGCCGCGCCCAAGACGCCGAGGGCCTGCGCGTACTGCCCCTGGATCCGGAGATACTCGCCGACCCGGGCGTACAGCGAGACCACTTGGCGGAGCGCGACGTTGTGCTCGGCGGCGTGTCTCGCGGCGGCGAGCGCGTGCGGGACGACGATGTCGCAGACCGGCCAGTTATCGGCTGCCGTGACATCGATCGGCAGCGCGTGTTCGGCATAGATTGCTGCGATGCCCGCGCAGCGCCGACGGTCAGCGGCAGTCAGCGACTGCCGGGCCAACGTCTGCACCAGCCGGTGTACGGTCAGGCCGTCCGGGCTCGCCTGTAGCAGCGAGTACCGGCTGAGGATGCTGACCGCCTGGTTGTAGACGATCCGGTCGTCATGCAGGGGACGCAGCCGGCGTGGATGGTCCGGCGACCACGACCGCAGCATAGTGTGCGGGATACCCTCCGGGCTCAGGAAAGCGCAGAGGCTCAGCAACTCCTGCGCGATCGGCAACTCTTTGCGGATCGTCGCCACTGCCGTCAGCCAAGTGGACGCCACCGTGCGCGGATAGTTGGACAGCGAGCCGAGAGCCAGGACGTCGGCGGTGCGTGAACGCAGCAGATCCAGGTAGTCACGGATCGACGTCGAGGTCTCCTGCATGTAAGACGATGCCTGGTCGAGGGCCAGCGGCAAATCGCCGAGGAAGGCGGCGAGCGCGTCGGCGTCGTTGCGCTGGCCGGCCGGCGGTGCCAGAAACGCGACGGATTCCGACCGCTTCCACGGCGGCACGATGATGACGGCGGCGTTGCGCCAGTGCTGGTTCCTCGTGGTCACGAGGACGTGCCCGGACCGCCGCTGCGGCAGGTAGTCGTCGACCAGTTCCTCTGCTTCGGCGTTGTCGAAGACCAGCAGCCAGTTGTCGCGCTCCGCCAACCAGTGCCGGATGACGTCGATCTGCTGGGGCTGCGGACTCGCCGGATCGACCGGCAATCCGTGCGCGCCGGCCAGCCCGAGAAAGTCGTCGTCGAGCGTGACACGGTTCTCCGCCCGTAGCCACCAGACGACCGGGTACTCGGACCGGTAGTTCTCCACGTACGCGAGGGTGAGTTGGGTCTTGCCGACTCCGCCGAGCCCAGCGAGGGCCAACCGTCGCTGCTCGATCAGCGACTCGTGCATCTCAGTGAGAAGCCCGGCCCGGCCGGTGAACCGAGGGGTGAGCTTCGGTCGTGGGGTGCTGGGCGGAAGCGGTACCCGGTCGGTCGCCATCGTCATCTCCTCCGCTGCAATGTCGCGTGTCGTCACGAACGCCGACGCCACCACGAGCGCGAGCCCCAACCCCGCGAGCAGCAACTGGCGTACCAGCGAGTCGACAACCGGGATGCGGACGCCGAGCATCTCCACCCCGCCGGCTGCGATCGCCGCTACGACGCAGACGATCCCGGATGCCGACAGCTGCGGGTCGAGCCGCCGCCCCGGGCGGACGCTCCAACGACGACGTCTCATCGTGCCGCCCACCGCAGCGGGCCGTTCACCGGTCGATGTCGTCGCGGGCCTCGGCCGATCTTGCTTCCAGTAACACGATGACCTCGTCGAGCCGGCCCGCCTCGTTCAGCGCGGCCCGCCGGGATCGACGCGCGGTGTTGAGTCCGAAATCGAGGTACGCCGGCAGTAGGTGGGGCGCACGATCGCGCAGCGCCCGCAGGTGAGCCTCGATCGTTCCGACGTCCGCACGGCGTACCGGCCCGGTCAACGCGTGGTCGCCGTGCCGCAGGGCGTTTTCCATCGAGGTACGCGCCAGCGGGGCCAGCACGAACCCGGGGTCCGGCACGCCGGCCGCCATCAATGCCTCCATCGCCGCGGCCAGCAGGGTGATGAGGTTGTTCGCACCGAGGACCAGCGCGGCGTGGTAGAGGGTACGGTCCTCGTCGGCGATCCACACCGGAACGCCCCCCACGTCGCGCACCAGTTCCTCGGCGAGTGGCCGGTCATGCGGTCGGGTGGTGACCGCGTACGCCAGACCGGCCAGATTGTCGGCATCGGTCGGGAGGCCCGGAAAGGTCATCGCCGGGTGGACGGCGATCGGTACGGCACCGGCCTCGGTCGCCGGTGCGAGAACCGCCAAACCGCACGCACCGCTGACATGCATCACGATCTGCCCCGGCTGGAGCAGACCGCCATCCGCCAACTCGGCGGCGACCGATCCGATAGCGTCGTCGGTGACGGATAGCAGGAGTATGCCCGCGCTCTTGGCGAGCGTGGGTACGTCCCGCAGCGGGGTGTCAGGAAGGACGTCGGCTGCCCGCTGGCGGGACGCCTCGGACCTCGCGTTGACCCCGACGAGCTCGTATCCGGCGCGGAGCAGCGCCAGTCCGAGAGCGGTGCCGACCCGGCCGGCACCGATGACACCGACCGGCCGGTCCATCATCGTCGGCACTCGCATCCCTCGCTTCGACCGAGTTCATGATCGGCGGCGAGTAGCCCCCGAATTACATTCGGCAACACCGTACCGGACGTCGGTGGGGTACGTCAGCGACCGCAGGTGGGGCGCTCGGATCAGGTGCCGGCGGTACGGAACGACGAAGATCCATCCCGCACCGCCGATCGCCTTACCGTCACAAGATCGCGTACAGCAGTCCGACGGCGATCATGAAGGCAATGACGCCACTCGCCGGGCCTTCGGTGCGTGCGACGAACAGGCCGACAGCCGACCATCGCGGCACCGCCGAGGATCACCGCCCACCTGTGAGTCCTGGCAGCGCGCAAGCATCCCATGGCGCTGAAGTTGACTGCCGCCGGGCGGTTCGGCCACCATGGCGGGACGCATCCCGGAGGCGTCTGATCCGAGGCGCGGGTGCGACATCATGGATGTCGAGGATCGAAACAGCGCGATGGGCTGCAGCGAGTCCACTGAACGGTCGGGTGTGGTGGGTGAGTGGCTGACACTCCTCCACCGCCCCGTCAGTTGTTTGCTTCAATCAGGAACCTGGTCTTGACAGTGGATTGCTGTGGTGGCTTCATAGACCGGTCCTTTTTTGTTTGCGCGGAATGTGAGAGATCTGTTCATGTCTGGGGAGCGGTCGCTGTGGGCGCACAGTCCGGGTAGGAACAGCGGTCGCTGGCATCGACTTGAAGATCATTTGCGGGGGACCGCTGAGCTGGCCAGGCGATTCGCGTCGCCGTTCGGCGGCGGCGAGTTGGCGTACTGGCTGAGCGCACTCCATGACGTCGGGAAAGCGTCCTGCGCCTGGCAGGATAAACTGACGAAGGTCGCCGACTCCGGTCGGCCGGTCGGCATCGACCACAAGTCATTGGGGACCCGGATCGCGCATGAGCGCGGGCTCGGCGGCTATTCGGCTGCGATCTTCGGCCATCACGGCGGGTTGATCGACACCAGCACGTTGGGGAAGGCGCTCAAGCAGGGATTCAGCCCACTGACCTAAACTTTGGCCTTTTTGCTGGCTTTCGGTAGGTCGATGTGGGTGATGGTTA
>NZ_JBHMIO010000059.1:0-22670 GCF_048060275.1 Micromonospora sp. LOL_015
CCACGTAACATCGACGAACCTCGGTGCCAATCGGCTCGAAGCCTATTGGGAAGTCCTCCAGCTAGAGGCTCGCTACTCCCACCAACTAGGCTACACATTTCTTGCACCTGGGCCAAAAACGCTAGAGACATCGAGGCAACACGATATCGCCCCCAGTAGCTGTCGGACATTTGGCCAATCAGCTCCATATCTGTCGAGGCCCGAGAATCCAGTTTCGCCTGAACATCAAGGACCTCATCGTCGTCGACGTAACCTAGCGCAACCCAACTCGAAAGCGCGTCGAACCGAGAGACTGGCAGGCTCCGGGACTGCAGCGCCACGTCCCCGCCGATCAGCGTCGGCGGTAGGCTATAAGAGCCGAGCATTGCGGCACGCGCGCGTTCCTTCTCGCCGACCGACCTTACAAGCCGTTCGTACCGGTCTGGGCGGAAACCCCAATCAGAAGCGTCGACTCCTGCACCAACTTCGCAATCAGTCGACATTTCACGGGCACGAGGTTTGGTCCGGCAACGTCTGCCAGCAACACCAGCGCCTCGGGTGGTCCGGCCGTAGCGGACAAACGGCAGGTGACGCGTCAGGTGAGGCGGGCGGAGAGGTCGTCGAGGTCGTCGACGAACCAGATCTGCTTGCCCCGGTTCGACTCGGTGACCAGGTCACGCAGTGCCGTACTGCCCGCCGTGTAGGCCGCGATGTCGCCGACGATGACCAGCCGCAGCCGGTAGTTGACGAACTTCTGCATGATGCCGCCGGCCACTCCGGTCCGCAGGGTAAAGAAGCGTTCGTCGAGCCGGGGCACCGGAATCGCCACGACCTCCGCACCGGCGAACGTCGCGCCGATGACGTCCAACGCGTCCTGCTCGGTGGCGATCGACGGCCCGTTCGGGTCGCAGACCAGCACCGGCACGCCCGCCAGTTCGACGATTTCGTCAGCCATCGTTCCCCGTTCCTTCGCTCGTGCTCGTGTGGAACATGCCGCTCTCCGCCCGCGTCACCGCGTCCACGGTGGACAGGATTTCGGCGACGGCACCCGGGCCACCGAAGACGATGACCTTGAGCCGGGCCCGCAGCGGGTCGTAGACGGTCTGTAACCGCAGCGGCGGCTCAGCCGACAACCCGCTGCCGCTCTGCGAGCCGGCGACCAGCAGGGTGCTCAGCCGGTCGGCGTCGACGGCACTGAGCCCGTCGACGTCGACGACCGCCGACACCTCGATGCCGGGACGGGCCGCGCCGGCCGGGCGGCCGGTGAAGGCGTCGAGGTCGGCCGCCGCGATCCGGTACTGCTTGCCGATCCGTACGGCCGGCAGCCGTCCGTCACGGATATAACCACGCACCGTACGCACGTGCAGGTCAAGCCGCTCCGCGACCTGCTCGACCGACAGCAAAACACTACTCATGCTTCCCTATCTGCAGGTTCAACCGCGATAATTGGGAAGGATAGCGCAGACAATGCCAACCGACCACCATCCGAAACCGGCTACCGCCCGCTACCCGGCTTTGTCGCACCGGTCCGATACAACTTCTCGCGTACGGATGACCGGTCCCGCAGCGGGCCGTCCCCGGTGACGGCTGACGACGGCTGCGCGAAACACCCCCTGGAGGGCAACTCAGTGGATGCGGACGACGCCGCCGCCTCGCAGCGGCGCAGCACGGTGCGGGTGGTGCCCGCCGCACGACCCCGCAAGCTGACGAAGGTGCCCTTCGTCGAAATGGCCGACGGACGCCTGCAGGGCGTGGTGTCCAGCGGGTCGGACATCGAGCGGGTGTACGTCTCCTCGATCGCCGCCGGCACCCACGAGTTGAGCTGCCGGACCAACAACAACCGGCCCTGCGGCGGGTTGAGCAACGGGGCGCCCTGCAACCACATCGCCCTGCTCGCCGAGGAGGCGATCGTGCAGTACGGCGCCGAGCAGGTGGTGCGCTTCCTCCGGTTCGACCCCGACATGGAGGTCACCATCGGCCATCAGATCGTCTGGATGCTTGATCGCAACGTCCAGGTCGCGTCGGTGTCGCCAGCGGCGGCCGTGTTCAGCCGGTTCCTGCGTCACTTGTCCTACCTGGAGCTGCCGGGCAGCGTCGAGGCGCTGCCCGAGCTGCACTGGTTCCCGGCCGGGGCGGTGGCCCGCTGATGCGCGGGGCGCAACTCACCGACCTGCTCGACAACAGCCCAGCCGGGCTGACCGAAGCGCTCGACGTGGTCAACGGCTTCGACCAGGCGCTGGTCGGCGGCCTCAGCCGGCTCGACCCGGCCCGTACGGCGGCCTTGGCCGCGCTGGCCGGCGCGGTCGCGTCCACCCCGCTCGGGTCGGCGCTGGCCGAGACGGTCGACAAGGTGGCCGCCGGCTCGGTCGGTGACGAACATCTGCTCCGGCTGGCCAGTGCCCGGACGGCGATCGTCGGCGCGGTGCACGACGCGCTGCGCGAGCAGGCCGACACCGCGCTCGGCCGTACCCGGGTGCAGTGGCCGACCCCGACCCCGGCCGCCGGCCCGGTCGACGGGCGGCTGCTGGCCGCCCGGTCCTGGCTGACCGAGTTGGCGATCACCGGCTGGCGCAACGTCGACCACGACCTGGTGGCCACCAGCCAGCAGGCGCTGCATGCGCTGCTCGCCGAGCCGACGTTGCGCCGCGCCGCCGTGCTGCTCGACGGGCTGGCCGCCGAACTGCACCACAGCAGCCCGGTGGCGACCATGGACCGACTGCCGGTACGCCGCTGGGCCGACCTGTGGGCCCGCGCCATGCTGCTGACCAGCCCGGAAAGTCAGCCGGCGGCAGCGGAGCCGGTCTCCGGGCGGCTGCTGATCCTCGGCGCCGACGTACACGAGCATGCGACCGCCGTACAGCTGCAGGTCCATGCGCTGCTGGAGACGCACGGCGAGCCGACCGGTGACGACGCCCCCCGACTGGTCCGGGTCAGCGTCTCCGCCGCGAAGGTCGACACGATCGTCGGCCCGGTGATCTGGCAGCTGCTCGCCGCGCATCCGGCGTTGCTGGCCGCGTTGGCCGGCCGGCTCAGCCTGGACGTCACCGGGATGCCGCTGCACCCGGGCGGCGACCTGGTGTGGCACGACGGGCAGGCCCGGCCCGGTGAGCCGGCCGACCCGTTCGCGGTGGCCCGGGTGCAGCTCGGCGAGGCGCTCGCCCCGGCGGTGCCGCCGCTGGACCGGCATCCGGTGTCGATCGCCGAGCCGGTGCTGCTGGAGGGCTACACGGCCAACAGCGACGACGCCGGGTTGAGCTTCGACCTCGACGGCACCCGGATCGCGGTCGACACCGACCGGCTGCCCGGCTGCGGCCCGCTCACCGCCGACCTGGTCGCCGCCTCGACTGCCTGCCTCGGGCTGCTGCGCTGGGACGACGGCGGATGGTCGGTGCAGCCGATCGGTGTGCAGGCCACCGTGAAGCGTAAGAAGGTGGCCGTGCACACCGGCGACTGGGCGCAGGGGCCGACCGATCCGAAGATCGCCAAGGCGGTGGCCCGCTCCGGCGACCCCATCGCGGTGCTGCGCGAACGGGCGGGACGGTTGCTGCGGAAATGACTTCCCCGAACACGAACCATCACGAGAACCGGCGGCAGGTGCTCTACTGGCGGCTGCTGGCCCAGCTGTTCGACGGCCAGGAGCAGGCCGCGCTGGAACGCGGCAGCATGGCGGTGGTCGACGACATCGGCCTGCCGGCCGCGGTGCTCAACCCGTCGGTCTCCGTCGACACCGTCGTGCAGCGTTTCCCGGAGTTGGCCGACGAGCTGCCCGGCCTGCTCGCCCCGCCAGCGCAGGACGACCCCGCCGGGTCCACCGACGACGCGGCGGACCATGCCGACCCCGCCGGCGGCGCGGCGGGCCAGGTTGGAGCTGACGAGGTACGCCGGGCCGCGCTGGCCTCGAAGCTGCTGCTCAACATCTTCGCCACCGGCACCGGTGACGTGTCCGCCGGTCAGCTCGCCAACTGGCAGGCCGACGCCGCCTGGTATCAGCGGGCCTGCGGCACCGCGCCGGGCCGCCGCGACGGGGTGCTCGGCGCCATCGAAGGCGACCTGGTGCGCCGGATGCGGCTGCGTGAGGTGCTTGCCGATCCGGCGCTGGCCCGCCAGCTCACCCCCAGCATGTCGCTGATCGAGCAGCTGCTGCGGGACAAGTCGAACCTGTCCGGGGTGGCGTTGGCCAACGCGAAGGCGCTGATCCGCCGGTTCGTCGACGAGGTCGCCGAGGTGCTCAAGACCCAGGTGCAGCAGACCAGCGTCGGCACCATCGACCGGTCGGTCCCGCCGAAACGGGTGTTCCGCAACCTCGACCTGAACCGCACCATCTGGAAGAACCTGCCGAACTGGAGTCCGGCCGACGAGCGGCTCTACGTCGACCGGCTGTACTACAAGCAGACCGCGAAGCGGACCACCCCGGCCCGCATGATCGTCGTGGTCGACCAGTCCGGCTCGATGGTCGACGCGATGGTCAACTGCACCATCCTGGCCTCGATCTTCGCTGGTCTGCCCAAGGTCGACGTGCACCTGGTCGCGTACGACACCCGGGCGCTGGACCTGACGCCGTGGGTGCACGACCCGTTCGAGGTGCTGCTGCGCACCCAGCTCGGCGGCGGCACCGACGGCACGGCCGCGTTGGAGCTGGCCCGGCCGAAGATCACCGACCCGCGCAACACCGTACTGGTGTGGATCTCCGACTTCTACGAGTGGAAGTCGCAGGAGGTCTTCGACGGGCTGCAGGCGGTGCACCGCAGCGGCGCCCGGCTGATCCCGGTCGGCTCGGTCTCCAGCGGCGGCCAGCAGAGCGTCAACCCGTGGTTCCGGCAACGACTCAAGGACCAGGGCACCCCGGTGCTGTCCGGGCACGTCCGCAAGCTCGTCGTCGAGCTCAAGAACTTCCTCACCTGATCCCCCCTTTCCACTCGCCGTACGAGCACCGTCGACTAGGAGAAACCGCACCATGACCGCAGAGATGCTGCGCGCCCCCGCCGAGATCAAGTACGCCGAGGAGCTCGACTGGCTGGAATCGATCGACAACAGCCCGAAGCCGTACTCGTGGCGGTTGAGCCCCAAGATGGTGCGCCTGTTCATCCTCGGGTCCGAGCGCGCCGACGGCCTCGACCGGGAGATCCCGCAGAAGTGGTTCGGTGACCGCAGCTTCGTCGAACGCAGCATCGTCACCCTCGCCTCCGACCGGGGTCTGCTGCTGATCGGCGACCCGGGCACCGGCAAGAGCTGGCTGGCCGAGCTGCTCGCGGCCGCGATCTGCCGCAACTCGACCCTGGTGGTGCAGGGCACCGCCGGCACCACCGAGGACCACATCAAGTACTCGTGGAACGTGTCGATGGTGATCGCCAAGGGCCAGTCCCGGCAGTCGATGATCCCGTCGCCGATCATGACCGCGATGGAGCAGGGCGTCATCGGCCGGTTCGAGGAGCTGACCCGCTCCACCAGCGACGTGCAGGACGCACTGATCTCGATCCTGTCCGAGAAGTACGTCTCCATCCCGGAGCTGGACTCGGACAACATCGTCTTCGCCCAGCCCGGGTTCTCCATCATCGCCACCGCGAACAGCCGCGACCGGGGCGTCAACGACCTGTCGTCGGCGCTCAAGCGACGGTTCAACTTCGTCCGGATCCCGGTGATCACCAATCGGCGCAGCGAAGCGGAGATCGTCCGGTTCCGCACCACCGAACTGCTGCGTCGCCACCAGATCGAGCTGGAGGTGCCACCCACCCTGCTGGACGTGCTGCTGCAGAGCTTCGCCGACCTGCGCAAGGCCGCCGCATCGGCGACCAGCGACGACGAGAAGCTGGAGTCGGCGCTGTCCACCGCCGAGCAGATCGGTGTGCTGGAGGACGCGATCCTGCACAGCCAGTTCTTCGGTGACCGGACGCTGCGCGCCGAGACGCTGGCCAGCTCGATGGTCGGTTCGCTGGCCCGGCGCAGCCCGGAGGACCTGGCGATTCTGAACAAGTTCTGGCACGGGGTGATCGAGCCGCGCAGCAAGGCCGACGGCGGCGAGTGGCCGGCCTTCCTCGAAGGCGGCCGGCAGAGCATCGCGACCCTGTCATGAGCGAGCCCGTCATGAGCGAGCCGGTCACGGGTACGCCGGTCGCGGGTGCGTCGTCGGACAGCCGGTTCGGGGCGTTGCGGGAGCAGTTGGCAGACGCCGCGACGGCGTTCGCCGGCTCGCCCGACGCGTTGACCGGCATCCTCGCCGGCCTGGTCGACGACGTCGACCACGCGCTCGGCGAGGAGTTGGAGATCTTTCCGGTCTGCCACCACTCCCCGTCGTCGGCGTTGGCGATGGCCCGCCGGCTGCGCGACAAACAGCCCAAGGTGATCTACCTGGAGCTGTGCGAGGACATGCAGCCGCTGCTGACCGAGCTGCGCAACTGCGAGCTTCCGGTGGCGTTGCAGGCCTTCGCCAGCGACCTGGACGGCTTCCCCGCCGGGGCCGGGCCGTTGAGCGTGATCGCGCCGATCACCGAAGCGTCCGCCGAATATCAGGCGATCGCGTACGCGCTGGAGACACCGGGCGTGGAGCTGCTGCTGGTGGACCGATCCACCGACCACGTCTTCCAGTGGCAGTCCGACGACCGGACGGACCCGGCCGCCGCTGCGGACGGCGACGACGAGCCGGCGCAGCAGAGCGGGCAGGGCCAGCAGGGCCAGGCAGACGGCGAGGACGACGAGAAGGCGCTGCACGGCGACGCCGTCGGAGTCGGCATCGGCGACCTGCGCCCCGGGTTCGCCGAGTTGGAGGCGTACCTGCTGCACCACGGCAAGGTGCGGCACTGGTCGGAATGGTGGGACCAGTACGTCGAGCAGCCGCTGATCGGCGCCGACCACGACACGTACCGGCAGGTCATGGTCATGATCGGCAGTCTGTTCCGGCGGCTGCGGCCGAGCGACGCGGCGCGACTCGACCGCGACGAGGACCGGGAACGCTACATGTGGACCCGGATGCGCGACCATCTCGCCGCCTCCGGTGCCGACCCGGCCGACTGCCTGTACGTCTGCGGCGCGTTCCACGCCGCCAGCCGGGTCGAGCAGTTCGGCGTCCGGTCGACCGCGCCGTTCGAGATCACCGCGCCGACCGGCACCAAGTGGCGGTACGGGCTGATCCCGTCCAGCCACTCGGCGATCGAGGCACAGTTCGGGTTGGCCGGCGGCACGGTGTCGATCGCCGCCAGCACCTGGCGCAAGGCGCTGACCGGCAGCAAGGTCACCCCGTACCGGCTGGCCGGGCAGCAGGGCGGCCGTAAGAGTTCGGCCCGCAAGACGAAGAAGGCGGCGCGGCCGACCGCCGGCGGTACGGCGGGGGCCGCGGCCCCCGGTGACGACCGGCTCAGCGGCTTCCTGGCCGCCCCGAGCCGGCCTGGCGAGCTCGACGAGGCCGAACTGCGCGGCTGGTCGGTCGACATCGTCCGGCTGGCCCGGCGCAACGGCTACCTGGCCAGCACCGCCGACGCGATCGCCATCTTCGAGACGGCGGTGCTGCTGGCCGGGATGCGCAACCGGCGCCGGCCCACCCCGTACGACTTCGCCGACGCCGCGGTCACCTGCATCGAGAAGGACGTGGTGCCGGGCCGGCGTGACGTACGCCGGCTCTGCGAGATCATGTTCGGCGGTGACCGGATCGGTCGGGTCGGCTACGACGCGATGCCGCCGCTGGCCCGGGACGTCTACGACCGGCTGGCACCCATCGGGTTGGACCCGAAGCGGCGTACCGTCCAGCGGGCGCTGCTGGACCTGCACGGCCAGCCGGAGCTGCGACCTTGCTCCGATCTGCTGTGGATGCTGCGACGGCTGCTGCCACCGGAGGTGGTCCGGCCGATCATGGGCGAGCGGCGGCTCGGCGAAAAGTCGGTCCAGGAGAGCTGGGACGTCGCGATCGGTCGCCACCAGCGGTCGATCATCGAGCTCGGCTACGAGGGCGTGACCATCGAGCAGGTGCTCGAGCAGCGGCTGCGCCGGGCGGCCTGGGATCCCCAGGCCACGGCGGCGCACGCCCTCGGCGCGGTGGAGGAGTCGCTGCTGTTCCTGCAGAACCGGCGGCTCACCGACGAGCTTGGTGCCCGTGCCGTGCAGTTACTCGCCGCCGAACGCACCGCCGACGGGGCACCGGAGGTGTTGCAGCGGATCCGGCAGCTGCTGGCGTACTACCGCACCAGCGGTGAGCCGCAGCTGCCGGCCTGGTGCCAGGACTTCGTCAGCACCGGGTACGCCCACTACTGCACCCTGCTGCCGACCGCGTTCGTCGACGACGAGACCGGGCTGCGGCAGGTGGCGGCGATGCTGGGCTTCCTGATGACCATGGAGAGCGTCGCCATGGCGTTGGGCTGTGACCGGACCCAGCTGGAGCTGGCGGTACGTCAGTCGCATCCGGAGGCACCGGCGAAGATCGCGTTGCACTGGGCGGCGCAGTCCCAGCTCGGTCAGCTGCCGCTGGCCGAGCTGCGCGACCGGTGCGCGGATCTGCTGGCCAGCCCGCTCACCGTCGGGGCGTTCCCGCACTACCTGAGCGGGTTCGTGCAGGCGTTGGAGCCGGTGCCGACGCTGGCGCCGTTCGTGGTGGAGGTGCTGTCGGCGGCGTTCGGCCAGCTGCCCGACCCGGTGCTGCTGCCCTGGCTGCCGACGCTGATCACCACGCTGCGGGAGCAGGCCGGCGAGTTGGTGCCCATCCTGGTCCGGGAGGCCGGCCGTACCTTCCCGGCCTCGCTGCCGGCGCTGGACTCCTGGACCCCGCCGTGGGCCGCGGTCGCCCCAATCGCCGCGCGGACCGGCTCGGCGGGCGACGGCGCGGCACCTGCGGCGGAGTCCGCCCGGTACGCGATGTCCGGGCCGGCACCGGAGCTGCTGGCCGAGTTCCCACTGGCCGCTGTGGCGGTGGCGGACCTGCTGGGCTGCGCCGCCGACCCGGTCGGTGGCGCAGCCGCCGCGCCACCGGCCGCCGGGGAGCCGGCGGTGGCCGACCTGTTGGAGAGGTTCCCGACGAGCGCGGCTGGGGTCGCCGCCCACGTCGGACTGGTCCCCGCCGCCGGTTGACAGTGACCCGGGGGGGCGCCGGTGCCGGCGGTACACCGCCGGCACCGGCGAGGGCGGGGCACTCGTACCCCTCGACATGCTAGGTTTGCCGCGTTGCAGTTGATTTCTTCATGCCGTCTGCCTGATCGCAGCCGGCAGCAGCCGGGCATTGGCAGATTCTGCCGGTCTCTCCGGACGGAGATTGATGAGTGCGGCAGCAGAGGTCCGCACGTCGCGGACCCGTCACCGGCTAGGAGCAGACATGGCAATCGGCACCGTGAAGTGGTTCAACGCTGACAAGGGTTTCGGCTTCATCACCCAGGACAGCGGAGAAGCTGACGTCTTCGCCCACTTCACCGCGATCGCGTCCAGCGGATTCCGTACCCTCGAAGAGAACCAGCGGGTGGAGTTCGACGTCGAGCAGGGCCAGAAGGGCCTGCAGGCGGCGAACATCCGGGTGATCTGAGGTTGTCCCCGTCCCTTGGGACGCGACCGTTGACGGCGTCGTCCCAGGGCGGGCTGGCACCGGATCCCCTGCAACGGCAACTCTTCGACGACGCCGCCGGCGCCGACAGCGGCGGAGCGGACCAGCTCCGACTGACCAGGGTGCCGCTCGCGGCGGAGATCCAGCTGTTCCTCGCCGACGATCCGACCCTGCTCTGGGCCCGGTTGGAAGCCGCCGCCGGCCGGCGGCTACCGCCGCCGTACTGGGCCTCGGCGTGGGCCGGCGGTCAGGCACTGGCCCGCTACCTGCTCGACAACACCGACGTGGTCGCCGGGCGGCGGGTGCTCGATGTCGCCTCCGGCTCCGGGCTGGTCGCCATCGCGGCGGCGATGGCTGGTGCCGCGACGGTCACCGCAAACGACATCGATCCGTACGCCGCGACGGCGATAGCGCTCAACGCCGTGGTCAACGACGCCCGGCTCACCACCACCGTCGACGACCTGCTCGACGGCACCGTGACCGAGGTGGACCTGGTGCTGGCCGGCGACGCGTTGTACAACGCCGAACTCGCCACCCGGGTGCTGCCATTCCTCGGCCGGCTCGCCGACCGGGGCGTGCAGGTGCTGGTGGGTGACCCGGGCAGGGGCCACTGCACCTTCGACCGGCTCGAACCGGTCGTCAGCTACCACCAGCTGAACGCAGGCGCTGCCGAGGACTCGTTGCTCGACCGTACCCAGGTACTGACCCTCCTGCCGCATCGCTGACTTGAAGTCAGCAAGTGAGCGCGGAAGCGATGCAGGGCCGCCGCGTGGTCCCGGCGCGCCGGACGGCGCAACCGGGACCACGGCCAGCGGTCGCCGTACGGCTATCCGACCGGTACCGGCCCCGCGTTGCCGGGCAGCCGGGTGACGCTGGGCGGCAGCTGGGCCGCACCGGTGGACCGGCTCGCCGACGCGTCGGTCGGGCAGAGCGCGGTCAGCAGCAGCGTCTGCCAGGCGACGTCGACCGGATGCGCGTCCGGGAATCCGACCTCGTAGTGGCTGAGGTTGATGCCGGTGGAGAGCTGGCGTGCGCCGTCCCGGCTGTGCAGCGAGATCGTCAGGTGGCCGAGCACCGCGCCGTCGTGCCCCCAGAACTCGCCGCACGGCAGCGGCGCCGAGTAGATACCGAGCCCGTAGCCGCCGAACTGCGGTGCGGACGGGTCGAACGGGACCGTGGTGAGCATCTCGTCGAGGGTGTCCGCGTCGAGCAGTTCACCGCCGAGCAGCGCCCGGTAGAACGTGTTCAGGTCGGCGGTGGTGGCGATCATCTCGCCGGCGGTCCACGCCCAGCTCATGTTGAACTCGCCGAGGTCCCGCACACCGTACGACGCGAGGTAGGCGCCACCGTGCGGGCCGCGGATCGTCGGGTCGACGCCGGGGAAGTAGGTACCGTGCAGCCGCAGCGGTCGCAGGATGCGTCGCTGCACCTCGACGACGGGGTCGTTGCCGGTGACCGCCTCGATCAGCAGGCCGGCGAGGATGTAGTTGGTGTTGGAGTAGCTGAACATCGCGCCGGGCGCGTTGGTCGGCGGCATCGCCAGGCCCGTCGCCACCAGATCCGCCGGCGGGTACGTGGTGACCTGCATCTGGCTGATGGCGGCGTGCGAGGTGATCATCGCGTTGGTGTAGTTGCCGATGCCACTGGTGTGGTTGAGCAGCATCCGTACGGTGACCTGCTCGCCGACCTCGCCGGGCACCGTCTCGGGCAGCCACTGCCCAATCGGGTCGTCGAGCCCGAGCCGGCCTTCGTCAACCAACTGCAGCACCGTGGTGGCGACGAACGTCTTGGTGATGCTGCCGATCCGGTGGCGCATCCGGGGCTGCATCGGGCGGGGTTTCGTGGCGTACGCGTGGCCGGCGGCGGCCTGCCACTCGTGCCGGCCGTCGCGGACGGCGGCCAGGACGCCGGGTACGCCGGCTTCCGGCACGTCCTCGAGTACGGACTGCAGCTCGGCGCGGTCGATAGCGCCGCCGGACGAGCCGCCCGACGTGGATCCACCGGTGGACGGACCGGCGGAGGGGCTGGGTCGTGCCGCGGCAGAAGCCGGCACGACGGCGATCGCCGCCACCAACGTCACGCTGGTAGCGGCGACCCGGAGCGTCCTGAAAAGGCTAGACATACTTACAGGTTGACGGCCTGGCCGGTGTGACGCATCGTGCTCAGGTGCGAGAGCCGGCTCCCGCTGGCGGACGACCCGGCCTCCTGCCCGCCGGCGGTGGTCACTCTGGAGCGGAGATGGTCACCGTGGCCCCCCGCCGTACGGTCAGCAGCAGTGCGCGACACCGAGCGCCACCGCGACCGCTCCGACGCAAACGTCCGGGCCGTCGCCGGCGCCGGTGAAGACGATCGGGACGGTGTTGTTCGACGGGTCGGACTCGGTGGACGGCCCGATGCTCTCGGCGACGATCGTTCCGTCCGTACCCGGCGTCGATTTGATCATGAGTTGGAGGGTGTGGGTGATCCGCCCGCCGCCGGACGCGGTGGCCGGGAAGAGGGTCTCGAAGTTGCACCGCAGCGCCGCCGACTCGGGCAGTCGCGTCCCCGGCTCGCCCTCGGTGTGGCACCAGTCCGACGGCAGCAGGACGGCGCCCGACGGAGCGATGACGGTCACGCCCGGACCGCCGCCGTCGGACGGCCCGTTGTTGACCACGGTGAAGGTCAGGTCGACGGTCTCGCCCGGCGCACCGGTCACCGGCGCGGCCGTGACCGCGATGTCGAACGCGTTCAGCCTGGTTGGTGTCCACGGCGAAGTGGTCGACATTGTCCTCGGTGTCGATCTTTTCGAGGAGCGATGCCGCCGAGCGGCCCGCCGACGCCTGAGCCTTCGCCAGCGCCCCGTTGATCGACTTCCCGCCTGCCGTTGACGCCCGTGCCTGCGCCTGTGCCGGGACGCAGGCGACCACCCGGGGCCGACTTCGGCGG
This sequence comes from Micromonospora sp. LOL_015, assembly GCF_048060275.1. Taxonomy (NCBI): domain Bacteria; kingdom Bacillati; phylum Actinomycetota; class Actinomycetes; order Micromonosporales; family Micromonosporaceae; genus Micromonospora; species Micromonospora sp. LOL_015. The sequence goes on from NZ_JBHMIO010000059.1 coordinate 12,416, forward strand.
CAGGTCGTATGGCAGGTACGCCCACTGACAGCCGGTCCGGTACTGGTACCTGTTGACCAGCAACAACCCCTACTCACGAACGATCTGACGGGGGGACGGTCCGACGAGAGCGACCGGCCCGGTCACGAACGCGCCGCACAGCGGATTTCCGCCAGGATGACCAACAGCGCCACGACACGGGGGTTACGCGCTGCGTACACACCACGGGAAGGCGTGTGCAGCCAGCCGCCGCTGATCAGCTGGCGCAGGTGATAGTATAGCTGACTGGTCATGCCGAGTCCGGCCTCGACAGCCAAATCTGCGGAGTGCCGGACGCCGGCAAGGATCTGACGCAAGAGCAGCAGTCGCACCGGATGTCCGAGAGCACCGAGCTGGCCAGCCATCTCCGTCCAGTCGGCGGCGAGAGGTTCCTCCATGGTGGCGCTGTCCCGAAAGTCGCACTGCTCACCGCTGGACAGACGTACTCTGCCCGGGAGGGTGACGCCCTCTCCCTGGTGCGCTTGCCGGTCGGCCACCTCGGCCGGCAAGCGCATCGACAAGATCCAGCCGGGCGGTCAGGTCGGCGACCCGTTGCTCGAGCTCCCAGATGCGAAGGTCGATCGACTCCATACTCTAATCGTGCGCGCTCGCGTAGGTTCCGGTCCACTACGAGCACGGTCGGCACCGATGGTGACAGTCAAACTGCTCGAGAGGCCATAGTGGGACCAGGAAATTTCGCACCGACTTCGGCGGTCAGAGTGAACCAACGGCGCTGCCGGATCTCCGCACCAGGAGGACACACCCCAGCGCCGAAACAACCGCCTGCGCGAGCAGCCAATGCCAGCCAGGCGCCTCTGGTGCCTGCAGCATCACGAGGCCGGCCGAGACCGGCAAAGTCAGGACGGCTAGGACGTCGATGCCGTTGAGGAGCCACAGCAGCATGCCGGCGGGGAACGCCCCGAACGGTGTGTCGACCAGGATGGTGCCGATCGAGACGGCGCTCGCCTTCGCCCGTTGGAAGGCGCCCACCGCGACGGCCGGGCCGGCCAGCAGACCGAGCGCCCACCACGGTCCGACGAGCGAGCCGGCGGCCTGTAGTGCGGCCAGGGTGACGGCGAGCCATACACCTGCGACGATAGCGGGAACCACGAGCCGCTGAACGGTCATCTGGCGGCCTGTTGTACCGAGCAGCCGCAGCATCGCCGGGTTCGAGGCGTCGCCGTGGATGGATTCCGCAGTGAGGCCGGCGGCGGCGAGCGCGCCGATCAGGACCACGCCGAGAAGGAGCCAGGCGGGACCATCGGCGAGGTAGACCGGGACGGCGGCCGCGCCGACCGGCCACCACAGCCGCGCTGCCTTGCGTCGTAGGATGATCAGATCCTGGGCGATGAGCGGCGGAACCCGGCGGGCAGGCAGCAGGCGCGTCGTCCGTATACGGGTGCGGCTGCGCCAGAAGCGGCGGGCGCTCATCTCAGTCAGGTAGGAGGGTTCGACCGCATAGACGACATCGGCGTACGCACCTGCGTTGATCGACGCCTCGGCGATCGGCGCGATCGGCCAATTCTCCAGCCCTCGCCAGGTCAGCACTACCGCGATCAGCCCGACAGCCAAGGCTGCGGCACCAGCAGCAAGCACTACCACGGGCGGTATGAGCGGGGAGGGCAGGCGGTGGTTGCCAGTGGTACGCAGCGCGGCGGCCAGGACAAGGCAGCCTGCGCCGATCGCGATGCCGATGCCGTCAGCGAGCCGGGCGAGGGAGGGCCGCAGTTGGCAAGCAAGCGCGAGCAGCGTCGCGAGGACCGCGGCCGCCATGCCGGTGATGGCGGCGGCCCCCAGCACCAGGAGCCCGGCCGGGCGGGCGGCGATGTGCCCGGTCACGGCGATACCGGTGACGGCACCGACGACAAGCGCGGCGGCGATGGTCAGTGTGAGCGCCGGTGCGAGCAGGGTACGTCGGGGGAGCGGAGCCGGCAGCAGCCAGGTGGCGTCGCTACGGCTGACCACCAACGGACCGAGCTGACGCAGTACGACGACGAACGCGGCGAAGACGGCCACCGCCCCGAGGATCGGAGTCAGCGCCAAGTCCCTGTCGGGCGCGTCCAACGGCCATACGACGCGAACTAACGGCTGTCCAAGGAGCACGACGGCCATCAGTAGAGCGAGGGCCACCGCGTAGACCGTGCCGATGTCTGCGCGGCCCTCGGCGGCGATGCGGCGGCGGCGAATCCAGCGGCGGGCATCGACGGCAGCGGGGGCGCCGCGCCGGACCGGGGCCTCGATCGCGGTCACCTCAGCTCTCCGGGCGGGTAAGCACGATTTCGTCCGCGCCGACGCCAACCCGGAACCCGTCGTCGTGGCTCGCCATGATCAGCGTGCCGCCAGCCCTTACGTACGACCGCAGGTGCGTAGCGATCGCACGCTTGATCCGTGTGTCGAGACGCTGCTCGGGCTCGTCGAGGACGAGCAGCCGGCTGGGCCGTACGAGCGTCGCGGCAAGCAGGAAACGCTGGCGCTGGCCGGAGGAGAGCGTGATGGGCAGGCTGTCGCAGAGCCCGGTCAGGCCGAGGGTCGTGCAGAGTTCGTCGATGTGCCCGTCACCAGGGTCGCCGCCGTTCACCACCCGGACCAGGTCGAGGTGCTCGCGCACGGTCAGGCCCTGATACCAGCTGTGCGACTCCACCGTGGTGGCGACCTGCCGCCAGAAGTCCGCGCCGCGTCCGGGCGCTGCTTCGAAGACGGAGATGTCGCCGGCGGACGGCTCCTGAAGGCCGGTGATGCAGCGCAGCAGGGTGGACTTGCCGGCACCGTTCTCACCGACAAGCGCGACGGCGGCGCCCTCGGGAACCCGTAGGTCGATACCGTCCAGCACCAGCGTCGAGCCGTAGGTGACAGTCACCTGCCGGATGTTCACAGCCGAGGTCATCGCAGCAATCTCAAGATCAGGACTCCGCATTCCGCCGTAGAATTCGCATCGCATCGCCCGCGGCAGGGCCTTGTTCAACCCGCTGGTCAGACTGGTCCGATCAGCGCATCTGCGCAGCAGGACCGCACCCGCGTGACCGACCAGGCCCTTCCCGCCCGAGTCGACGACCAGCCGCTGATCCCACCCGCTAATCTTACTCACCGGAAAGGTGCACCCGACTCTGCTGTGGACATGGACTCAACACCCACATCCTCGCAGTTCGGGTGCACCTTTCCGGCATCGCCTCGATCAGTCAAATCCCCTCTGAACAGGGGAGGCTATACACCGATGATGTTCGATCACATGCTGGGGTGCCAGACTGCCCTGTTTACGAGGCTCTAGATTTCCCGGCCGGTCCAGCCAGACGGATCTTACTCAGGCGCGGGAGATCCCACTTGCGGACGACCCAGCCAGCTACCGTCGGACGATGCGGCGTCATTCTGCGGAGGAGACGGTGACTGTCGCGCGCTGTCGCCCAGCGGCGAAGAGCAGCAGACCGAACAGCACCACCGCGCCGCCGACGGCCGCGATAATCCCGGTCGAGGCGCCGGTGATCGGCAGTTCGTCGCCGCTACCGGCCCCGCCGCCGCCCGGACCATCGTCCGGGCCGTCGCCCGCACCGGTGAAGACGATGGCGACGGTGTTGTTCGACGGGTCGGACTCGGTCGACGGACCGACGCTCTCGGCGACGATCGTCCCGTCCGTACCCGGCGTTGATTTGATCTTGAGTTGGAGGGTGTGGGTGATCCGCCCGCCGCCGGACGCGGTGGCCGGGAAGAGGCTCTCGAAGTTGCACCGCAGCGCCGGTGACTCGGGCAGCCGGGTGCCCGGCTCGCCCTCGGTGTAGCACCAGTCGGACGGCAGCAGGACGGTGCCCGACGGCGCGGTGACGGTCACACCCGGACCGCCGCCGTCGGACGGCCCGTTGTTGACGACGGTGAAGGTCAGGTCGACGGTCTCGCCCGGCGCACCGGTCACCGGCTCGGCCGTCACCGCGATGTCGAACGTGTTCGGCTTGGTGTGTACGGCGAAGTAGTCGACATTGTCCTCGGTGTCGATCTCCTCGATGTCGATCTTTTCGATGAGCGACGCCGCCGAGCGGCCGGCCGACGCCTGGGCCTTCGCCAGCACCTCGTTGATCGACTTCCCGCCGGCCGTCGACGCCCGTGCCTGCGCCTGCGCCGGGTCCTCAGCGACCAGCCGCGCCTCGAACGACCCGCTCGTCTCGCCCGGACCAGCCAGGTTGTTGCCGAAGTACAGGTCGAACAGCGACTCGCCCTGCTCGTCGATGAGGAACAGGGTCTCCCCCGGTGCCAGCGGGATGGTCAGCGCGCAGGTGACCCGACTCGGGCCGTACGCGTACCCCTCCGTCTTCGGGTCGTTCGGCCAGTAGGAGGTGTAGTCACAGTCGGTGTACTGGTCGACAAAGCCGACCCCGGTCGGCAGGTCCAGCCCGATCGTGTAGCTGTCGGCGGTGCTGTCACCCTCGTTGAGCACTGCGGCGTACAGCGGGGCGGTGTCGCCCGGCCCGACCGGTTCCGCCGTGGTGTTGATGTCGTCGACCATGGCGACCAGGTCGGGGCCGGAGGCCAGTACGGTCACTGGGAAGGTCTCGGTGTTGTTGGCCGGGTTGGCGTCCTGCTCGGCCGAGCTGATGGTGACGGTCATGGTGCCGGCGTCACCCGGCGGGGCACCGGCCCGGCTGACCAGCCGCACCGGGTAGAGGTGGTCGGTCAGTCCGACGGCGAGGGCACCGTACGCGCAGCTGACGACCCGGTCGGCGATCTCGCAGCCGGGGTGGTAGCCCTCGGCCAGCTGCACCGCGTCGTCGACGCCGGTGGCGTCGACGACGATGGTCACGTCGCTCGCCGGCGCATCGCCGTAGTTGTAGACGTACATGCCGAGGGTGACGCCGGAGTGGTCCACCTCGGCGACCGGCTCCCGGTCGAACGAGACGAACAGGTCCGGCCCCGGATTCTGGGCAGCGGCCGGAGCGGCCGCGGCAACGACGAGGGCACCGGCGAGCAGGGTGCCGGCTCCGAACCGGCGCCAGCCGGCTGCGTTCAGCATCATGATTCTCCTGTGGACGTGGCAGGAGCCGGACTCTATCGACAGTCCACGAAGTCCGCCACCCCAATCACACCACCGGGACCAATTGCGGCCGAGATTTCACCCGCGCTTCGAGTTCATCCGCAGCTGCTCGAAATCGGTGGTCAACGCGAACGGATCGGCCACCCGTACCGGCTCCCGGCGGTGCATCTCGGCGGCGAGCTCCCGACCGGCCCGGGAGATCCGCCCGCGCAGCGCCCCGACCTGGCCACCGCTGTCTGCGGCCTGGTCGCCGACCTTCTCCCCGGCCCAGTCCTCGGGGCCGGCGAAGACGGCGGTCGGCAGCACCACCGCACGCAGGTAGGCGAACATCGGCCGCAGGGCATGCTCCAGCGTGAGCGAATGCCGGGCGGTGCCGCCGGTGGCACCGACCATGACCGGCTTGTCGAGCAGCGCACCCTCCGGCAGTACGTCGAAGAAGGCCTTGAACAGCCCGCTGTACGCGGCGTTGAACACCGGGCTGACCGCGACCAGTCCATCGGCGGCCGCCACCGCGTCCAACGCCTGCTTCAGCGCCGGTGCCGGGAAACCGGTCAGCGTGTTGTCGACCACCTCGTGGGCGTGGTCGCGTACCTCGATCACCGTCGTCTCCAGCTGCCCGCCGAGGCCGGCCAGCTCGTCGCGGACCGCCACGGCGAGCTGGTCGGCGAGCAGCCGGCTGGTCGACGGCTGCCGTACGCCGGCGGTGACGACCGCCAGCCGACGGCGGCCGGTGCTCGTGGTCATCGCCGTCACACCGCAGCCGGCGCGGCGGCAGCGTCAGCCGTACTGTCGGCTGCGCTGCCGTCGGCCGCTGCCTTGACCAACGACGCGTGGGTGGGGGCGTCCGGCACGTGCGGCGGCCGGCCCACCGCGAACTCGCGCCGCAGCACCGGCACGACCTCCTCGCCGAGCATGTCCAACTGCTCCAGCACCGTCTTCAACGGCAGACCGGCGTGGTCGATCAGGAACAGCTGCCGCTGGTAGTCGCCGACGGACTCGCGGAAAGTCAGCGTACGGTCGATGACCTGCTGCGGGCTGCCGACGGTGAGCGGCGTCTGCGAGCTGAAGTCCTCCAACGACGGACCGTGCCCGTACACCGGGGCGTTGTCGAAGTACGGCCGGAATTCCCGGACGGCGTCCTGCGAGTTGCGCCGCATGAACACCTGCCCGCCGAGGCCGACGATCGCCTGGTCGGCGGAGCCGTGGCCGTAGTGGGCGAAGCGTTCGCGGTAGAGGCCGACCATCCGCTGGGTGTGCTCCTTCGGCCAGAAGATGTGGTTGGCGAAGAAGCCGTCGCCGTAGTAGGCAGCCTGCTCGGCGACCTCCGGGCTGCGGATCGAGCCGTGCCAGACGAACGGCGGTACGCCGTCGAGCGGGCGGGGCGTCGAGGTGAAACTCTGCAGTGGGGTACGGAACTTTCCCTGCCAGTTGACGACGTCCTCGCGCCACAGCCGGCGCAGCAGGTCGTAGTTCTCGATGGTCAGCGGGATACCGTTGCGGATGTCCTGGCCGAACCACGGGTAGACGGGGCCGGTGTTGCCGCGCCCCATCATCAGGTCGACCCGGCCGTCGGCCAGGTGCTGCAGCATCGCGTAGTCCTCGGCGATCTTCACCGGGTCGTTGGTGGTGATCAGCGTCGTCGCGGTGGACAGCAGCAGCCGCTCGGTCTTCGCCGCGACGTAGCCGAGCATGGTGGTCGGCGACGACGGCACGAACGGCGGGTTGTGGTGCTCGCCGGTGGCGAAGACATCCAGGCCGACCTCTTCGGCCTTGAGCGCGATGGCGACCATCGCCTTGATCCGCTCACGCTCGGTCGGCTCCCGGCCGTTGGTCGGGTCGACGGTGACGTCACCGACGCTGAAGACGCCGAACTGCATGGTCTGCTCCTCCTCGCGGCGAGGGCCGGTTGGAACTCCCTCGGACTACCCGGCCAAACATAGTTGCTGCGTCAACTATTCCGCGAACGCGCCGTCGATGAGGTGGGCCTCCAGCGCCCGCAGGAACCGCTCGATGTCGTCGGTCGAGAAGTAGGTGGTGTCGGCGGTCAGCCCCAGCCCCAGCCCGTCCGGCCGGTCGACAATCTCGATCCGGGTCCGCCAGGTGAACCGCTCGATCCGCTCGGCCAGCCGGAACGTGGTGCCGGCCATCGCGCCGCGTACCGTCGCCTCGTCGACGTCGCGGCCGAACAGGTCGCTGTCCGCCGACAGCCGGATGTCGTTCAGATAGCAGTGCGGGCTCACCCCGGTCGCGTACGGCAGACCAGCCGCGCCGAACGCGTCACTCAACGTCTGCGGGTCGTAGTAGGCGTGCCGGTACCCGTCGAGCGCCGCCCGCCACACCCGGGGCAGCAGGTACGCCATCCGGCGGTCGCCGGTCAGGTCGACCGGCACCAGGGCCAGCTGGTTGAGCTTGGCGATCGCCTCCGGATAGCCGTCCAGCATCCGGTTGTTGACCATCGTGTGCATGCCGACCAGGTCGTTGCCGGAGCATTCGCCGACCACCAGCGCCGCCGCCGCGAGCAGCACCGTCGAGGTGGTCGTCCGATGCCGTACGGCGAGCATCCTGGTCGCGGTGTCCGCCGCCGCCGACGTCAGCACGCCCCGCCGGAAACGCGGGGTGGCCGGCACCCGCTGCGGCATCCGGGTGTCACGCGACAACCGGCGGGTCACCTCCACCCAGTACGCCGCCGCCCGCGCCGACCGCCGCCGGTGGCTTTCCCGCTGCTCCAGGTCGGCGACGTCCGCCGACTGCGGGCCGGGTGCGTTGTCGATCCGGCCCCGGGCCAGCAGCAGCCGCAGGTCACGCAGCACCAGCTCGGCCGCCCGGAAGTCAACCGTGGTGTGGCTGAACACCACCACCACCTGGTGCGGTACGCCGTCGCGGGTCACCACGGCGACGCGCTGCGGCCAGTCGTCGGCGTGTGCGAACGGCTCCGCCGCCAACTCGTCGGCGACCCGCTGTGCCACCGCCACCGGTTCCGCCGATCCGGCCGGCACCACCAGCACCGGTAGGTCTCCCCGGCCGGCGACCAGCTGGCGAGGGTCGTCGCCGGCCAGCTCCAGCCGGGTACGCAGCGAGGTGTGCCGCACCATCAGGGCGGCGATCGCCGCGTACACCCGCTCGGGGTCGGAGCGTACCCGGCGGGGCACGGGGACGTGCCGTTTCAGGGCGAACATCGTCTGGCTGGTGCCGTGCCGCCGGAGCGCCATCCACAGTGCCCGCTGGCCCCAGGTGATCGGGGCGGTGCGCGCCGGATCCGGCGCGACGAACGACACGGTACGCCGGCCCACGGTCGACAGTTCGGTCACCACGTCGACCAGTATCAGCGAGTGTGCCGTTTCCCGACAGGGTCGAGGAAGCGCTTTCCTTCGACCGATCGGCCGATGATCTCCGCCTGGGCGGTAGTCTCCGGCAGGTGCCCCACCACGCGCGCGCCGTCCACCGGGCCCGGGACCGGATCCGACTGCTCTTCGTCAACACCCAGGAACGCGCCGCGCTGACCGCCATCGGCCTCACCGGCTATCCGCAGTGGATCGCCGCCGCCACCGGGTTGGACCCGGCGCAGATCGTCACCGTCGACGTCGCCGACGGCCAGCCACTGCCCGACACCATCGAGGCCGACGCGGTCATCGGCGGCGGCTCCGGGCACTCCGCGTACGAGAAGCTGCCGTGGATCACCCGGACCAAGGAGTTCTTCCGCGCCGCCGCTCGGGCCGGCGTACCCGAGCTGCACATCTGCTGGTCGCATCAGGCCCGCGCCGAGTCGGTCGGCGGGCGGGCGGCGATCGGCGGGCACGGCCGCCGGTTCGGCGTCGACACGGTACGGCTCACCCCGGCCGGCCGGCGCGACCCGCTGTTCACCGGGCTGCCCGACGAGTTCGACCTGTTCACCTCGCACGTCGATGTGGTCGAGGAACTGCCGGCGCGGGCCGCCGAGGGGGCGGTCGTCGAGTTGGCGTACAGCCGGGTCTACCGCAACGAGGCGCTGGCCATCGGCCCGACCGTACGGACGATCCAGGCCCACCCTGAGATCACCGCGAGCATCATTTCGGCGCTGGCCCGCAGCCGACGCGGCGCCCTGGTCCGCGAAGGCTGGATCGGCCCGGACGACGCCGACCTCGAGGCCTTCACCGCCACCCTGTACGCCCGTGAGGCGCAGATCGTCGCGACCTCGCGGCGGCTGGTCGCCAACTGGCTGCGGTACCACGTCCGCCCGGGTGTCCGGCCTGACACCGCTTCGACCGGTACGCCGTCCACCGATGCCGGTGTAGTTGCCAGTGTTGATGTTGGTGCTCAGGGCGGGGTGCCGGCAGCGGTCGGCGGTGTGCTGTGAGCGTCATTCTGCCGGCGGCGCGCAGCAGCGCCGAAGCACGCCTCTACGTCGAGCTGCGTTCGTGCGACTGCGGTGAAACGCAGTTCGAGCCGCAGGTCGAGGTCGTCGCGCTCACCGACGGCGACCTGGCCACCCGCTACCACCGCAGCTGTGCCGGCTGTGCCACCGCACGGGAGTTCCTGTTCCGGCTGCCCGCCGAGCCGGTGCGCCCGCCGGCCGGCGCTGCTTTCTCGTACGGTGGCCCGGAGCCGTCGCAGCTCATCGACCCCGGCGAGTGGCTTGCCGTCGCCGACCGGTACGCCGCCCTGGTCCCCGCCGACTTCGCCACCGCCGGGCCTGCTGTTGCCGGGCCTGCTGCTGCCGACCCGGTCACGCTCGACCCCGCTCAGCGGCGGCGTGCCACGGCTGCCCTGTCCCGGGCGATCGCCGCGCTCGACGAGGTGCTGAAGTTCATCCCGGCCGACGTCGACGAGGTGCCGGCCGACGCCATCACCAGCGACACCGGACGACGGATGCGACGACGCGAACCGGGCCGGTTCCGCCGCGACCGCCTCACCGCCCTCCGCGACACCTACACCGCCCTCCTGCAGGTCAACCGACGCTGATCATGAGTGGTGGAAGGCTGGCGCAGTTCGGCTCAACCGCCGGGCTCTGCTGGTCGGCGGCCGGTCTTCTCTTGGGAAATCAGATCAGGACGACCATGAACGTGAATGTTAATTTACTATGAACTCGACAACGCATCCCAGATGACTTAAAATAAACCCACGAGCACATCTTCTGCATCACCCCACCCAGCTGGCACGGCCCCGGCGTTGTTCCGGCTTGGGTGGTTCTGTCCGTGTTGAAAATCGGACATCGGCTGAGTTGCGGGACGAGCGCGACTCCTGATG
>NZ_JBHMIO010000060.1:0-22385 GCF_048060275.1 Micromonospora sp. LOL_015
TCCACGGCGAACTCGGACACGTCCCGCCCGCCGAGTACGAAGCGCTACACGCGATGACCCAACCGGTCACCGCACCCCTGAAAACCAGCTAACCAACTCTCCATCAAACCCGGGGCTTGACAGTCTTCACCGCCGACCCGGCCACACCGGCGGCCGAGCTGGAGCGCCGGATCCGAGAGCGTGCAACCGATGCTGCGACGCACCTTGCCAGCGCCCGCGCGGAGCTTGACCACTATCACCAGGAACTCAACGCTGTAGTGGAGGACCTCGTCGCCAAGATGGTGGCCATCCGGCTGGCCGGCCAGCAGCAGCGCAACGAGTTGACCCTCCAGTTCGTGGAGCCCGACGGTGAGCAGCCGGCGGGACCGCAGCCCTGGGAAGCCTCGGCCGGTGCGGTCTCTACGGAAGATACCGATCCGCACCTGCTGTTCCGTCAGGTGCTGCACGTTCTGCAACCTGCCGCAATCGAGCTGGCGGCGAACACTCCGTTTATCGAGGCCCTCACCTCCGAGGATCTTCTCCGCTCCCTGCTGGTGATCTTCCTCAAAGGCCGCCTGCCCGAGCCGTTCCTGTTCACCGAGGAAACCTTCCACGGTCAGGGCAAGGTCGACATCGCGGTCTATTGGCACGGCCGGCTGATCGGCGTCATCGAGTGCAAGGTGTGGCACAGCGAGCGCAAGTTCCGTGACGGCATCGACCAGGTCCTGAGCTACCTCACCTACGAGGACATGCGGGTGGCGTACGTGGTGTTCATCAGGCAGCAGAACGTCACCCCGATCATCGCCACCCTCAAACGTGCGATGCTCGAACACGCTAACTGCGCCGACACCGAGTTACCAGCCGGAGGCGGGCAGGTCGACTTCGCGTTCCATGCGTCCGGCGACCCGGCTCGGCCTATCGCGATGACGCTCGTGCCGATGCCGCTCGCCACGAGCGCAACTGGTACATCAACCGAGCGAGGACTTCGCCGACAGCGGGCGACAACTGACGAGCGGGCCTCCTCGCCGGGCTGACCGCCAGCGACCTTGTGCCGTTCGAGAAATCGGTTACGACTACGCGGCCTGCTCGTACTCGTTGATCAGCCCGTGGACGACCTTCCTGCGCCGTACTCGGACGGCACCAGGTTGGTCACGGGCACTGGGACGGGTGTCCCGGTCAGGTGGGCGTTGTCGGTGGTCCTGATGTGTGGGGTTCCCTGGGGAGGACGTGGTCGACACTTGTTGATCGGAACACCCCCACGTGCGTGGGGAGGACTGCACGCCGCGACCGAGGCGTACGAGCGGATGCGGAACACCCCCACGTGCGTGGGAGGACGACCACGTGACAGATCTCGCGCAGGCTGTCTCCGGAACACCCCACGTGCGTGGGGAGGACGCTGATCGGGATACGGGCCGGCGTCCGCGCGACGTCTTTACCCGAAGATTGGCCACGGAGAGCGGCGACGCGCTCGCGGAATGGCGTCCCACTATTTGGGCTTTCATGCCGACAGGGACTCCATGATCAAAAACCATCGGGACGGGACGGGTCGCCGCTGGACTAGCCGGGACGTGGGGGATGCTCGTCGTACGAGCACCCACCGAGCACCCAACCAACCACAAGGGACGGAAAAGCGAAAGGGCCTGACTGCCGTTTTGGCAGGTCAGACCCCTGTTGATCTCGCGCGCCCGAAGGGACTCGAACCCCTAACCTTCTGATCCGTAGTCCGAAGTGGAAACAACCTTTCCTCCACTATTGACTCTACCCAGGGGAGCGTCCGAGTGCAACCCGCTCAGTCCGGCCCCGTCCCGGTGTATCCGCCCAGGTCCCAGCCCTGCATACCGTCTCCATCCATGCACATTGATTGTCGTGGTGCGTCTGACAGAAGCCCGAATCCGGCTACGTCCAGGTGCGTCCGTGTGAGTACTCCGACGTCCGAGCACCCACGGAGCACCCGCATCATCGCCAGCGCCCCGATCGCCAGTGTGCCGATCGTCGCACGATCGCGATGGTCGGCGAACGTACGGAGGGGGTTGCCGCTACGGGGTCGCCGCCCACGGCGGCGCGGGCGGGTGGGTTCGCGCTGACCTCGGTACGGGGTTGAGCGAGGCTGTCAGCGAGCGTGGTTCATGTGACTACTCGAGGACGATCCGAAGGATGGTGGCCTTGTCGTTGTCGGCAAGTTCGGCGAAGGCGGCGAGGATGAAGCGGGCGGCGAGTTCGTGGGATGACGCCTTGGCGTAGGCGTCGCGGAGGAGAATGGCGGCGATCGGTAGCGGGTCGGCGGCAGGCGGTTGGTCGGGGTCGTCGGTGTCGGTCAGGGCCTGTCGGGTCGCGGCTACCAGGTGGGCGACCTGTTCGCCGTGCGCGGCGGCGGTTTCGATGGCGGTGGCCAGCAGACATGCGGCGACGCCGGCGGCGGCGTCGGGTCTGGCCAGGAGGATCGTGGCACCGCGGACAGCCGCGTACAGCCAGTCCGGCAGGGTGGTCGGCGCGTGCGAGCGCGCCTGCGCGGTCAGGCGCCGGTAGAACGCCAGGGCACGGTGCGGATCGGCCCAGACGGCTGGTCGGGCAAGCGCGGCGGCGACCGCGGCGGGACGCCAGTTGTCGTCTTCGGCGAGTTCGAGGAGGCGGCGCTCGTTGAGCGGCAGATTACCGACGCGGGCCTTGATCAGCCGTCTGATGCAGTCTTCGTGCTGGTCGTCGGTAATGGCACCGACGGCGTGAAGCCGGTGCATGACAGCCAGGGTGGAGGTGGCGCGGACGCCGGTGCCACGGGCGAGGATCCGAACGACCGGGTCATCGCTCCAGAGCACGGCAGCCTCGGCACGGGCGAGATCGAGAGCCGAGGTCCAGACCTTGTCCTCGGACCTGTCGAAGGTCCGCTCGGCAGGGGCGCTGCGGCGGGTGAGGGCCTCGACTGCGGCATGGAGGCGGTCCGCCTCGTCGGCGAGTCGGTCCGCCTCGGCTTCGGTGGTCTCGTCGAACGACAGGTGGCCGTGCTGGTCGTCGTAACGCATGGACCCGGTGGTCCGGAACGCGAGCGTGTCTTTGGCGGCGAGGGCGTCGAGCATCACGTCGTCGGTGGTGACGACGCGGGCGAAGCGGCTCATCGCGGCGTGGCGCATGTTGTCCGGCAGCGTGAGCAGGACCGCGACCGCCGGCGTGTCGATGATGATGTCGCGGTCCTCGGCCGCCGTCCCGGCCTCCCGGCATGCGTCGAACTCGCCTTGTTCAGGAAGGTGTGCGGCAAGCACACCGTCGCCGCGACGCAGGCAAATCTCCGTGTAACTGCGTCGGGCTATCGCGGCGAGCAGTCCAAGCGGAACGTGGCCGCGGGCCAGGCCGTGCGCGATGCGCCGCCACGCTTCTCGTTCATCGTCGCTGCGCCGCATCATGGTGATCATGTCGGCTCGGAGCTGGTCGAGGTCGTCGGCTCGCAGACGTCGCAGGTGGCTGCTGTCCGGCCACCGCTGGAAGAACTGTTCGGACTCTGCGGCGAGTTGCATCCGTAGTTGTTCGGGCAGCTCCAGGGGTTCGGGCCAGGGCAGCATCAGGTTCATCAGGGCCATCGCGACGAACTGTTCGTCGTCGTTGAACCGGCGCAGCAGGCGTAGGCACCCGGCGACGGTTTCCACCGGTTGACCCCGTCTGCGGTGCAGGTGGATCCAGGCGCGGGCGTCAGCGGTGTTGGACGGGTCGAGCGGCTCGGGCGCTTCGTGCAGCACCCGCCAGGCTTCGTTGACGTCGCCGCGGTTGAGCAAGGTCCGGATGAGCGCCCAGCGGGAGGTGGTGTCCTCAGGCCGGATCTGCAGCACGGTGCGCAGCAGGTGACTGACCCGGTCGAGCCGACCACCGGCGTCGGCGAGGTGTGCCGCCAGCCGCAGGGCATCGGCCCGGCCGCTCCAGTCCGGCTCCGCCGTGGCGAGCAGGTCGTCGAGCTCTCGGACGGCTTCGGCGGCGCGGCCGGCGCGGGCAAGGACTTCGGCGGCGTTGTGACGCAGTGACCGGTCGCCGAAGTGGCCGGCGGCGTCGCGCAGTGTCTGCACTTGGTCGTCGATCTGTCCGACGGTCTGGTAAGCCTGGGCGAGGCTGAGTGCTGCAGCGACCGAGGAGCGCCGCCGCTCACGCAGCAGCACTATCGCGGCTCCGGCCCGGCCGGCCCCCAACTCGGTGATGGCGTGCAGCTCAGCGGCCTCGCCCGGGTGGCGGTGCGCGAAATCGGGGTACCGGGCCAGCCCGTCGACACCGATCTGTGCGAGACCAAGGAGCGCCTGGGCGAGCTGCTCGTCGTCGTCACCGGCCAGCTCGGCCGCACGCCACCAGTGCGGCTGCGGGTCGCCACCTGTGGCCTCGGCCAGGTAGGCGTCGATGCGCGCCCGAGCACGCCCGTCGGACACCAGAGCAGCACGTTGGCGAGCCAGGTCGAGCTGACCGCACTGGATCGCGGCGAGTGCGACACAGAGGCAGACCTCCGGCGCGGTAGCCTCCTCGACGGTCGCTTCACCGCTGGGGGCACCCAGTTCCAGGACCCGGCGCAAGTCCATCAGCAGCATGCTGGCGTGGCAGGCTACCGCGACTGCCTCGGCACTGTCGGCGCGGTAGGTGCGCCGCTCGTCACGGGCACGGATCGCGAGCGTGCGGGCTTCGCGTAGGTCGGCGTCCCAGTTCGGTGACTCTCCGCGCCGCGCCCGGGTGATCAGCAGTCGGGCGCGGGCGACAGCCAGACCTGCCGCCCACTGCTCGCGCAGCGCCTCGGCCAGCACTCGCAGCCCGCGGTCGAGGATCTCTCGGTCGAGGTCCGCGTTCGGGTCTGCCGGAGCCGTGAGCCGCAGGCGAAGGACGGCCCGAAGGCTGCGATCGCTGGGTTCGTCCGGGGACCAGGCGTCGGCGATACGGGTCGCGGTGTCCCGGTCACCGCCGAGCAACGCCACCACCGCGGCGGTGTACGGTGCATCGTCGGCCGCCGTGACCGGCAGCGCCGCGAGCGCTGTATCCCGTCCGTCGTCGTTGCCGTTCTCGTCGTAGATCATGGCGGCGCGGGCCAGCCAGAAGTCGCGCCTCGGCGCACCGTCGGCTGCCGCGGTGGCGAACAGGTCCGCTGCCAGGATGCCGGCCCCGTAGGCCGCGGCCAGCTCAGCGGCGGCGAGTTGGACCTGCCACGACGCGGTGCCGAGCCAACCCGGCCGGTGGGCTTGCCACTGCAGTAGCACGCCTGCGGGTCGGTCGTCAATCGTGGTGACGGCGCTGATCAGCCGCCATGCCAGCGCCTGGTCGTCGCGCCATGCCGCAAGTAGCCGAGGGCCGCACACCGCCGGCAACTGCCGGAGCCGCTCATACATCTGGTTGTCGGTGACGCCCGCCGCAGCCGGAGCGGACACTGGCGAGGAGGCGGCGATGTGCAGCACCGGCTCGACGTCGCGCACCAGCATGGCGTAGGTGACGATCGCGGCGTGCTGCGCGTACTCGGCGGCCAGTTCCCGCAGCCGACGCCACAGTGCGCTGGCCCGAGCCGCGTCACCGGCCAACGACACCAGCACGCCGACCACATTTGTGCGGTCGGCCTGGTCGTCGCCTTCCAGCCGCAGTTCGATGATCCGCAGCGCTTTGAGCAGCCGCCAGGTCAACGCTTCCTGCGCGGCGGTGTCGACGAGGGTGATGCCACCCTGGGCGGCTGCCGCCTTGACTGCGTCGTCGAGATGCTGCAGCCGGGCCCGGACCTTGCCGTTCGTCGCCCGGGGCGCGACGACCGCCCGGCGGAACGCCGGATCGTCGGGCTGCTTGCGGGCCAACGCTGCCAACTGCGCCACCTCGTTCGCGCCGGTGTGCGGTGCTGCGACAGCCAGGCCCAGCCGTTCCCGGTCAATGTCGAGTCCAGCCTGGCGGTTATGGACCATCCGCAGGTAGTCGACCAGCAGCGCGACGAACGAGGCGTTGCCGCCGGCGATGGTCGGCGCGCGCCGCACCCCGATGTACAAGGTGCGGGAGACCGGTGGGCAGTCACCGACAACGACGAGATCGTCGACCTGGCTCGTGGCCGCCTGCTGGAATCGGACCTCGCGGACGGTGAACTCATCGCCCAGCCCAAGAACGGGACGCCGGGACAACAGCGCAGCGAGCAGCACCGCACCGTACGCGTGCTCCAGAGTGGTCCCACCCCCGCCCGTGGAGTACGGGCTGGCGAACCCGCCGCCGGTCGCCGTCACCAGCTCAGGCCACCCCTTCCCACCCATCCCGTGCTCGCCCACGGCAGAGCCGCCGAGAGCCATCATCTCCTACCAGTACGACAGAACCTCCTCGCGGATGAACGCGCCGGCTGTGGCCCCACACGGAGCCCGGCAGAAAGGCTGGCAGGCATAGCGGGTGTGTACAACTAACCTAGTACGTGGCCACCAGCATTACCCGGTCGGCGAGGTCGAGCGACCAGGGCCGTCCCGGCGGCCTGTCGGCGATCGCGTCCCCGTCACGTTCGGGGGCCAGCCTGACCAGACTGCGGAACTGGACGGGCTGCAGCCCGGTGAACGGGAAGATCCACTCCGGCGGGCCGCCGTGATCACCTGCACCACGGCATCATCCACCAAGGACGTATGCCGAGTTCCGAGACGTCCTTCAGGGAGATTCCATGATTCAGGGCAGACAAGTTGGACCGGATGGTTGGTGTGCGAGTGCGGCGGTGAGAGGAATGGGGAAATTTATGTATTCTAGATGACAAATCACTGCGCGGATGACGGTACTGGTACCCGCCTCGGATTTCTGTGCAGGGTGCTTTTCCGTTGGTAGGGTGCATTTGAATTCGGTCCCGCCCGATGGAGGTCGTGCTCAGTGGGCCTGCTTGAGGCCGCCGCTGTGAAGCTGGGGGAGACGCTGGTGAACAGCGTGTTCGCGTCCCTTACCGGCAACAAGGCGGTAGGTGACGCGGCGGGTGGTCTGGCGGGGGTCCTAGGTGGTCAGGCCGGCGAGGTTTTGGACCGCCGTCGGGCGCGCCGTCGGCTCGATGATGTCGCCGACGCGGTGGCGGGTCGGGTGTGTGCCCAGTACGAGCA
Organism: Micromonospora sp. LOL_015; assembly: GCF_048060275.1. Taxonomy (NCBI): domain Bacteria; kingdom Bacillati; phylum Actinomycetota; class Actinomycetes; order Micromonosporales; family Micromonosporaceae; genus Micromonospora; species Micromonospora sp. LOL_015. Next base: position 7,020 of record NZ_JBHMIO010000060.1, read on the forward strand.
CGAGTTCCGCGGGCTGTCGGAAGAGGAACGCGCGGTCGTCGTGGAAGCAGTGGCGGAGACGTTTCAACTGGCGCCGTTAGACCCCGGCCTGGTGCTCGCCGCAGATCTGCGGCCTGGCTCGCTAGAGGATCGGGTGCGGTCCGGTGCGGCGGAATACCTCGCCGTCCGGTTCTTCGGGCGGGACGAGGCCGATCTGTACGACCTGCTGCTGGCGAGCTGTTGCGCCGAGGTCGTGGTCATTGTGCGCGCGATGGCGGGCTTGGCCGATCTGGCCGTACCCGAGATCCTCCAACGGCTGACGCAGCTGGCGGTTGACGTCAGGGAGGCACCGCGACGGGCCGTCGTGGATGCATCGAGGGACGCCGACGCGGCGTTCGCCGAGATCTACCGAGCTCACGTCGGTCCCGGGCTCGACATCGTCGACTTGGATAGCGCCAGGCTGAGCGCAGGTAGCCGGCAGTATCCGCTGAGCTTGGCGTATCTCAGCTTGCCGGCTGCGGTCTCCAACGCTACCGAACCTGCGGTGCCGACCAGGGTGGAGTCGGCCCTGGCAGGTCGGTCCCGGGTGCTGATCCGTGCCCGTTGCGGGGCGGGCAAGACGACCTTCCTCTACCGCCTTTTCATGCTCGCTGCCCGGCGCGCTTTCACCGGCGAACTCGCAGCGTTCAACGATGCGCTGCCGTTCTATTTGCCGCTGCACCGGTTTGCGGAGGCGGAGATGCCGTCGCCGGACCACCTCTTGGACGCTGTCGCCCGGGACATCTCCGGGGAGATGCCGCATGGATGGGTGCAGAGGCAACTGCGTGACGGCAACAGCTTGGTCCTGATCAACGGCATCGACGAGGTACCGGATGATCGCCGGCCGGCGATGTTGGATTGGCTCGCGAAGCTTGTTGTCGCCTTTAGCCGGGCGCGGTACGTCGTGACCAGCCGGCCTGGGGTGATCCCGGTGGAGTGGCCGTCGACGGCCGGGTTCGATGTGGTGGATCTGCTGCCCATGTCGCCGAGCGATATGTGGACGTTCATCCGTCGATGGCACGAAGCGGTCGGCAGCGGGCAAGTGACCGAAGAGGCCCGGGCGGAGGTGAACCGGTGCGCGGACCGGCTGTTGGAGGCGCTCGCCGCCTCCGGCGCGTTGCGTGCGCTGGCCGCTAACCCGCTTGTCTGCGCGCTGATGTGCGCGCTGCACAGGGACGGGCGGGTCCAACTACCGACCGGATGGCTCGACCTGGTCGGGATGGTGGTGGAGATCCTGATCGAGGAGCGGGACCGAGAGCGCGGTGTGGCCGATGGCCTCGCGCCACCTATCGAGCAGTCAGTGGGCATTCTGCAGGATCTCGCGTACTGGATGGTCACCGAGGATCTGGCGGTTGCTGGTGCCGCCGTCGTTCGCGACCGAGTCCGGCACCGCCTCGGGCCGGCCAACGAGGTGAGTCCGGGCGGCCGTGCCGAAGCGCTCGTTGACCACTTGGCGGTCCGCAGCGGTCTGATCCAACTCTGCGGGAACGGGGCGGTGACTTTCACTGACGCCGTGTTCCGGGACTATCTCGCGGCGCGGGAGGTAGCCGCGGGCGGGAACATCCGCTCCTTGGTCCGGGACGCGCATGTCATTGGACGTCAGCGTCTCGTGGTCATGGCTGCCGGCCACGCTCGGCTACCGCAGGCCGAGGAGCTTCTCAGCGGCTTGCTCGTCCGGGTCGGCGAGCGGACCGACGCGGCAACGGCGCTGCGGCTGCAGGTCTTGGCCATGCTCTGCCTGGGCGCGGTTTCGGGGCTTGGGCCCGAGCTGCGGCGGCGGGTGGAGGAGGACTGCGCGATCACGATTCCCTGCAGTGCCGAGGAGGCGAGGCTATTAGCCGAGGCTGGGCCGCTGGTGGTGGACCTGCTTGCAGAGCGGACGACCGATCGGGTCACCGACGCCCTCGGCGTGGTCCTTACCGCCGCCGACCTGGGCGGAAACGATGTCCTTCCGTTGTTACGCCGGCTGGCTTTGGACGGGCGGGCAGAGGTGGCCGCCGCCCTACGGGCCGTGACGCCCCGGTTCGACGCCGACGAGTATGAGCGGATGGTGCTGTCCTGCTGTCCGGACGAGCCCGCTGCGCCGGAGTCGCGGGCGCTGGGCGGGGCAGGTGGTGGTCGACGTGGATGAGATCGAGTCACGCGCGCTAAGGATCGGCGGTTGGGTGGTCTGTACTGGGCTGGGTATGCGACTGGGCCGCCCGGTCCTCGACACCGAGGACCCGACGGCCGTTGTCGAGGGCTGGGCCGTTGGGATGATCGATCGCCGTCGTCTCGCACGCGAGTTCGACGAGGTCGCGGACATCGTCGCGGAGCGGTTGATCGAGCTAGTCGAGGAATCGCCTTACGGGGTGTGGCGGACATTAGTGGACGCTGACCGGTGCCTGCGCCCGTCCGCATGGCGGGCTGGGCTGGACCAGGCGAACGCGACGGAACTGTTTCGGCTGGTGCGTGACACTGAGCCCGGATCACCGGCCCGCGACGGGGTGCTCTGGGCGTCCTGTCTGGCCGTGTTCGCGTTGGCGTCCCGGCTGCCGCAGCCGTCGTCGCCGGACATGGTCCCCCCGAGATCGGGATCGCTGGCGGCTGCTGTGGCGGAGGCGATGACGCAGGGCCGCGAGACCTTCGTCGACGTGGCCGGGCCAAACCCCGCTTACGACTCGCTCGACGAGCGGTATCGGCGGTTCGTCGCCGATACACTGGACCGGCTGGAGATGACGGGTCTCGCCTGGGGGAGCGCTGCGCGGGTGCCGCTGACAGAGGGCTTCGTCGAACCCACGGTATGGGCGACGGCCGACGACTCGGCCGCGCCGCGACTCCTGTCAGAAGCCATGACAGACCGCCGCCGGATGCTGATCCTCGGCGAGCCGGGGTCGGGCAAGAGCACGCTGGCACGGTGGCTGGCTGTGCGGTTGGTACGCCACACACCGTCCGGCACCGACGCCCCTGTGCCGCTACTCGTACGGCTGGCCGAGGCGGCCCATCCGCCCTCCGATCCTTTGCGGATGCTGACGGACGGGCTGGTCCGTCCGGCCGATGTTCCCGCGCCCACCGACTGGATCCGCCGCCTGCTCAGCAAGGACTCGACGCTACTGCTAATCGACGGCGTGGACGAGGTCCCGGTCCAGGACCGGGCCGGGGCCTGGCGTTTGATCGGCGAACTAGCAGACGCCTACCCCGCGCCCCGAATGGTGGTCACCGCGCGACCGGGAGTGGTGGGGACGGTAGACGACCGGTTCGACACGGTCCAGTTGCAGCCAATGAACCGGGCCGACGTCGCGGAGTTCGTCCGGCGCTGGCACCGGCTGGCGGGCCGGTACGGCGACGCGTCCGGTCACGAGGAGGACCTGCTCGGCACCATCGACGCTAGCCCACACCTGACCCGGCTGATGACCTCGCCGCTGATGTGCTCGCTGCTGTGCGCGGTCACTGCACGCCGGGCGACCGCTCTGCCGAGGACCCACGAGGTGTACAAGGCGGCCCTGGACATGCTGCTCGAGCGGAGCTGGTCCGAGCGACGCGCGCCGGGCGTGCCGCTCGCCCGCTCACAGCAACGGACCCTGTTGGCCCAGGTTGCCTACTGGTTCCTGCGGCACCGATATGTTGAGGCGGACCGCAAGGCCGTCGTCGGAAGCATCGCCGACGTCCTGAGTAACATGCCGGACGTGTCCGCATCCGCAGCGGAGGTGTTGGACACCCTCGTCGACACGAGCGGTGTGCTGCGGGAATCCGTGCCCGGCCGGATCGACTTCGTGCATCGGACATTCCAGGAGTACCTGGCTGCTCGTGCTGTGCTGGATCAGGACGCCTTACCTCTGCTGGTCCCGCGTGCGCACGAGGCCGGCTGGGGCGACGTGCTGGCGATGGCGGCTGCCCAGGCGCCGCTTGCCCACTGTCAACGTCTGGTCGGTGATGTTCTCCACCGCGCGGAGGGCGACGACCAGCACCGAACCCGTCTGCTCGAGGTCGCCAGGGATTGCCTAGCGGAACGGGCGGAGGCCCGCAGCGCGCCGCTGCGAAGCCTGTACGAGCGGGTGGCCCGCCTTGGTTCGGGTGGCCCGTCGCCAACGCGCCGGCTGGTTGTCGCTGTCGACATCGAGCGGTTCACGGCCCGGACTGAGCCTTACCAACTGACCCTCATGGGCGCGCTGCATTCGATGCTGCGCCGAGCGTTCGTCCGGTCAGGCGTCCCACTCGAGAGCTGTGCGGTCCACGACAGAGGGGATGGCGCGCTTATTCTGGTGCCGGACACCGTCGACGTGCCCAGGCTGGTCCGCGGCCTGCCGTCGGAGCTGTGCGCGGTGCTGCGGCAGCACAACGCGCGGCGATCAGCTGAGGGGCGGATGAGGCTACGGATGGCCGTCAGCGAGGGCCACGTCGTCACGTCGGATGTCGGCTACGTCGGTCAAGCGGTGGTTGTGGCGGCCCGGTTGCTCGATTCGCACGCTGCACGGCACGCGCTGCGCGCCTCCGACGGACTGCTCGTCGCGGTGCTGACCGACGATGTGCACGGGCTGACTCAAAGCGGCACGGGGCGGTTCGAGCCCTGTGTGGTCCACGACAAGTCGCTAGACGGCGTACGTGCATGGGCGCGGGTGTACGGGTCGCCCGACGACCAGCCGCCGCTCGCCGACCTCGACCGTGCACCCGTGCCAAGCGGAACGACCATAGGATCGGTCGCGTTGGTCAGGGACGACGTCGACCGGCGAGCACAGGCGGTTCCGCCGCAAGACATGGCGGCCCGGGCGGCGGCCGCAACACCCCCGCGGGATGTGCGGTCGGTGCTTGCTTCGTCGGGGATCACGGTCGTGGCGGAGCTCACGAGGGATTCGGACGGCGGGAGCGAGTCCGACGCGAGCCCGGGCAGCGTCATCGGCTTGGTGGTTGCACCGGGTCTGTCGAGCCTTGCGCGACGGTTCGAGGCGGTGGGCGCCCCGCTCCTAGCCGTGCAGATGGGGCCACGCTGGCGTGACGACTGCCTAGCTGACCTGCGCACTGTCCGCGACGCGGTCCTCGTGCCGGTCCTGTGTCAGGGTCTGATCCTGTCGGAGTACCAGATCCTCGAGGCCCGCGCGCTCGGTGCCGACGCGGCGGAACTCCCGGTGGCCGCGTTGTCGCCACCCGAGCTGTCCGCTCTGACGGAGCGGATTACCGCGCTGGGCATGACCCCGATCGCGCGGGTGGGCACCGTCAGGGACTGCGACAGGGCGATCGAGGCGGGCGCGGACGTCTTCACCATCAGCGCGCCTGTACGCGGTGCCTTGGCCCCGCCACGCGAGGACATCGTCGACCTCATGAACGAACTGCCACCCACCGCCCTTCGGATTGTCGAGGGGCGTCCAGGTGTAGTTGACGACATCCTCTACTTTGCCGATGCCGGAGCCGACGCGGTGGTAGCCGACTGCGCACGACTCGAACCACTCCGACCTTGGGCGCCCCTACGGCAGATGATTGAGGCAGGTAGCGATCTGTGGAGCCATCGTTCACCTTGATGGTTTGCCGGATTGTCTTCCGACGCCCGCTGCACACCGCGCCGACGGCACCGCCCTCCGTCGTGCTGGCCGCGCGGCACGGCGTGCCCTGTACGGTGCCAATACCTGGCGCACCTGCTGTGAACTGGGGCTTCGTGAGTTTGAGGCACCGTCGTGGTCATGGTGTTCCAACTGATCTATCTGGTCACGGTTTGCATGTTCGACGCGCTGCTGCGCGCGGTTCGCAGCGACAAGGTCGTGCTCGCGGAACTGCTGGCCCTGCGCCATGAGGTGGCGGTGCTGCGCCGTCAGGTCCGGGGCCGACCGCGGCTGTCCTGGCCGGACCGGGCGATCCTGTCGGCGCTGTCCCGCCTTCTGCCCCGCGCGGTCCGTGTCCATCGGATCGTGACCCCGGCGACGCTGCTGGCCTGGCACCGACGGCTGGTCCAACGCCGCTGGACCTGCCCTCACCGCGGTGGCCGACCACCGGTCAGCGATGAGATCCGCGAACTCATCTGCCGGATGGCCCGGGACAACCCCCGCTGGGGTCACAAGGGAATTCACGGCGAACTGCTCGGACTCCGGCCACCGCGTCGGCCTCGGCACCATCCGCCGAATCCTGGCCCAAGGCCGCTTCGGCCCTGCACCCCGCGACACCTCCTGGCGGAGGTTCCTGTGTACCCAGGCCACCGGCCTGCTGGCCGCCGACTTGGTCCACATTGTCACTGGGTGGCTAAGCCGTCTGTACGTGCTGGTCGTCATGGAGGTCGCCACCCGACGGGTGCATCTGCTTGGCGTGACCGACCATCCAACCCGGGCGTGGGTGACCCAGCAGGCCCGCCATCTGCTTGCCGACCTCGGCGAACGCACCAGCGACTTCCGGTTCATGATCCGCGACCGCGACACCAAGTACGCCGCGTCGTTCGACGCCGTACTCGCCGACGAGGGCGTGCAGGTGGTGAAGACACCACCGCGAACCCCGACGGCGAACTGTTTCGTCGAACGATGGGGCCGCCGCATGCGCCAGGAGTGCACCGACCACGTCCTGGTCTACGGCCAGCGGCATGCCAGGGTAGTGCTGACCGAGTACGTCGACACTTCAACGACCATCGGCCGCACCAGGGACGCGGGCAGATACCGCCAAACCATGAACCGGGCATCGTGACGCCGATCGAGGGCGTTGTCCGACGACGCCGACGACTCGGCGGGGTCATCAACGAGTACCACCGGGCCGCATAAACCGATCTACGAACCCGCAGGTCAACGACCGGAACCCCGTTTTGGCACCCTACAGGGCTTCTACATGAGTACGAGCATGCCGCCTGACCAGCGCGGATGAGATTCTCGGCACCCGCACGGTTGTAGTGCGCCAGGTACTCAGGCAGCACGACGAGCAGATGTCGGGTGTTGTAGATCAGGATCCGGTCCAGGCACTCCCGCCGGATTGTGCGGACCCAGCGCTCCGCGAAGGCGTTGGCCCGGGGTGCCTGCGGTGGTGTTCGGAGCACCTCGACACCCTCGGCGTGGAACACGGTGTCGAATGCGGCGGTGTACCTGGCGTCCCGGTCCCGGATCAGGAACCGGAACTGGCCGGCATGCTCGCCCAGGTCCATCATGAGGTCCCGAAGGTACTTGTACCGATCGACGGCGTCGTTCAACGCCGACGACGGCTGGGAGGAACCATCAACGAGTACCACCGAGCCGCCTCAACGAATCCTCGAACCGCAGATCAACGACCGGAACCCCGTTTTGGCACCCTACACCCTGAAAACCAGCTAACCAACTTTCCATCAAACCCGGGGCTTGACAGTTCACGGTTGGCGCCCGAAGGGATCCGCTAACCTGATGTCGCGCAGGTCATCCCGTGGCCATTAGCAGTACCACTCCCATCAGTAGCACCAACCCAGCCCTCCCCCAGGTCCATATGGACACATTTTCCCGCTTCCCGAAGCAATGGCAGGCGGATGGCCTGCCCGTGGCCAGCAGATAGGTTTGCGTGGCTGTGAACGACACACCCAACAAGACTGCTGCCACCGCGACTGCCAAGCCCGGCACCGGTCCCAGCGCGGCCGCAGCAACCAAACCCTCTAGCGCGACGATCGCCGGAGCGGCCACCCCTGCCGCACGCTTCCCTAGACCGAAGTCGGCAAGGCTCGCACGGAACGGCGCGAACGAGCGGAGCTTCCCGACGACAGCCGCTGCCAGAACTATGCCGAGGGCATAGCGCACGACAATCATGCGACCACCAGGAACACGATCGGTGGAACAAAGAGGGTGGCGAACACTTGTGTGAGCCGGGGCAGGTCGGTGTAGAAGGCGGTGTCGGCCTCGGCCTTCTCGCGAGTGGCGGCGAAGGAGAGCACCATCACCGCCCGTGCCAGAGCGAAGCCGGCACCGGCCGCAAGTGCTTCGGGCCACGAGGCCAGAAAAACAATGGCTAACGCCACTATGTGCGGTAATCCGGTCGGCGAGTACGTCCGCATGCCCGTCCCCATCTCCATCCCGAACTGCGCCGGCCCCCAAAAGGGAATCCCGGTGACGAACTGCGGCACGAGCCGGGCGTTCTGGATGAGCGGAAACGAGATGACACCGAACTCGCGAAGTAGCAGCACCAGCGCTGCGCCTGCGACGATAGACGATGCGACCAGCGGCGGGAGAGGAGCCCGGATCAGTGATCCGGCCAAGACCAAACCGAGCGCCGTGGCGATGGACCCCAGGAACAAACCGACAACGAAGCCGGAGATATCGGAACCTCGCCGGACCGACGAGGACAGCATCCAAGCGCTGTTCAAGCTTCAAACCGATCCTGACAGCGAAAAGCCGGCGACCAGCGCCGCGACCATCCATGCGAAACCGCTGGGGCCGGCATCGAACGTCCACGCCGCGATCGCGGCCGCCTCGGCCAGGATGATCAGCGATACGCCCGGCGCCAGCACCCGCAAGGTCGCCGAATTCACCATCACTAGATAGCTGTCCGACAGATGGAGAACTGGTCGATCGGGGTGCTGCCGCACTGCGAGACGTATCGCTCGCCATCAGAGCACTTGCGCCTCGTTGAGGTGGTAGAGCCGCCGTACCATCGCCAGGCGTTTCTGCCGAGGCAGGTCTCTGGCAGCGACGTCCAGTTGAGGCTGTAGCACGTCCCGGAGGCCCCGTCGTCCCGGTGCCACGATCCGGTGCAGTTGTCCGATCCGTAATACGCGGTGGGCGGAACACAGACAGTGCTGGCGTTCGAGAAGCCTACACAGCTGTCATCCCACTCAGTCGTGTACACCACTGCTGATGCACTTCGCGTGCGAATTCCGGGAAACAGGTCCAGGGCGGCCAGCCCTGTCGCCGTGACCGCACCGAACGCCATGCCGATGATGCGCCTCCGGTTCCATCGGCTGTCGCGTACGGTCACAAGCGATGGAAGTGCTCCGGCAGGTGCCTCCTCCGCACTGGGGATCAGGTCGAAGATGGGAGTCTCGCTGGGTGCGCTCACTTCTGCATCTCCATCTCTTTCGCTGTCGTGCGTTCTACGAAATCGTTGAGCGCCTCGCTGGACCCGATGGGCGTGGTGAAGGCGATGATTCCCTGCTGGTCAACGACGAGAAGGGCGGGGGTGTACGGCACCGTGATTGAACGCCAGAGCTTCGGATCTCGGATAACGTTCACCTCTTGCGGGACCGGTTTGTCGAATCGTAGGTCGTCGGAGAGTAGGGCAAACGAATAGCCGGCGGGAAGCTTGGGCGCGAGCTTACCGACTGCCATGACCAGCTCGTCGCAAACCGGGCACTGCCTGTTGATCTTTAGGGCGAACGTGGTTTCGTTCGAGTTGAAGCCGGGCAAGCTTTGCTGGGCCTGTTCCGCTCCGAAACGGAGGCCTACACCGTTGTATGTGGCTAGTTCGAGGTCACGCAGCCGGCGGTAGAGTCCCGCACAGGCCGCGAACAGCAGCGTCACTACCAGTGCGAGCACGATGACGCCGGCGGTCAATGGATCCACTTACGCCCTCCAGTCGAGGCGGTAGATGGTGCTGAGGAAGCTTGCCGCCTCCTCTTCGGGACGAACCGCAGCCGCCCGAACCGGGATCCCTGGCTGTGACGCACGGGGAACGTCCCACGGTCTCAACGTCGCCACGGCCGTCCCCGTAGCCATCAGCAACGGGGCGGCAGAGCCTTCTGAATTCTGGGCGAGCCGCCAGATCTCGCCGGTCCGCCCTTGAAGACCGCGCCAGGATGGAATGCGATTGGCGCTCGATGCCTTTGGCTCGACCCGCAGACTGCCGACACCCGCGACGTGCTGTTTGTATGCCGTCATCTGCACCTCGAAACGTCCGGCGGTGTCCGCCGTCAGCCCCTCAGGGGTATCGGTGAAGGTGACCCGGGAGAAGAACTCTGCGATGTCGGAAGACTGCCACACGGGAGCGTAGAACATTGCATGAGCCATATGTCACGGGCCCAGCCAGGCAGCCCAACGTGCGTCCGGCAGAGTGGTGGAATCATATATGACGACTTCGCCGCCGCTGAGTGTGAAGCGCTCACGCTCGCGCCCTCCTACCGCGAACACCCCGGATCCCAAGGAAGAGAGGGGGGCCAGTTCGAACGCCCACATTTCGGCGGTCGTGTCGCGGCCTCCGTACTTGGGCATGTACCGGATGTGCCCCAACCACGGACTCAGCCGATCCCTGAACTCGTCATCCACCTCGAGCTCGACGATGGAGTTGTCGATCGCGCGAACGACCGTTGAGTGCGCCATGGGCCCTCCCTAGGCTTGCGCAAAATTTCGAGCTTCTCACTTTAGCAAGAGGTCGCATTGGCCGAATTTTGGCTCACATAGAACGCGTTTTGATCGCAATTCTTCGTACGTCGACCTACTCTAAATGCGAGCCGCTTAACGACGTAAGGGCTGACGTTGCTGACCTTCGATGTCGTGCGGAAGAAGGTAATCCGGAGCCAGTGTGTAAAACTCGAGAGCGGGCGGTTTCCCTGCTCGCCCATATCAAACGGGCTGCGCCACGATTAACATCGCGATAAGTGCATCCTCCGTGTAAGAGCTTTGGATCACTCTACAACCAAGCCTACATCAGTGGGGCTCGATGTCAACCTCCGAAGTTGGGCCACCAAGATGCTCGCGTCCAAGTTGGACGCCTCGGCCAGCTATTGACGCTATGAACCGGGCATGCCGGTCTGTCGACGGACAACCCGGTGAGTGGTACCCATGCGACGGGTGGCGCCTTGGTTGTCGAGGTGCTCCAGCAGCGGCACCGCGACGCGGCGGCTGGTGTCCCACGCGACGCGTGCCTGGCTGACGGTGAACGGCTGATCGATCCCCGCGAGTCGGCGCACCGCTTCGGCCGGTGCGTCGGGCAGCAGGTAGACATCGTTGGCGACACGGCAGAGCAGACCGGCGTTGACCGCAGCAGCCAGATGCTGCCGGGACAACCGGTGTCGTGCGAGTTCCTCCGCGCTGGGGGCAGCGAACGGGTCCGCACGCAGCCGGGCACGAATCTCGTCGAGTGCCCGGCGCACTGGTTCGGGAAACCGGATTCCGGTGTCCTTGCGATGGACGCCGCCGCTGTCGAGGACGAGCCCGGCGGCGGCGGTGAGCGCTCCGATCAGCCGGGGATCGGCAATTCCAGCCTTGCTGGCCGCCGCCTGCGGCGCGAGGCCGGGTGACAGCGGGTTCGCCGCCATCCACTCGTCGACGGCTGTGGTCAGCGCTGATACCCAGGTCTTCCAGAGGGTCGGGTCGACCAGCCACTCACCCGCAGCGACGACCTCCTGCGGCTCTGCGGCTTCCTGGGCCAGGACGCCTGCGGTGACGAGCGCTTCGCGTCGTACTGCTCCGCGGCGGCTGATCTCAGCCACCACGTCGGGCAGGTCGTTCATGCACAGCAGCTGGGTGGCCCGACGTCTGGCGTCGCCTCGGGCGTGCAGTTGCGGGGGCATGGTGTCGAGGACGACGATGCCGGCGACAATGTGCTGGGCACCTGGGTCGCGCAGCAGGCCTCGCTCTCCGGTGTGTAGCGGCAGTGCGGTGGTCAGGTGGAGGCGTGCCGCGTGTGGCCCGAGTCGTCTCAGGCGTACGGGTACCGCTGCCGATCCGACGTGCAGGACGAGGTGGGACGGCAGTCGGTCAGCGTGTCGGACCAGCCGTACGTCCATGGTGGTGACCTGGGCGAAAGCCCTCGGCCGGACCAGCGCGTGCCCGCGTCGCACGTCGCCGGCGCCCAGACCACGCAGGTTGACCGCAAGCCGGGACACCGCCTCGGCGCGTTCGACCTTGGTCTTGAGGCTCTGCAGGCCGCGGATATGGACGGTCCGGCCTGCGGGTTCGAGCACGAGTTGGTCGCCGACCGCCATGGTTCCCGACCTGAGCGTCCCGGTAACGACCGTGCCGCTGCCCCGTACGGTGAATGATCGATCGACCCATAGTCTCGCCGGACCCGGCTGGGGGGGGCGGAAGTGTCCGTGTGAGTTCGCGCAGTTCGGCGCGCAGAGCCTCGATGCCGTGGCCGGAGACGGCGGACACCGCGACCGTGGGCATCCCGGCCAGGCCGGTGTCCCGCAGCCGCTCGCGTGCCTGCGCGGTCGCCCGACCGGGGTCGGCGAGGTCGCAGCGGGTAACCGCGAGGACGCCGTGGCGCACGTCGAGGGCCCGCAGCGCCGCCAGGTGCTCCTCCGACTGCCGTCGCCAGCCCTCGTCTGCTGCGACGACGAACAAGACGGCGGTGACCGGCCCGACGCCGGCCAGCATGTTCGACATGAACCGCTGGTGGCCGGGCACGTCGACGAACGCGGTCATGTGCTCGCTGTCGAGGGTGGTCCAGGCGAACCCGAGGTCAATGGTCATGCCACGGCGGCGTTCCTCGGCCCAGCGGTCGGGTTCCATGCCGGTCAGGGCCCGCACCAGCGTCGACTTGCCGTGGTCGACATGGCCGGCCGTGGCGATCACGAACATGCGCGTTCCACAGCCTGCGCTACCGCGTCGTCCTCGGCCGGCGGGACGCAGCGCAGGTCCAGCAGGACGTGGCCGTCGTGGACCCGACCGACCACGCACGGGACGCCGCGGCGCAGCGGCTCGGCGAGTCCGGGCGGGAGCCGGACGGCCCAGCCGGGCAGCAGCAGGCCCGGCGCCGAGCCGCCGCCGATGACGCCGTCGCTGGGCGTCACCGTGGCTGCGATGCCGCTGGTCACCAGACGGGCTGCCAGCTTGCCGGCGCGTTCCCGTAGTTCCCGCTCGTCGGCGTGCAGGGCTGAAGTGGTGGGGGTGACGGGCCGGCGAAGGGTCGCCTCCAACGCGGCGAGGGTGAGTTTGTCGACGCGTAGCGCCCGGGCGAGAGGGTGACGGCGTAGCGTCTCGATCACCTCGCGGCTGCCGAGCAGGAGACCGGCCTGCGGGCCGCCAAGTAGTTTGTCACCGCTCGCGGTCACGATCGTCGCGCCCTCGCGCAGCCAAGTCGCGGCGTCCGGCTCGTCCGGCAGTAGCGGTTCCGGCCGCAGCAGCCCGGATCCGATATCGGCGACCACCGGGACCGGCAGCCCGGCCAGCTCGGCTACGCCGACCGCCGAGGTGAAGCCCTCGATCCGGAAATTGGAGGGGTGAACCTTGAGGATAAATCCGGTCTGCGGGCCGACGGCGTCGGCGTAGTCGCGCAGATGCGTCCGGTTGGTGGCGCCGACCTCGCGCAACCGGGCACCGGTGCTGGCCAGCAGCTCGTGCAGCCGGAAGCCATCACCGATTTCCACCATCTCGGATCGGGCGACGACGATCTCCTGGCCGGCCGCGAGCGCGGTGGCGGCCAGCACGATCGCGGCTGCCCCGTTGTTGACCACGTGGACGTCGCCGGCGTCGGGTACTGCGGCCCGTAGGGCAACGAGGGCGCTGCGGCCGCGGCGGGCACGGGTGCCGGTGGTCACGTCGTACTCGATGTCGACATATCCAGCAGCTGCGGTGACGGCCTCGACGGCCGCCGCCGACAGCGGCGCGCGGCCGAGGTTGGTGTGCAGCACCACACCGGTCGCGTTGATGACCCGGCGCAACAGCACGGGGGCCTGCGGCAGTGCGGCGAGCGCGGCGGGCAGGACGTCGGCGGTTTTGATCTGGCCGGCCCGGGCCCGCTGCTGGGCGTCGCGGACCGCCTGCTTCACAATTTCGAAGCCGAACATCCGGTGTGCCTCGGACAACCCTGGATCGGCGAGCAGGGTGTCTGTGCGGGGGATGTACCGGCGCGGGTCGCCGGTCATCTGACGATCAGTGTGTGTTCGCCGTCGCCGGGGACCAGTTCGCCGATCACCGTGGCTCCGGGGATTTCCCCAGCGATCAGCAGGCCGCCGGAGGTTTGCGCGTCGGCGAGCAGCAGCCGTTCCAACTCGGTGACGCCGGTGCCCCAATGCGTGTGGGGCCGCACCCAGTCGAGGTTGCGGTGGCTGCCTCCGCTGACGAACCCGTCCCGGGCGGCCTCTCGGGCGCCGTCCAGGTACGGTACCGCGGCCGCATCAACGACCGCGGTGACTCCGCTGGCGCGGGCGAGTTTGTGCAGGTGGCCGAGCAGGCCGAAGCCGGTTACGTCGGTCGCGCAGGTCACCCCAGCGCGCAGGGCGGCGTGCGAGGCGTCCCGATTCAGGGTGGTCATCGCGGCGACCGCAGCCGGGAAGACATCACCGGTCGCCTTGTGCCGCGAGTTCAGGACGCCGACGCCCAGCGGCTTGGTCAGGCTTAGCGGCATTCCCGCCTGTCCGGCGTTGTTGCGCAGCAACCGACGGGCATCGCCGATCCCGGTGACCGCCATGCCGTACTTGGGTTCGGCATCGTCGACGCTGTGCCCCCCGCCGAGATGACAACCGGCCTCCCGGGCGATGTCCTGGCCACCGCGCAGCACTTCGCTCGCGATCGACATCGGCAGCAGGTCACGCGGCCAGGCCAGCAGATTGACGGCCAGGATCGGGTCGCCACCCATGGCGTAGACGTCCGACAGGGCGTTCGCGGCGGCAATCCGCCCCCAGTCATACGGGTCGTCGACGACCGGCGTGAAGAAGTCAGTAGTCGCGATGATCGCAGTGTCACCGGAGAGCCGGACCGCAGCGGCGTCGTCGCCGGTCTCCAAGCCGACGAGCAACTCGTGAGCCGCTGCGGTCAGCGGGCTGAAAACCCCGGCCAGCGCGGACTCCAGTTCACCCGGCGGGATCTTGCAGGCACAACCGCCGCCGCGGGAATACCGGGTCAGGCGCACCGGGTTCTCGACCAAATCCATCGACCTACCGCCCCATGTGGATGTTCTGTGGCGGAGACGGACGGGAATCGAACCCGCCGGCCAGGCTGAGCCAGGCCCACCCGCTTTGAAGGCGGGGGAGACCACCAGGAACTCACACGCCTCCATCCCTGATGGATTCTAGCCTGAACATCATCGGGCTCGTGCTCCCGTGTGTGTGGCCAAGCCCTCCGCCACCGTTGTGACGTTCCAGTGCCGCAGAAGCCGATGTTGGTCTGGGTGCAGTCCGCATAGGACGGCGTACCGGCTCAGGTCTGCCCCGGCGCTTTTGGCCGGGCTGTCCGTAACTGGGCGAGGAACAGTTGGGCGGTGGCGGCGAGGTGACGTGGCGGTGCCAGCCGATCCAGGAGCGGCCTGATGTATCCGCCCAGGTAGAGCAGGATCACCGAGACGGTGGCCCCGAGCTGGCTGCGGATCAGCACGCCGAATTCGAAGTGGTCGAGCCCGAGAGCGGTCTTTTGAGTTCGCGGTAGTCGTGTTCGATGCGCCAGCGGCTCTTGGCCAAGCGGACCAGTTCGGTCAGGGGCGTGTCGGTGGACAAGTCGGACAGCCCAGTAGTCCAGAGCTAAAGCAAAGTCAGTTGATCATGGTTGCGATGCGTTGAGCAGGGCCGGGATGAGC